>JBGUUX010000101.1:0-18645 GCA_045133915.1 Eubacteriales bacterium | reverse complement strand
TTCTCTCTTTTATTAATATCACCATAAAATGCAATTAGTTGTGAGCAAGGTTAAGGGTTTTAGGTTCTCCTAAAAAGAAGAAAATGTACCGTACATTTTCCCTGCTTGCTACGGTATAAGACAAAATGAAAAGGAAGCACGAATTTTTCGCGCTTCCTTTTTTACTGTCCTTTAGAGTACGACTCTAAAGCAACGGCATTTTTTATTTGATTATTTTCTTAAGCTCTTCCACCATTTTTGCACCCAATATCTTATGCTCTTTACGGGTGGGATGTGTGGACATTCCTTCGTTCCAGCCTGTTGTGTCGATATAGTGCACCTTTCTGCCTGTTTCCTTGTTATAGTCCTCTACAACACAGGGGAAGGAGTCGGCATGGTAGCTGCCAAAGGGCTTCATACAAATGACGGTAACGTCGGGATGGTGGGAGAAGATGATATCGATAAGTCTCTTATACTCTCTTTCATAAGTAGGCTTATCCGAAAAATGATCGTTTGTACCGTGATTGATAAACACGTAGTCGGGGTGGTGAGATATGGGCGCACCGTTAAAGCAGTAAGGATAAGCCTCGGTCGCCTTGGGCACGGAGCCGCAACCGGCAACGTTTACACCCACAGCGCCGTAACCCATAATAACAGGCTCAAGACCCAGCGCCTTTGCACTGTACCAAGCATAGGTGGCGGTAGAGTCGTCCTCATAGGCTCTGTTGGGCTGAGGATCCTCGTTGGTTATTGTGTTTTCGTGATCCACCTGAACGCCCTCGGTAATAGAATCGCCTACGAACTCTATGACCTTCTTTGTTCCCTTGGGTGCCATCATAGCCTCGTCAGCCTCGTAACCGACAAGGGACACTTTACCCTCAAGGGGTTGGTACCAGCGGTGCTGCATCTCCACAGCGCCCTTGTATATAACGGTAAGCTTATGCTCACCCTCGGTTGTGTTAAGACGAAGGTAAGGCATAGTAACCGACTCGGTCATAACGCCGTCGTCAAGGCAGAGCCATACGTGAGGAGCGGATGCACGGTTGTATGTGCAGTCAAAATGAAGCTTGATGTAATCTCCCTTGAAATATATCTCAAAAAATGATCCGCAGGCGGTAGCAGTACCCTCGTACCATCTGCCAACGTATCTTATACTTTTATCCTCTTTGGTAAAAAACATTATTTCAGAAACTCCTTTATTTTTTCTATTTGTGTAAGCGCCGCCTTTCTGCCCAGCTTGTAGCCGACAGTCAGCTTTTCCTTGTCCTTTTCGGTCCTGCCTATGGCAAGAGTTACTTCGGGAGCTATGACCAATACCTTTCCCTCTTTTTCAAGCTCGGATATACGGTCAAGAGTATCGTTGTATATACGGTGTCTATCCTTTAATACCTTAAGCAGCTGGGGGTATTTACGGTATTTAAGCATCATTGCGGGATACATACTGTCCTGCTTTTTACGGTAATCTCTTGCTCGGGTAAGCACCACTACGGTTTTGTCACAACCGTGGGATAAAGAAAAGTCAACGGGTATGGCGTCCGCAATACCTCCGTCAAGATAGGGCACTCCGTCTATCTCAACAAATCTTGATACCAAGGGAAGCGAGCTTGACGCCCTTATCCATTCTACGTCCTCTATAAGATCCTTTATCCTTTGATAATGAGCCTTACCCGTATTACAGTCGGTAACGCCTACGTAAAACTCTGCAGAATTCTTTTTAAACGCTTCGTTATCTATGGGAAAGAGCTTTTCGGGAATATCGTGGAACACAAACTGCTCGTCAAACATATTTCCCGTTTTGATAAGATTGCGCATACTGCAATATCGGGGATCATCAATGGGATCTCTGCCTACGGCGATAGCTCTGCCCCTCTGTCCGGTGAGAAAACTGCAGGCATGGCAGGCACCTGCCGAGATACCGGTTACGGTGTCAAAGGTTATTCCCTTCTCTATAAATACGTCTATAACTCCTGCGGTAAAGCAACCGCGGAGGCCTCCGCCTTCAAACACGACTCCCTTCATCGGTCTATCTCCTTAAGTATACCTTGGCAGCCTTCAAATATATCTCTGTAAACTCCGGAAAAATCTCCCGTATACCAGGGATCCTCTACGTCTCCTCCACGGTTGGTAAAGGACATAAGCTTTCTTACCTTGTTCTCGGGGTCACCCAAAAGCATACGCTTGGCGTTACGGTAGTTTGCCGAGTCCATCACAGCAAAGAGGTCGTACTTGTCATAATCGTCCGCTCTTAACTGTACCGCACGCTTGCCCTCGCAGGTAATACCGTGAGCAGCAAGCTCACGCTTTGCGGGAGGATAAACAGGGTTTCCTCTGCCCATGTATATCTCCTCGGTGCTTGTAGCCGAGGACTCTATGACAAACAGATCGGCATCACGACGGTCCTTTATCATATCCTTAAGTATAAACTCTGCCATAGGGCTGCGGCAGATATTGCCGTGGCAGACGAACATTATTCTGTACATAATTTTCCTTTCGTAAAAGCCGTCGCAATGCGACGGCTTTTACTGTTACATATCGTTTTTACGTTTGTTTTTCTGTATACGGCGAACGTTGATATAGGATGCAACGCCGATACATACTACCAGAAACACGGGAGTAAGCCAAGGAATAGAACCTGTGTTACTCATTATGTCAGTCCACAGTGCGTCGATGGTTTTGGTAGCGCTCTCAGGCAGAGCGTTGTATGCCTCTGCGATAGCAAGCTCCTCGTCAGAGGGATAGAATATGGGATTGTTTCTTACCTCCTCGGGCAGAGCCTCAAGGGCACCGGTATGAGGGGTGGAGTAACAGATATATTCTATGTTGCGAAGCGCAACCTCTGTTTCGCACATAAAGTTGATGAACATCTCAGCCGCTTCCTTGTGGGTCGCGGTGGTGGGGATGCACATAGAGTCGATGAAGTAGTTATAACCCTCACGGGGGATGGCAAAACCAAGGTCGGGGTTATCCGCCATCATGGTCACCGCATCACCTGCATAATAGGGGGCAAGAGCCGCCTCGCCGCCGCCCATCTTGTCAAAGATCTCGTCCATAACGTAGGACTGAACAAGGGGCTTCTGCTCACGCAGGGTATCTGCCGCGATCTCAAGCTCTCTTTCATCCGCGGTGTTTACCGAAAAGCCGTTCTTGAACTGAGCTATGGCAAAGGCGTCACGGGAGTTGTTGAACATAAGTATGTTCTTGGCATACTTTTCGTCCCAGAGGATATCCCAGGTATTGACGTCGTCCTCGGGGTCAACGAGAGTCTTATTATAGATTATACCAACGTAGCCCCAAGTATAGGGCACGGTATACTCGTTTTGAGGGTCAAAGGCTGCGCCTAAAAACTTATTGTCTATCCACTCTATATTGGGGATATTGTCAAAGTTGAGCTTCTGCACCATGCCCTCGTTTATAAGGCGTCCTGCCATATAGTCGGAGGGGATGATAACGTCATAGGTAAAGCCGCCGCTCTTAAGCTTGGCGTAAAGCTCCTCGTTTGAAGCAAAGGTGGTATAGTTGACGTTGATGCCCGTGAGCTTTTCAAACTCGGCGATGGTATCAAAGTCACCCTCTTCCCCCTCGTCTACCGAGATATATTCACCCCAGTTATAGACGTTTATCTCCACGCCCTGATCACGGAACTTGTTCCAGTCAACAGAGTCGGAGTAGGGAGAATCTGCACAAATACCAAACGCAAGACAAGGAACGAGACAAAGTACGGTCAGCATAAGCGCTGCCGCCTTTTTGCCCTTGCCCTTCTTCTTAGGCTTCTTGGGAGAGTTTTTCTTAACGTCGCCTACGTTAACGATGATAAGAACTATAAGCACAACCACAAAGATAAGGGTTGAAAGTGCGTTTACCTTGGGGCTGACCTTACGGCGTGTCATAGAATAGATGGTGATAGACAGGGTCTGAGCCTTTGAACCGTGGGTGAAATAGCTGATTACAAAGTCGTCCACCGAGTAGGTTATACTCATAAGGAAGCCTGTAACTATACCCGGCATTATCTCGGGCACGGTCACCTTCCAGAACGCCTGCCAACGGTCACAGCCAAGGTCAAGGGCTGCCTCCACAAGATGCTTGTCCATCTGACGGAGTTTGGGCAGTACGTTAAGTATAACGTAAGGCACACAGAAGGAAACGTGAGCCAGTATAAGTGTAAGATAACCAAAGCTTATCTTCATGGAAACGAAGAGAAGCATAAGGGATACACCGGTTACTATCTCGGGGTTCATGATAGGCAGATAGGATACGTTAAGAATAGCGGAACGCCAGTTCTTCTTCATGTTGAAGATACCTATAGCCGCAGCAGTACCGAGAATAGTGGAGATAACAGATGCTATAAGCGCTACCACAAGTGTGGTGGCAAGAGATTTTAAGATAGTCTCGTCCATCAACAGCTTACGATACCAGTCAAGGGTAAATCCGCCCCAAACAGAACGGCTCTTACTTGAGTTGAAGGAGTTTACTATAAGCACCGCGATAGGCGCATATAAGAACAGAAATACGAGAGCAATGTAGATTCTTCTTCCGAGATTCTTCATATCATCTTGCCCTCCATTTCTTCATCGCCGTTGTCCAGCTGGTTGGTGATAGACATACAGAGGATGATGAATACCATAAGCACAAGGGATATGGCTGCACCCAGATTGGGGTTGTATGCATTTCCAAGGAACTGAAGGTCGATAAGGTCACCGATAAGCATATTGGTGCCGCCGCCAAGCATACGGGAAATGATAAAGGTAGATACCGCAGGTACGAACACCATAGTGATGCCGGATGCGATACCGGGCATACTGAGAGGTATGACTACCTTGGTAAACACGCGGATATGACCTGCGCCCAGATCCTGCGCCGCCTCGATGGTGGTGTTCTGGATCTTGAGCATTACAGAATACAGAGGAAGGATCATAAAGGGCAGATAGTTGTATATCATACCTAAGACTACCGCACCCTGTGTGTTGATCATATTGAAGGGTCCTATGTTAAAGAGACCGAGAAAACGGTTTATCCAGCCGTTTTTCTCTAAGAGGGTCATCCATGCGTAGGTACGCAGTAAGAAGTTCATCCACATAGGGAGCATAATAAGCATCTGGATGACCTGCTGCCACTCTCGGCGAAAGCGTGACATAAAGTACGCCATGGGATAACCGATGATAAGACAGATAGCCGTTGCTATAAGCGCAAGCCAGGCTGATTTTAAAAGAACGGGCAGGTATTCGCTGACCTCAAAAAGGTGGTTTAAGGTGAATACCGTTTTGTTTACCACCGCTTCCTCTCCCTCTGTCTCTATAAGAAGCGCCGCTTCCGCCTCGGTCAGGCGGTTGCCATCAAGGTCGTGGGGAGCCTCGGTGGTGAAGGCGAATACGCCGATAAGGATAAGGGGAACGATAACGAACACTACCATCCAAATGAGGTAGGGTCCTGCCGCCCATTTAGCGTTTTTGTTCATCCTTATGCCTCCTCGCTACGACCTACGGTATAACGGGTGATCTTAGGCATCTCGCTCTTCTTCATGATATGTATATCCTCGGGGGTAAAGGACAGACCCACTACCTCGCCTACGTTAGCAGACTTGGTAGAATGAACTATCCAATAATCCGAGTATGCGTTTACAACTATCTCATAGTGAACGCCCTTAAAGGTAACGGTCTCGACAACTCCGTTAAGCACCTCGTCGGAAGCGGGAACTATGGTGATATCCTCGGGACGGATAACAACGTCAACGGGCTCCATTTCTTCAAAGCCGCCGTCAACACAGTCAAAGTTGTTGCCCGCAAACTCAACGAGATAGTCGCGGTGCATGATACCGGGGAGAATGTTGCTCTCGCCGATAAAGTTGGCAACAAAGGCGTTGACAGGCTCGTTGTAGATATCCTGAGGCGTACCTATCTGCTGTATCTCACCCTTGTTCATAACCACGACGGTATCGCTCATTGTAAGAGCCTCTTACTGGTCGTGGGTAACGTATACGAAGGTGATGGACATACGCTGCTGTATCTTCTTAAGCTCTATCTGCATCTCCTTACGGAGCTTTAAGTCAAGAGCGCCCAGAGGCTCGTCAAGCAGAAGGATCTTAGGATTGTTTACAAGTGCGCGGGCTATAGCAATACGCTGCTGCTGACCGCCCGACATCTGATCTATTGTTCTCTTTTCAAAGCCGGAGAGATCCACTATCTCAAGCATCTCCATTACCCTCTGCTTTATCTCCTTTTCGGGTACCTTGGAGATACGCAGACCAAAGGCAACGTTATCGTAAACGTTGAGATGAGGGAAAAGGGCGTACTTCTGGAATACCGTATTAACCTGTCTCTTATAAGGAGGCACGTCGTTGATACGCTTGCCGTTAAAGAGAAGGTCACCCTTGTCGGGGGTAGCAAAGCCGCCTATGATACGAAGTGTGGTGGTCTTACCGCAGCCGGAAGGACCCAGCAGGGTAACGAACTCATTGTCGTGGATGTCCAGCGATATGTTGTTAAGAACAGGGGTGTCGCTGTCTCTGAAGGTCATTGAAACGTTTTTTAATTCAATGATTTTGTTTTTGGAATTACTCATTTGCTTTTTGTTCTCCTAAAAATAAATAACGGTTTTTTGTATTATTTATTTTCGTTTCCTTTGCACGGTAAAAAGCGCTACACGAAAAAAACACCCCGAAAGAGGCGGGAACCTCACCAGAGTGGTAAACAAATCGTGCAGAAAAGGGACTTTCCCTTCTAAAATTCGTGCAAAATCCGTTTCTGTAAAATACAAGATTATAATATCAAAAAGTACATATAAATGCAATAGTTTTTAAAAAATTATTTCATAATAACCGAAACAAACAGAAAGACCGACAAGGCGAAAATGCTTATATTTCCATTAAGGATGAGCAGCACGTATACTCCCGTCATCCACAAAAGCCAAAGAAAGATAAAGGATATGGTCTTAAGTATCCTGTCTGCAGTATCGCAATCGCAGACCGAGAGCAAAAAGGCCTCAAGGGCACATCCGCCGTCAAGACCTTTTATCGGTATAAGATTTATAAGGGCATAGAGAAGATTGGTATATGCGAAAAACTCATATTTTCTGAATATAATAAAAACGAGAAGGTTTACGGCTATACCGGCAAGCGCAAGTATCATTTCCTTGGGATAAGAGATATATTTCTGCTGCCGTTTTATATCTATCCCGATGGGAAGCAGAGTTACCCTTTCTATGCCAATGCCTAAAAGAGCCATAACCAAAAGATGTCCCGCTTCGTGGAGAAGAATTGACAGA
Organism: Eubacteriales bacterium; assembly: GCA_045133915.1. Lineage (GTDB taxonomy): Bacteria > Bacillota > Clostridia > Oscillospirales > CAG-272 > RGIG7300. The sequence continues at coordinate 11,409 of JBGUUX010000101.1, read as the reverse complement.
AATATCAGTCCGAGATATGTCGTGGGCTCAATAAATATAAGCCCGATAAGGCATATGACGGTAACTATAGGAACTTTGATCTTGGTCAATATATTTCCTCGGTTTCTTCCGAAAGAGTCTCGCCCGATATCTCCGCCATTGCGGCAACATCCTCCATTGTATCGGTGGGATTATATATTACCTTTACCGCCACCATACAGGCAACAAGACAGCTCATAAAAACAATGGTTTTTATAGAGGCATTACTGCCCTTCTGACGGTTCATGGGTTTATTTGTATAAGTTATTTTCATTTTAAACACCTGCCTTAAGACATATATATGATTTGACCTTGACAAATATTAATTTTTTTCATATAATGTCTATAATTCGATTATTTTATATTTATAGAGGAGAAATTCCCCAATGTTAAAGGTAGTTAAGTTCGGCGGCAGCTCCCTTGCCGACGCAAAACAGTTTAAAAAAGTAGCGGATATCGTGCTGGCAGAGGACTGCCGTCACTACGTTATCCCTTCCGCTCCCGGTAAGAGATTTTCTGACGACGATAAGGTTACAGACCTTCTGTATACCTGTTATAAAATGGCATCTCAGGGTGAGAGTATAGACGAAATATTCAGCCGTATCACCGACCGTTACGACGGTATCATAAAGGACCTTGGTCTCGAGGACTTCAGCCTTGAAGAGGACTATTACTTTATCCGTCATTCCGTACTTCACAAGGCAGGCCGTGACTTCGTTGCCAGCCGCGGCGAGTACCTCAACGGTAAGATCCTTGCTAAGTATCTTAACTTTGACTTTATAGATGCGGCAGAGGTGATCTTCTTCAAGGAGGACGGTACCTTTGATGCAGAAAAGACCAACGATGCAATGGCTGCACGTCTCAGTAAGCACAAGTATGCCGTTATCCCCGGTTTCTACGGCGCTATGCCCAACGATACCATCAAGACCTTCTCAAGAGGCGGCTCTGATATCACAGGTTCTATCGTAGCAAGAGCGGCTAAGGCTGACATCTACGAAAACTGGACCGACGTTTCCGGCTTCCTTATGGCAGACCCCAGAATCATAGAAAATCCTCAGGTTATCGACACCATTACATACCGTGAGCTGCGTGAGCTCTCTTACATGGGCGCTACCGTTCTTCACGAGGATGCTATATTCCCCGTTCGTATCGCAGGTATTCCGATCAATATCAAGAACACCAACAATCCCGCTGACCGCGGCACAATGATCGTTCCCGTAGCAGAGGAGAATGCTACCAAGGTCATCACAGGTATCGCAGGTAAGAAGGGCTTCAGCGTTATTACCGTAGAAAAGGACATGATGAACTCCGAGCTTGGTTTTGGCAGAAGAGTTCTTGAGGTTCTTGAAAACGAAGGTATCTCCTTTGAACATCTGCCCTCCGGTATCGATACCATGAGCGTTATCGTAAACACCGCTTCTCTTGAAGATAAGCGTACCCGTATCATCCCCCAGATCTGCAAGGCTACAGATCCCGACACCATTGCTATCCACGACGACCTTGCTCTTATCGCAGTGGTTGGTCGCGGCATGGTTGCGTCCAAGGGTGTTGCAGCAAAGCTTCTTACATCAATAGCAAAGGCTGATATCAACATCCGCATGATCGACCAGGGCTCCTGCGAGCTTAATATCATCATCGCAGTTGACGCTCAGGACTTTGAAAAGGCTCTGCGCGCTATCTATGCTGAGTTTGTAGGCTGATGGACCTCTGGAAATATTTAAAAAATTCAGATAAACCCAAAGTAATATACGGCATGGGAAACGGAGCGGATAAGATCCTCTCCGTTTTCTCGGATTATAATATAGAGTGCCAAGGTATCTTTGCTTCCGACGATTTCTACCATCCGGGAAAGACTTTTCACGGCATGGCTGTGGAGAGATACTCCGACTTTTGCGAGAGATACGAGGATTTTATAGTCCTTGTTTCCTTTGCCACCTCCCTTTTGGAAGTGAGAGAAAATATACTCCGTATAGCCGGCGAGCGAGAGCTCTATGCTCCCTGTGTTCCGGTTTACGGCGACACGCTATTTACCGACGAGTATTACGAGGAGCATAAGGCTGAAATAAACTCCGCAAGAGAGCTTTTGGCAGATAAAAAATCAAAAGAGATCTATGATAACATAATCTCCTACCGTCTGTCGGGCAAGCTTGAATATCTCTTTAAGGCAGAAAGCGATCCCCAAGAGGTATGGCAAAGTATCATACGTCCCGAAAGATATATCAACATCGCAGACTGCGGAGCGTATACCGGGGACACGGCAACCGAATTTATAAAAAAATGCCCCAACGTAAAAAAGATATTTGCCCTTGAGCCCGACCCCAAGAACTTCAAAAAGCTCTCGTCTATCGAGGATGAGCGAATTATCCCCGTAAACAAGGGCACCTGGGATAAAACCGAGACGGTGGAATTCAATATGGGTGCAGGCAGAGGTGCAGCCCAAGGCAAGCAGGGCAAAACGGTATTGCTTGACTTTGACACCCTTGACAACACCGTAGGTAACGAAAAGATAGACTACATCAAGTACGACGTAGAGGGCGCAGAGGACAAGGCTCTTACGGGAAGTGAGAACACAATAAGGGCTTACGCCCCCGACCTTCTGGTTTCGCTCTATCATAGGACAGAGGATATTTTTAAGCTTACAGAAAAGGTGCATAAGCTCTGTCCCGACCATAAGCTTTATTTAAGAAGATTCAGTTACATTCCCGACTGGGATATCAACCTTTACGCAGTGAAAGAGGATAGAAATGACTAAAAAGATCTTTGCGCTGATCACAGTGCTCCTGATGCTTGTCGGCAGTTTGCCAATCAACGCATACGTTATAACCGACGAGGCAAAGCTTCCGTTTACAGATGCACAAAACGGCTGGTTCGTTCCCGCTATTGAGTTCTGCTACTCAAACTCAATAATGTCGGGTAAATCAAAGACAAGCTTTGATCCTAAAGGCGTTACCACCCGTGAGCAGATGATGACGGTACTGTCTATGCTTGACGGCGATGAAACAGAGTATCCTCAGTGTTCTTTTACCGACGTAAAAGAGGGCGCATGGCATGCTCCCTACGTCAATAAGGCTGTGGCAAAGGGATATACAAGCGGTATATCCGAAACGCTTTTCGGCATAGGTAAGACCCTTTCAAGACAGGAAGCGGTGACCCTGATGTACAACTTCACCCTTTCAAGCGGAAAAGAATGTCCTGCTGAGGGAGATCTGTCCGTCTTTACCGATTCAGCCGATACAGCCGACTGGGCCGTTACCGCCTTTGGCTGGGCGGTAGGCAAAGGCATTATCGCAGGTAACAACGGCAGACTTAACCCCCGTGATTCAATAACCCGTGCAGAGCTTGCACAGGTAATAAAGACCTTCTGCGAGAACCTGCTTTACGCCGACTGTGAACATATATTCACCGAAGCAGGCTGTACCAAACCTGCCGAGTGTACCCTCTGCTCTATGAAGAAGGGTATGCCTACGGGACATAAGTGCCCCGTGCTTAACTGTACCGAGGGAAGCCTGTGTGAAAAATGCGGCGAGATGATAGCCCCCAAGGGTCATAGGTTCGAAGGAGCTGACTGCAGCAAGCCTATGAAATGTTCGGTCTGCGGAGCTTCAAGCGGTTCGGCTCTCGGTCATACCACCGACAGAGGTGTATGCGCAAGATGCCAAAAAGAGATATTTAAGGACAAGTACGATAAGCTTACCTACTATATCTCCCGGCGAGGCATGACCGACGCAAACATAAAGTATTTTCAGGCAAACGTTACCCACACCGACGGTAACACAAGCACACAGTACGTAAAATACGATCCGTCAACAAACAAGACTACCCTTGAGATAGTATACAAGTTTACAGGTCGGGATATCTCTGTAAGAACGGTCATCTATATGACGGGTATCTCGGACAGCTACACCGTAGAGAGCTATTATAGCGTAGGAGCCAACACTCCCTACTACGGCTCGGCAAAAATGACAGCGTCAAACAACGGCTTTGATCTTACAAGCTACAGCGGTAATTCATCCTACCGTACACAGTTTGAGTCGGTGGCAAAGAACACAGCGCTTCTTTGTCTTGACGCTTCAAATACACTTATACAAACCTACACCGGACTTTCGATGTCCGACTTTGGCTTTAGCGCCTTTAACTGAGAGGAATAATCATGGCAAGAGAATTTGTACGCGAAAACTACACCATGCTCTGCGATTTTTATGAGCTTACAATGGGTAACGGCTATTTCTGCGCAGGTCTGCGCGACCGCATTACCTATTTTGACCTCTTTTTCAGAAAGGTCCCCGACAACGGCGGCTTTGCCATTGCGGCGGGTCTTGAGCAGGTCATTGAATATATCGAAGGTCTCAAATTTACCGACGAGGACATCGAGTATCTCCGCGGTAAGGGATGCTTTAACGAAGAATTCTTAGAATATTTGCGTGATTTTAAGTTTACAGGCGATATCTACGCAGTGCCCGAGGGTACTCCCGTCTTCCCCCGTGAGCCTCTTATAACAGTAAGAGCACCTGCTATACAGGCGCAGTTTATAGAGACGTATCTCCTGCTCTGCTACAACCACCAGTGCCTTATAGCTACTAAGGCAAACCGTATAGTACGTGCCGCTGACGGCAGACCGGTATCAGAGTTCGGTTCTCGCCGTGCCCACGGTGTTCATGGTGCTATGATGGGTGCGCGTGCCGCATATATCGGCGGATGCTCAAGCACGGCATGTACCATAGCCGAGCAGCAGTTCGGTGTTCCCGCAGGCGGTACCATGGCTCACTCCTGGATACAGATGTTCGACTCCGAGCTTGAAGCCTTTGACACGTACTGCAAATACTATCCCGAAAACCCCTGTCTGCTTATAGATACCTACAACGTTCTCAAGAGCGGTGTTCCTCACGCTATACAGATATTCAAAAAATACGGCATCACCAAGTGTGCTGTCCGTATAGACTCGGGCGATATCACCTATCTTTCCAAGAAGACCAGAAAGATGCTTGACGAAGCGGGACTGACCGAGTGCCGTATCCTCATATCCAACTCTCTTGACGAGTACATCATACGCGACATCATCCGTCAGGGCGCTCCCATAGATGCCTTTGGCGTAGGTGAAAGACTGGTTACGGCTAAGAGTGAGCCCGTGTTCGGCGGTGTTTACAAGCTGGTTGCTGTAGAAAGAGATGACGGAAGCATCAAGCCCAAGATCAAGATAAGCGAAAACTCTATCAAGATCACCACCCCCCATTTCAAAAAGACCTACCGTATATACGAAAAGGCAACCGACAAGGCTATAGCCGACCTTATGTGTCTCCACGACGAGGTAATAGACGAGACCAAGCCCCTGGTCATCTTTGACCCCGACAACACCTGGAAGGAAAAGGAGATAACCGACTTCTACGTAGAGGAGCTGCAGAAGCCTATATTCATAGGCGGTAAGCTGGTATACGAAAGACCTACTACAGAGGAGATACGTACCTACTGTAAGGAACAGATAGAGCGTCAGTGGGATGAGGTAAAGCGTTTTGAATATCCTCATAACTACTACGTGGATATGTCCCAGAAGCTTTGGGATTGCCGTCACGAGCTGTTACGCCGTGCAAGCAGAAGAATGGAAGAAGAGTAAGGGGCAAGTTTCCCCTACCATACTGCGCTTTGGTGTGTTGTAAAACAAATCACACGCCACATCGCAATTTCTTATAAACAAACAAAAAGCAGTTGCCTAAAGCAACTGCTTTTTACATTTAATTACGCATTACCCATTATTGATAGTATCCGCAATCGCCTCGGCAAGATTGACGGCGGCGTTCTTTGCCTCCTCAAGGGTATTTGCGCAGCTTCCTATCTCAAAGAGCAGAGAGCCGGGAGCGTATTGCTGATGAAAGCTTAATTTGCGGAGATTGATAGGTCTTGCCATACCGTTATACTCGCTTGTCAGTCTGTACTGCAGCTTGACTGCAAGATTCATATTATTCTCCTGCCACAGACTATGGTCTGCTCCGCCTGCATCCGTACCCACAAGGGTCATCACCTGCGCAGTCGGCTTTCCGTTTATAGTACACACAGGCTTAAGCGCCTCGCCGCTTTCCCTTATCATAGCGTCACGGTGAAGGTCAAAAACGTATTTTATAGACGGATATTCTTTAAGATATTTTTTAACGGTGGCAAGAGAGTTATCATATGACGCGTTATAGTCCTCAGCATCATGCAGGACCTCGCAATGCAGGGTGGGTATGCCTCTTGAGTTAAGAATCTCTGTCATTACTCTTCCCACCGCTACCATATTTTTTGAGGTATCCTCGCTTCGGAACAACGCTGCTGAAGTATAAGAGGCAGCACCCTCCTCGGCAAAGCTCTCTGTGGCGTGGGTATGTAGGATAAGCACAAGTGGTTCTGCTTTAGTGCCTACCTTTGATATCCCGTCCTGCCTTAACGCTTTTGGGTAGGGAGAAGCCAAAAGAGTTTTGACGTCAACGCTGCGACCGCTGTCGCTGTCCCGTAGAAGCACTTCTCCCTTTGCCGAACCCAAGCTCATGTCTATCTCGGTTATCGGGTATACCCCGTCGTCTCCCTTATCGCTTTCTTTTATCTCTTCGACGTTAAATATCTCGTTTTTCAGAACTCCCTCTCTGACCGGCTCCATTTCTTCATCCTCACGTAGCGTTACGGGGAGTTTAAAGCCGCTGTATGCACCCAGCACCGAGCCTTCTATAGTCTCGGGGGCAAAAAAATCCGACAGCTTTAGCGCCACCGACGCAAATATGACGGTACAGGCGATACAGCACATAAAAACACGGTATGTTACGGTATAATTTATCCTTCTCCCAAAGGAATGGGCAGTGGTTTGACCTGACATTTTTAACCTTCCTTTCTACCCTATATATATGCGATCATACACGGCAAAATGCCCGATTGAGTGCGGCGGATATAATAAACGCAGATTCCGCTACCGCCACGTCACTTTCCTTAAGGGATACAAAAAAGCTTCTGCCGTTTTCAAGCACCGACTTAAGGGAGGTGTCTATCTTCTCTATACCTGCCTTTGACAGAGCGTCGTACACAAGAGTGGAGGAATCTACCACCGTGGGAACACCTATGGCAATGACGGGGACACCGATGCTTGTACGGTTTATCTCACGGCGTCGGTTGCCGATACCCGAGCCGGGGGAAAGCCCCGTGTCCGAAAGCTGAAGCGTAGACCCCAGACGGTCAACGCTGCGTGCCGCAAGCGCATCCACCGCTATAACAACGTCAGGCTTGACCCGTTCTACCGCACCCCGTATAAGCTCAAGGGTCTCTATACCCGTTTGCCCCACCACACCGGGAGCTATGGCGGCTATCTCCTCCTGACCTATGCTGTCAAAAAGCTTGGGGTCATATTCCTTTACGTGACGGGTCACGATAAGACCGTCCACCGTTCTCGGTCCAAGGGAATCGGGAGTGATGTCACGGTTGCCAAGTCCCACCACAAGTACGGTCTTGTCACCCTTGGGCACAAGCTCGGTTATATAGTCGGTTACGGTTTGTATAACGTTTTCCTTTTCTTCATCGGTCATAAGCCAGCTTTTTTTACAACCAACCGTTATATATCTGCCCAAAGGTTTTCCGATAATAGAGCTTCCCTCCTCGGTGGTGATCTTCATATCGCTTATCTCCACCCCCGAGATCTGCTTTTCACAGTAGCTTATACCCCTTATATTTTCAATATTTGCCGCTTCTTTTGCCTCACTTGCAAGGTCTGTACGTATAAATTCGGTACCCGCCATAAAAAATCCTCTCTTTTTGGGAAAAAATTTAAAAATTATGCCTGTTTATTCTTGCAAAATAGTGTATAATGATTTATAATATATTATGTGACATTATATACGTATAATATTCAGGAGGAATAACCAAATGAAAAAGATATTAGCTCTCATTCTGTGCGCAGTACTTCTTGTTCCCTGCCTTGTTTCCTGTACCGGAATCAAGCCCTCTGACGAGGATAAGGGTGCAGAGATACCCGTACATCTTTCCACAGAGATCTACAACCTCGACCCTGCATACGCATACCTTGACGATGCAGCGGCAAAGATCCTTCCCCTCATCTACGAAGGTCTCTTCAAGTTTGACGAGGACGGCAAGGTTGTTAAGGCTCTCTGTACCGACTACACAACATACACCAACCGTGACGGCGAGTTCGTGGCAGAGTTCACTATTGCTGAGACAAAGTGGAGCGACGGCCGTTCCGTTAATGCCAACGACTTTGTTTACGCATGGAAGAGACTTGTTGAGCCTGAGTTCAACTCCAAGGCAGCATCCCTTCTCTTTGACGTAAAGAACGCAAGAGCTTGTAAGAGCGGTGATATCTCTATCGACGACTTCGGCGTTGTTGCTGCAGAGTCCAGAGTTCTTCAAGTAACCTTTGCAGAAAAGATCAACATTGATGAGTTCATCAAGACTCTCGCCAGCCCCGCGCTTGTTCCCCTCCGCGAGGACAAGGCTAACAGACTTACAGACTGGGCTTCCTACTATGCTACCATGGTAACCAACGGCCCCTTCTACGTAAAGATCTTTACACCCGGTGAAGAAGAGATGGTTCTTGAGCGTTCCATCTACTACTACAGAGATATCGAGAAGGAAAACGAGAGACTTGACAAGTATGTTAAGCCCTTCCGTCTCAATATCACTATGGGCTCAAGCGAAGATGCTTACGAAGCTTACAACGCAGGCGAGCTCGTATACAACAGCCAGATCGCTCTTGCTAACAGAGGCGATGCAAAGGTTGAAAAGCTTAATACACTTTCTACAGCTACTTACGTATTCAATACCCAGCGCGCTCCCTTTGATAACGCAGACGTAAGACGCGGTCTCTCTATGGCTATCGACAGAGCTGAGCTTGCTTCTATCATCGGTTATGCTAAGCCTGCAGACGGTATCATCCCCGAGGGTATCACCGATAAGTCTGATAAGGATAGCTTCAGAGCTAACGGCGGTGCGCTTATCAAGTCTGATATGGCTGAAGCTAAGAAGCTTACCGCTTCTGCAACAGACAAGGAAATCACACTCTCTATCCGTGACAACGAGGTAGACAAGGCTGTAGCTGACTACGTAAAGGGTCAGTGGGAAAAGCTTGGTTTTACCGTTGAGGTTGTGGTTCTCTCCTTCGAGCATTACACCAACATCGAGTACGATCAGTATGCAGACCTGCTTTACAGAGCATACTCTACCCGTGACTTCGACGTTATTGCAATCGACTCCCAGATGCTTGAGCTCACCGCATTCAACGAGCTTTCCGCTTATGCTAAGCCCTTCTCCGGCGGCGCTATGGACCTTGCATCCGGCGACTTCAGCGCAGTAACAAACCTCTCCGGCTACTCTAGTGACGAGTACGACGCACTTATCGAAGAGGCGTTTGCAGCTAAGGATAAGACAGAGCGTTCCGAGCTTCTTCACAAGGCAGAGGAAATGCTTATCGCTGATATGCCTGTAGCTCCTCTCTTCGTATACGAAAACGCATACTCCGTTTCCAAGGATCTTAGCGGCATTGAGACCAACAACTTCGGTACAGTATTCTTTACCGACGCTGCCCTCAAGAACTACGAGAGATTTAAGGTAGTAGAAGAGTAATAAATCAATCAACAACCAAAAGGGCTGCTTTAGCAGCCCTTTAATTAACCGTGAGGAAATTTATGATCGCAGCACTTATCAACAAAACAGAGATCAAACTGTATATTCTGTACGTAATGAAGCATATCGGGTATCCCGTTGCTTACGATAAGCTCCACGATACCGTGACCGCAGACGGCGCGGTCAACTACTTTGGCTTTGCTGAGTGTTTTTCCGAGCTTCTGGAAACATCCAACGTAGCCGTTGAAGATATCGAAGGCAAAGAGGGCTTTATTATAACCGAACAGGGTATCAACGTAGTAGACGCTCTTATTGATTCCCTTCCTTCTATAGTACGCAGAACCGCTCTTGCGGCGGCAACAAGACTCACCTCCTTTGAAAAGAGGGGAGCCGCCATAGAACAGGAAGTAACCGAGCTTGACGACGGCAAATATCTCTTCACCTTTAAGGTGACCGAATATAATAAGGAAACCTTTTCCCTTTCGGTAACTCTTGAAACAAGAGAGCAGCTTAATCTGATAAAATACAATCTGGAAAAAGACCCCAACGGTATTTATAAATGCATAATGGCATTACTTTCCGGACAGGCTAACTATCTGCTGGATAGTACATTATAAACAAATATTAGTTAGTCTTTTTATCTATTTTTATATTGCTTTGGACACAAAATAACAAATCCTATAGCAATATACGACAAATTAAGATATCTCACTTTATGCAAAATCAACATCTTTAATTCACACGATGTACAATTTTGTGAAAAATAGTTGACACATTTTGTTAACAATGTTATAATATATTTACTAAGTCTGTAAAGGTGTATCTATGTCCCGTGTTGTTGAGAATGAGGGAATAAAGGATCTTCTTGCGAAGATCAAAAACGGCGAGGAAAGCGCAATGGAATCATTGCTAAGCGAGTACGCTCCTCTGATCGAAGCTCAAATTGCCGAATATTCTAATATTCTTGAAGAGGACGATATACGTCAGCTGTCTGCTATCGGTTTGTTTGAAGCGGCTCAGTCCTTCTCGGAAGAAAGATCAAAAGGTAAGGTGACCTTTGGCTTATATGCCAAGCTGTGTATCCGAAACCGTCTTGTTTCCGAGATAAGAAAGCTGGCCCCTGCAGCAGAGCCGGTGGAAGAGGACGTCACCTCCGACGGCAGCTCTATGGAAGAGGATATCATACGCCGACAGGAACTGACCGACGCTCTTAACAAAGCGCGAAAAAAGCTGACTGTGTTTGAAGACAAGGTGTTACGCCTCTATCTTAAATCAAACAGTTATAACGACGTGGCGCAACAGCTGAACACCACAAGAAAGTCGGTTGACAATGCTCTGTCCAGGATCAGAGCAAAGTTCAGAGATCTATTATGACATTTGCCCGAGTAGCTTAACAAAAGCGCATCGAGATGTGGGTGTAAGCCCCACCTTGGGTGAAAATATACAACCATATTAAGTGAGGTAAAGACCAATGTACGAAGACAAGACCTTAGTTTGCAAGGAATGCGGACAGGAATTTGTATTCACAGCAGGAGAACAGGAGTTCTACGCAGAGAGAGGCTTCCAGAACGAGCCCCAGAGATGCAAGACCTGCCGTGATGCAAGAAAGGCTGCAACAAGAGCAACAAGAGAAATGTTCACTACCACTTGTGCAAACTGCGGTAAAGAGGCTCAGGTTCCCTTCCAGCCCAGCAATGACCGTCCTGTATATTGCAGCGAGTGCTATGCTGCAATGAAACAGCAGTAAACTAAGTTATATCAAAATTACATAGTTTAGCATTAGAGACAGACCCGATTGGGTCT
>JBGUUX010000100.1:0-64425 GCA_045133915.1 Eubacteriales bacterium | reverse complement strand
GTTCTCGATAACATGAAAGACGACGGAAAATATCGCAAGGTCATTCTTTGCTATATTGAAGGAAACGAAGCAGCGCAAAAACTGTATAAACACTTTGGTTTCGTTGAAACAGACCGTGATGAAGATGAGATTATTATGGAATTAGAACTATGAGAAACAGTTGAGTAAATTCCAATTTATCGAATAGATGATATTTGTTTATAAAAGGGTTTTAGGTTCTCCTAAAAAAGAAAATGTGCCGTACATTTCCCTGCTTGTTACAGTACAAGATAAAATTTAAACGGATGTGCAGAATTTCTGTACATCCGTTTTACTATCTCAAAAGAAAATGTTTTAATAGTGATATTTTATTCGCCACTAAACTGCCGAAGGCAATATCACTCGGCGGTAGCTGAATATAACTGCGAAGCAATACAACTCGCCTTTGGCGAATAAAACCGGCGTTGTATCCATACTGGTACAACGCCTAAGCCTGCTCTTTTATATATTCAATAAGATCTTTAAAGTTACCGTGAGGATATACCGAAATATCCTTGCCGTTTTTGTTTATCATATGGTCGGTAATAAGAAATACCTTCATACCGATATCACGGGCAGCCATATCCTCGTCCACATCGTTACCGACCAACAGACATTCGCAGGGCTTAAGACCCATACGCTCGCATATACCTCTGAAATAGTCGGGGTTAGGCTTAGCATTGCAGGAATCCTCAAATGAGGTGAAGAACTCAAAGTCCTCTTCCTTAAATCCCGCCCATCTGATACGCTTTTTGGTAGCTATACGGGGAAAGAGGGGATTTGTAGCAAGGGTCACACGCAGACCCTTCGCCTTTATATATTCTACGGCTTTTTTTGCATCGGGGTTGGGTGTAGCTACAGATGCTACCTCGTTAAACTTAGTTTCGTAATATTCATCAAGGAGCTTTATTTCCTTGTCTGAGGTATCGGGATAAAGCTTTTTAAAGGCGTTCCAGAACACCTCTTCGTTGGTAAACTCTCCCGTGTTTTTGTACATTGCTTTTACACCCTGCCATATAGCTACGGGCAGCTTGTCGGCGTCATATCCCATAGGCATAAGGTGTTTGCAAAGACCGCCCATATACTTTTTCATAAACTCATCCTGATCCATAGGCAGAAGAGTACCGTCAAGGTCAAAAAGAACCGCCTTGAGCTTTATATAATCATTTGTTATACCGTGCTCGGATATGCAACGCAGATTACCCGCAATAGTCTCAAGAGTCTTGTAGAAGCTCTCTATCTCCTTGGGGGTAACGCCGGTGTCCGCCATTTCAACGGCAAGCTCGCCCTTGGCAAGAACGTATTCGGCAGCCTTGCGGCCAACCTCTGTAAGTACAAGGGCAGCGCGGTAACTGTTGTTCTTTTCGGTTTTTCTAACCAAAAGACCCTCTTTTTCCATGGCAGAAACAGCTCGTGAAACGTCTGCCTTGTCACGTCGGCATATATCGGCAAGAGCGGCTGAGGTTATTCCGTCGGGATTGTTGTAGATAGCTGACAGATAAACGGTATAAGTGCCTTTGAGACCAAAATGCGCCATTTCGTTTGCGGATATCTGATGCCATAATCTCGAAATTTCAAATATTAATGCTGAAAATCTGTCAAATCTGCTTGTCATCTCGTAACTCCCGATAAAATGTTAGGAGAATTTTACCAAATAGATATTAATTCCAATAAGCAAAGTTGTTAACAAAATGTGTTTTTTGTATTGACATAAAGGATAGATAGTGCTATAATCGTCTTAATTTCTAAAAGCAATGACGAAGACGCAAGGGCGGCAGAGTATCCAGAGAGTCGGCGGCAGGTGAAAGCCGATATACAAGCTGTCTATTGCCATCACTTCCGAGCTGAGAGCGTGAAAATAAGTAATTCTCTCCGTGAAGCTGCGTTAAGGCAAAGGAGTTGTCAGACTCCATGAGTGGCGATAATTATCGCAATTTGAGTGGTACCGCGAGTGTAATACACCCGTCTCAAAGCAAAACGGCTTTGAGATTTTTTTATTTTAGATTCCGAAGACAAGTATATTTTGCTGAGGTAAAAACTATGTTGACACTTGACAAGATTTTCAATGCGCAGACAGTACTGCGAAACATCATCAGACCTACCAACTGTGTCCGTGCATACGGCATAGCAGAGGACTGCCGACTTTACTTAAAGCCCGAGAACCTGCAGATAACAGGCTCCTTTAAGGTAAGAGGCGCAGGCTACAAGATAGCTATGCTTTCCGAAGAGGAGAAGGCAAAGGGCGTTATAGCATGCTCTGCAGGCAACCACGCTCAGGGCGTTGCCCTTGCCGCATCAAAGAACGGCATCAAGTCCCTTATCTGCCTGCCCGATACCGCACCTATCTCCAAGGTAGAGGCTACCAAGGGCTACGGAGCAGACGTATGCCTTGTTCCCGGATGCTATGACGATGCATACAAAAAGGCATTAGAGCTTCGCGACAGCGAGGGATATACCTTTGTTCATCCCTTTGATGACGAGAACGTTATCGCAGGACAGGGAACCGTAGCACTTGAGATATTAAACGATCTTGACGATCTTGACGCTATCATCGTGCCTATCGGCGGTGGCGGACTTATCTCGGGTATTGCGTATACAGTTAAGCAGATAAGACCCTCCATCATGGTATACGGCGTTCAGGCGACAGGCGCTCCCAGTATGTATAACTCGGTACGTAACGGAGCTATCGAGACACTCGATTCGGTCTCCACAGTTGCCGACGGTATTGCGGTAAAGCAGCCGGGCGAGAACACCTTTGACCTTATCAGTAAATACGTTGACGATATCGCCCTTGTTACCGACGACGAGGTATGCTCGGCTATCCTTGCCCTTATCGAAAAGCAGAAGATGGTAGCAGAGGGAGCAGGTGCTGTAGCGGTAGCTGCGGCTATGCACGGCAAGTTCCCCATTAAGGGCAAGAAGGTAGTAAGCCTTGTTTCGGGCGGTAATATCGACGTTACCAGCCTTTCCCGCGTTATAGACCGCGGTCTTATGAAGTCGGGACGCTCTAGCCGTCTTACCATCGAGCTTCTTGATAAGCCGGGTCAGCTTGTTGCTGTATCAAGCCTTATCGCACAGTGCGGCGGTAACGTAACGGGCGTTCACCACGAGAGAGCAGGGGATACCACCAGCATCAACGGCTGTTACCTGCGTATCGAGATGGAGACAAGAGACTACGATCACGTTCAGCTTATTACCAATACGCTCAAAGAGCATGGATTTAAAATAATTGACAATTAATTAAAATGCAAAATGCCTCCTTTGAATGCAGAATTCAGAGTGCAGAATGCAGAATTGAGGAGATTTTTGCCACCTGTCGGTGACAAAAATTCCATTTGATTACATTGATATTGGAAATTTGCAGATATAAGCAGTAAATTTCAGAAAACAGAAATATGATGATATGTCGATTTTCGACCTAAAGGGAGAAAATCAACCATAATTCTGCATTCTGCATTCTGCACTCTGCATTTTAGATCTCCCTGTTTGGGATAAATAAAATCAACGATATAGGAGAAACAAATATGAGCAAGATAGTATATACAAAGTCCGCCCCCGATGCAATAGGACCCTACTCTCAGGCAATGGTGGTAGGTAACCTTGTGTTTACCTCGGGACAGATAGCAATAGACCCCGCAGACGGCCGGATCAAAGCAGAGACCATAACCGATCAGACCGAGCAGGTATGTAAGAACCTCTGTGCTGTTCTTGAAGCAGCGGGAACAAGCATCGAAAAGGCTGTCAAGACCACCTGCTTCCTTTCTGATATGGCAGACTTTGCCGCATTCAACGAGGTGTACGGTAGATACTTCACAGGCAAGCCTGCAAGAAGCTGTGTAGCCGCAAAGCAGCTGCCCAGAAACGTTCTTGTAGAGGTTGAGGTCATAGCTGAAATATAATTCGCAATGCGTAATTCGTAATGCGAAATTAAATGAAAAAAGTCGGTTTTAAAACCGACTTTTGTTTTTTTAATATATAGGAATTTTCTCTATTCCGTGTGATTTGTATCACTACACAAAAGGGCGTAGTATGGGTGCGGCAACTTGCCGCTTTTTTAGGCATATCTTATTATATCACCGGGCAATATTTCAAAGGGAGCGTTTATCTTAAATATCATTCCGG
The DNA here is from genome assembly GCA_045133915.1 of Eubacteriales bacterium. GTDB lineage: Bacteria > Bacillota > Clostridia > Oscillospirales > CAG-272 > RGIG7300. The sequence continues at coordinate 60,285 of JBGUUX010000100.1, read as the reverse complement.
GGTGGGGCGCAGATTCTATGGCCTCGCCCTTTTCGTCTGTCATAAGGGTTATATCAAAAGCTCTGCCGCACTTACCGGGGGAGATGACCTCTACCTTGTCGCCAAGGCAGACCTTGTTACGCTGTATAAAGGTGGCCACACCTTCCTCATAACCAAGAGCCTGCGCTATATAAGCTTTTTCACGGAGATATCCGTTATACTCGCATAGGTTTGCATCAAGTATGGGGTTGCCGAAGAAGTAGCCCGTGTTATACTCACGGTGGCTTACCGACTCAAGCTCGTTTTTCCATGCAGGATCGTAAACGTAATTTTCGGGGTCTGCCATATATCGGTCAAATGCCATACGGTAAGCGTTGGTGGTAACGGCGGTATAATATGCGCTCTTCATACGTCCCTCTATCTTAAAGGACTTGATACCTGCCTCAAGTAACTCGGGAATATGCTCTATCATGCACATGTCCTTTGAGGACATAATAAAGGTTCCGTGCTCGGTCTGTTCGATAGGCAGGGGAGCGTCGGGGCGCTTGTCCTCTACTATCTCATAGAGCTTGTAGCTCCAGCGGCAGGGCTGAGTGCAAGCGCCGCAGTTGGCGTCACGTCCGGTAAGATGCTCGGAGAGAAGACATCTTCCGCTCCAGGAAACGCACATAGAGCCGTGGATAAATACCTCAAGCTCAAGGTCATCGGGGATATTTTTTCTGATCTCAATGATCTGTTCAAGGCTCAACTCACGGGCAAGAACAACACGCTTTGCGCCCATTCTGTAATAAGCCATACAGGTCTGGGGGCTGACAATAGATGCCTGTGTGGATATATGAAGCTCAACCTCAGGCAGAACTCTTTTTGCTAAATCAATTACGCCAAGATCTGCTACTATAAGGGCATCTATACCGCTACCCTTAAGTGAGGTGAGATATTCTTCAAGAGCCTGGTACTGGTCAACCTTTGGCATGGTGTTGACGGTAACGTAGACTTTTACGTTTCTCTCGTGGGCGTATTTTACCGCCTCGTATATCTCTTCAACGGTAAAGTTATCCGCCGCCGCGCGCATACCAAACACCTTACCGGCAAGGTATACCGCATCGGCACCGTAGAGGATAGCCGCCTTCATTTTTTCAAAATTTCCCGCAGGGGAAAGTATCTCGGGTTTATATGTCATAGTGTTACTCCTTGGTATATTCAAATAATAATTATACCGCTATATTATGAAAAAATCAAGACGGACTTTTTAAGTCCGTCTTTCGTTCTCTTAAAGTTCTTCCTGAACTTCTTCAACCACAACCTCAGGCTCGGATGTTACGGGTGCGGCTGTACCGTTAAGCGAGTTCATCTTATACAGCCATAAGCCAAAGAAAAGAAATGCCGCAGCGAGCAACAGAGTGGGGATAACGTTAGCAAAGCACGGGTAGATGGCTTTTATAATGTTTAACGTTGCAATACGGGGAACCAAATTGTATATCTCAGCAAGGAGTCGGCTGACAATATAAAACACTGCGGGAAGAAACCAGAGCTTAAGGATCTTGCACTTCTTCTTTCTGCAGATAAAAGCCACTAAGCCCAGACCCACAAGAGCGAGATAAGTGAGGTTAAGCATACAGCACGCAATATAGCGTACAAGGGGTAACATCTTGGGATAGTTAAAGAAATGACCCAGCGCAATAAAGGTATCCACCAAGGTCTTTAAGTAAGGAACGGCAAAAAGAATAGGATAAACTATATTTACCTTTCTTGTTGCAAGCATCAGTATACCTACGGTTGTAAAGATTAGGTAGAAGAGGATAAAGTCGTTGGAAGCACCGGTATAGGGCTCGACGAGCTTGGTCATCGCCTTGGCTACTAAGGACATAATAACGTAGGCAAAAAACATTATCGCCGCGATAGGAAAGGACTTTTTTGTTTGTGTCGTAGTATTCATATTGACCTCTTGGTTTGTTTTGCATAATTATATCATCATTTGAGAAAAATATCAATTAATATTGCAAAATATCTTATGTTAGTGTATCATTAAATTAAATTTTTGTAGGGACCGACCTCACGGACGGGCCGAAAGGAAATCAAATGGACGATAAATACTATATGGATATAGCCTTAGAGGAGGCGCAAAAGGCGTTTGAAGAGGGCGAGGTACCTATCGGTGCGGTAGTGGTGGACGATCTTGGAAAGGTCATCTCCAAGGCTCACAACCGCCGCGAAAACGATAAAAACGCAACCTACCATGCCGAGCTTATGGCAATAGACTCTGCCTGCAAGGTGCTGGGAGGATGGAGACTGCCTATGTGTACTCTCTACGTTACCCTTGAGCCCTGTCCCATGTGCGGCGGAGCTATCATCAACTCCCGCATCAAGCGTGTGGTATATGCAGCCAAAGACCCCAAGGCAGGAGCCTTCGGCTCTGTTCTCAATTTCAATTCCTATCCTCTCAATCACAAGCCCGAGATAGATCAGGGCTTATGCGAAAAGGAAAGCCTTGAGCTTATGGGTAAGTTCTTTCAAAAGCTGAGAGACAAGAGAGAGAAATAATTCGGAATGCAGAGTGCAGAATGCAGAATGCAGAATTATGGTGGATTTTCTCCCTTAAGGTCGAAAATCTACATACCATAATATTTCTGTTTTCTGAAATTCACTGCTTATATCTGCAAATTCCCTATATCAATATAAATAAATGGACTTTTTGTTGCTCTGATGCAACAAAAATCTCCTTAACTCTGCATTCTGCACTCTGCATTCTGCATTTGTAAAAGGATCTCACCATGAAAAAACAAACTATATTATTAGCCTTATCAATGGCAATGTTCGGCACCATAGCCCCCTTTGTGCGTATGACGGGACTTGCATCAGGCGAGGTGGCACTCTACCGTGCTGTACTGGCTTCGGTGTTTATAGGACTCTTTCTTCTTATAACGGGGCAGCGTATAGATTTTAAGGGGATTAAAAAGCAGCTTCCCATAGTTATAATATCGGGTGTTGCCATGGCATTTAACTGGATACTTCTCTTTGAGGCGTATAAGTATACCACCGTGTCGGTGGCAACTCTCAGTTATTATTTTGCCCCCGTTATAGTGACGGTAGCCTGTCCCATACTCTTTAAGGAGCGTATGACCCCAAAGGCTTGGATATGCTTTGTTATGTCCACCCTCGGTCTTGTGCTTATCACAGGCGTAGGCAGGGTAGGCAACCCTCTCGGTATAGTCTTCGGTCTTGGTGCGGCGTGCCTTTATGCTACCGTTATCCTGCTGAACAAATACATAAAAGCTATCGACGGTATACACCGTACCTTTCTGCAGTTTGTCTCAGCCGTTGCGGTGCTTATCCCTTACGTAGCACTCACCGACCGATTTAACTTTACTACCCTTGATACCAAGGGCTGGGCGGCGCTTCTCACGGTAGGTCTTGTGCATACCGGCATAACCTACTGTATGTATTTCACCTCGGTGAGCAATCTCTCGGGGCAGAAGGTGTCTATACTCAGCTATATAGATCCCCTTGTGGCGGTGGTCATATCGGTTACCGTGCTCGGCGAGGATATGGGTCTGTGGCAATGGATCGGCGGAGCGCTGATACTGGGCTTTACTTTACTTAACGAAATTAAATTTAAGAAAACTATTGCAAATTCAAAATAACTGTGATAATATAATCACGTAAACCGAATATTTGATTACTGTGGTACCGCAAAAGCGGGTAATTGGGAATAATGTGCAAATCATTAGCAACCGTCATTACCGTAAGCCAAAAGGCAAGCCGGAATACTCCCATGGTAATAGGTAAACGCAATCTTGGACAAGAAGAGGTGCAGCCGGTCACGATACCCGTACTGTACCCGTACGGCTTTGTCCATATGTCAGACCAGTTGTGCTTTTCTCGTTCGAGGAAAGCACTTTTTTATTTTTGAAAGGGGGAAAATATGGACAAGAGAGAATATGCAATTCAGCTATTAATTAACAGAGCAACCGAGCTCGGCAGATTGCCCAAGCGAGCAGATTTTGCTGACAATGACGTGTGTCTTATCAAACAGAAGCTTGGACCATGGCCGAGAGCGTTAGAGGCTGCAGGGCTCAAAGAGCCTCCCGAGGTCAGCCGTATAGATAAGAACCGTGCAAGACGCGCACGGGCAAAGCAAAGACGAAAGGAAGCAAAGAAAAATGAAAAAGACAATGAAAACTCTTAGCATTATTACTATAGCTGTAGTTATGTCATTACTTATGGCATTTGCCGTTATGGCTGACGGGGATGATACCGTTTATATCTCTATAAGCGATGACAGCTATTTTGTAAAAGACGCAAACGGTGATCCTGTAGCAAATACCGCAGTAAAGATAGAGGATCTTAAATCTGTAGACCTCTGTGACTATGATCTTGAGCAGTATCTTTATGACTCTGACCGTGACGGCAATTACGATATCACCGCACTTCATCTCTATATCTATGTTCACGAGAATATTATGGGTCGCGACTGGTCCGAGGTTACTGTGACTGGCGGTGCGGGCAGTATCTATTTTGAGTCCTCAATGTTCGGCTTTGAGGATGAGAATCTCCGCTATGACCTTAATGGTTCATATCCCAATGTGGACGGTTGGGGACTTACCGCAGACCAGATAGTTCTCCACGATGGCGATTTTCTCAACGTCGCTCATTATACCGACTGGTCCTTCTGGGGGGATAGCCTTACAGGATTTCACTATTTCACCGATGCTGAGGGCAAGCTTGTCCGTGAGGTGGCCGTTGCCGAGGGTGATAGCCTTACACTCGGTCTTGTACGCAGCTTTTCCGACTGGAATAACGGCGGTGCGGCAGCTTTTGAGAGCGAATATTATTACAATGTATACTACGGCAGAAGCTACGGGGAGGCCGAGGGCGAGCTCTGTACCGATGATAACGGCTATATAGAGCTTACACTTCCCGAAGAGGGTATGTGGTATATTTGGGCAGATGGCGGCTACGGCGAGTATAATCCCGAGGCTGTAGTTTCGGCTCCCGCATTTGCTACCGTAAAGGTTGAGGCAAAAGCCGCACCCGCACCCGAGATCACAGAGGTAGATAACTACACCGTAACTATTAATAACGTAAATGACGTAAAGGAGATCCGCCTTGCTCTCGGTAACTACACCACAGGCGATGAAATCAAAAATGCCGAGAAAAATCTTACTCTTGATGCCGCAACGGTAGCAAAGCACACCGCTAACGGTGTGTTTACCTATGATCTTCCTTGGGTTGGTGAATATACTTTCTGGGTAAGAGAAAATGACGGCTCAAGCAATTTTATCTATGCAGAGGTATCCGAGATCTCTCCCTACGTTGAGTCCTACGGCGTTAAGCTTACAGTAAAGGACTTTGGTGAGAATTATAATGATATGTGGATTGCCAAGGGAAGCTTTGAAAACTATTCCGAGATCAAGGCAAGCGGTGAGTATAAATATCAGGCATCTGCTGCTAAGCTTTCCAACTATTTTGCAACCCACGATTTTACCTGCACCGTAAACGAGCCGGGTGATTATACCGTACTTATCAGATATAACGACGGTACTTATGACGTAATTTATCATACACTTACCGTTGACTATCCCGTACTTGTTGAGAACGGACTTCAGGTTATAGTTCAAAATATTCCCGATATCAAGATCATCCGTACCGCATACGGTCATTATACCTCTGTTGCAGATATCAAAAAGGCGGCAGGTGTGCGTAACTTCACCAATAAGACCGATATCAAGGATGCAGAAGAGTATATGGTCCAGTACCGCGACGAGGGTGAGGTAACCGTAATCGTCGAGTACAATAACGGGTATAAACACTTCTTCTACTATAACGTAGAGAAGAAGGTCCCTACAATGTTACAGGACGGAAATACAGTTACCTTTGGCAACCTCGACGATATGTATATCATCAGATATGCTCCCGGAAAGTACACTACAGCGGGCAACATCAAGAGGGCTCCCGGCATGCAGTATAAGAAACTTGATGCAGTAAACGAAAACGGCGAGATCGTTATCGATAACCTCACCGAGGGTCGTTGGAGCTTTATGGTACAGTATAACGACGAAAGCTATAACTTCTATCTCATAGAAGTAAAGTAAGGAAACTCAAATGAAGCGTATAACAAAGATTACCGCAATTTTTTTAACCGTAATAATGCTCACCTCCGTAATACCCTTTACGGTATTTGCAGACACCGACCATAGAACCATATATGAAGAGACTCTTGAGTATATAAGCACTCTCGGTACACCTACCGTCGGTTCTGTAGGCGGTGAGTGGATGGTCATAGACCTCACTCGCTCCGGCTATTGTTGTCCCGAAGGGTATTATGAAAACGTTGTTGAATACGTTAACTCAAAAATCAACGAAAAGGGTCAGCTTCATAAGTCCAAGTCCACCGATAACTCCCGTGTTATCCTTGCTCTTACCTCAGCAGGTTATGACGTAACCGACGTAGCAGGCCATAACCTCCTTGTAGGTCTTACCGATATGACCTATGTGAAAAAGCAGGGTATTAACGGTCCTATCTGGGCGCTTATTGCCTTTGACTGTAACGGCTATGATATACCCGAGAACCCTGATGCAACCGAACAGGTAAGCCGAGAGGGTCTTATAAGCTTTATACTCTCAAAGCAGCTTGAGGACGGCGGCTGGGCTCTGTCAGGCAAAAACGCAGACACGGATATGACGGGTATGGCTATCCAGTCACTTGCGCCTTATTACCAAAGAAACGAGGCTGTCAAAGAGGCAGTTGACCGCGGTGTTGTACGTCTCTCCGAGCTTCAGAAGGATGACGGTGGCTACGGTTCTATAGACGGTATCTGCAGCGAGTCCTGTGCCCAGGTCATCGTTGCCCTTACCACCCTCGGAATTAATCCTCACACCGATCCCCGTTTTGTAAAGAACGGTGTGTCAGTGGTGGATGCTATGTGTAGCTTTGCTATAGAGGGCGGTGGCTTTGCCCATAATCCGGGTGCGGCACTTAACGGTATGGCAACAGAGCAGGCGACGTATGCTCTTGCGGCATATTTCAGATTCCTTGAGGGCAAGACCTCCCTCTATGATATGAGCGACGTGGTGATAGGCGATGGGGAGCTTCTTCCTCCCGAGGACGATACCACCTCTCGTGATACAACCGCTACAGAGGACACTACTGCTTCCGAGGACACTACCGTAGATACTGATACAACACTTCCCGAAGATACAACCACAGAGGAAGAAACTACCGGCTCTGACGATACAACGGTGACAAAGGGTACCGATACAAAGGATACACCTGATGAAACCAAAGGAAGCGTTACCGCCGACAAGGCTAAGGTAACCACCGCTAAGACCGCAAACAAGGTTACCGTAACCACAAAAAAGGCTGTAACCAAGCCATCTGAAGCGGGCCAAAGCGCACCTCAGACCTCGGACAACGCAAGCATAATATTTTATGCGGTTATGTTAGCTATGTCGGTTATCCTTATGATAGCCTTTAACAAGAGAAAAAATTATAACAGATAATATACGTCGGTTGCTGTATACGGCAACCGACTATATCAGCTTATACAGGAAAAGTAATGAAGAAGAAAAAGATAGCAAATATCGTAATGGTGGTTATTATCATAGCCATTATTTCTGCAGGTATCGTAGGTACCGGATTTTATAAGGGTTGGTTTGATAAACCCGGTGAAGATACAGCCATGCTCTGCGATATCAGAGGAATAACAGAGCTTGAGCGTAACGGCGTAGCTTTTGCCGTAACCGAAAACACCGTGTTAAGAGAAGGAGACCGTGTATCGGTAGATGCCGGAGCAACGGCACGTATAACCATAGGAGACGGATATATAACCCTGGGGCAGAGCGCGGTGACAGAGATACTTAACCCTGCAAGTACGGCTCTTTGCCTTTCGGTGGAGAAGGGTGAAGTGTTTGTTGATACAGCTAAGTCCGTAACTCTCTGCTTTGACGAAAAAGAGGTCGTTGCAGAAAAAGCAGTTGCGACCCTCAGCGTACGTAAAGGCGCCCAGAGCATCTCGGTATATTACGGTAAGATTGAAGATGCCGAGGCGGGAGATATGGTTGAATGGCTGGGTGACGAAAGGTCTGTGCGAAAAATTTCCATTAACAGCTTGAACGACTTTAATATTGCACAGCTTCGCCGTGTTGATTCTTCAAAGGACTTAATCTTTACTCTTGAGGAGCTTGATGCTCTCGAAGCTGACAGATGGGCTCAGCTTCAGGCACCTGAGAAAAGCGAAACTGACGATACAACTGTATCCGATACAACTGCCGTAGATACCGAACTTAAAGAAACCGAAGCACTTGACGGTACAGAAGAGGTGATCGATAGCGAAGAATATATCCCCGACGATACCGAGGTTCCCGATGATACCGAGGTACCCGATGATACCGAGGCAGTGCAAACCGTAACTGAAGAGACGACAAAGCCTAAAGAGACAAAGCCAACGGATACTAAACCAAAGGAAACCAAGCCTAAGGAAACCTTACCTTCTGAAACAACTCCTCCCGAACCCCAAAAGCTAAGGTGTTCTATAACCATACGTTGCGATACTATACTTGACAACTATGACGAGCTCGACCCCGCAAAGGCGCCCTACGTGCCTGAGGACGGATGTATATTTCCGGTTACAACGGTAGAGTTTACCAAGGGAGAGACGGTCTTTGACGTGCTCAACCGTATCTGTAAGCAGTACGAAATACAGATAGAATACAGCTGGACACCAATGTACGACAGTTATTATATCGAAGGCATCAACAACCTTTACGAATTCGACTGCGGATTTGAATCGGGGTGGATGTACAAGGTCAACGGATGGTTCCCGAACTACGGATGTTCAAGCTATGAGCTTACGGGTGGCGAAAACATAGTATGGTGCTACACTTGTAAGGGCCTTGGTGAGGACGTTGGCGCAGAGCGCTGGGAATAAGGAGAAATAATGGAAGATTTTAAGATAGACAATTTAAGCTTTTGCTATTCTGCAGCCAATGGCAAAAAGTCCCTTGACTCGGTTTCCTTTTCTGTTAAAAAAGGAGAGTATACAGTTCTCTGCGGTCGGTCGGGAAGCGGAAAAACGACCTTGCTCCGCCACCTGAAAAGCGTTCTTACCCCCAACGGAAAGAGAAGCGGAGAGGTGTATTTTTGCGGTACTGCTCTTAATCAAGTTAGCGCAAGAGACCAGTCTTCGGGCATAGGATACGTTATGCAGAATCCTGATGACCAGATAGTGACCGACAAGGTATGGCATGAGCTTGCTTTCGGACTGGAAAGCCTTGGCTGTGAGCAAAGGACTATGCGTGCACGTGTTGCCGAGATGGCGAGCTATTTTGGGATACAGGATTGGTTTCACCGAAACGTAGCAGAGCTTTCGGGCGGGCAAAAGCAGTTGCTCAATTTAGCTTCTGTTATGGCTATGCAGCCTCGCGTGCTTATCTTAGATGAGCCTACAAGTCAGCTCGACCCTATCGCAGCCTCAGATTTTCTCAACACGGTGCGAAAGATAAATACAGAGCTCGGAACTACAGTCATTATCACCGAGCACAGGCTTGAGGATATTTTTCCTTACGTCGACCGTGCTATAGTAATGGAGGAGGGCAGGGTGATCGCCGACGGCGCTCCAAAGCATATCGGAAAGCTTCTCTATGAATCTCATAACCCTATGTTCAGGGCCATGCCTACCCCCGTGAGAGTATTTTTGGGTACGGGTGCAGAGGGACAGGTTCCTCTTACCGTCCGTGAAGGAAGAAGATGGCTCAGCTCTGAGTTTACAGATAAACCAAGGATCGACACTCTGCCCGTATCCGCTTTTGAGGATGAGGTTGATGACCCCGCAATTTCTCTCAAGGAAGTTTGGTTTCGTTACGAAAAAAACAGCACCGACGTTATGCGAGGTGTAAGTCTTGACGTTCCTAAAGGAAGTTTATGTGCTATCGTAGGCGGTAACGGCACAGGAAAATCTACCACTCTTAAGGCAATATGCGGTGTATGTAAACCCTACCGAGGTAGTATAAAAATATTCGGAAAGCCTCAGGAAAAATATAAGCAGACCGAGCTTTTTTCACGCTGTCTTGCTATGCTGCCACAGGATCCAAAGAGTCTGTTTGTTAAAAAGACGGTTTACGAGGACCTTTTTGAAATGACAAAGAACGAAGCTAAGATAAAAGCAACTGCACAGCTTTGTCAGATAACACCTCTTCTGAACAGTCATCCCTACGATCTTTCGGGAGGAGAACAACAGAGAGCGGCACTGTGTAAAGTACTTCTGAGTGAACCCAGGCTTCTTTTGCTTGACGAACCCACAAAGGGCATGGATAGCTTCTTTAAGGAAAGCTTTGCTTCGATACTCGGCAGATTAAAGGAACAGGGAATAACCGTCGTTATGGTCTCCCACGATATCGAGTTCTGTGCGGAACACGCTGACATGATAAGTATGTTTTTTGACGGAGGTATAGTTACCAGCGACGCGCCGGTGAGATTCTTTTCCGCCAACAGCTTTTATACGACTGCCGCCAGCCGTATGAGCAAGCATATATTTGCAAACGCAGTTACCGCCGAAGATGTAGTACAGCTCTACAGACAGAATAAGGAGGATATATGAAAAAATCAAATATAGCCTTGATAACAGTCTTTTTTGTTTTTATTCCCCTTACGCTGTTTTTCGGTACCAAGCTGCCCGGCAGAGGATATTTTATAACTTGTCTGCTTATCTTTGCAGAGCTGCTTGTTCCGTTCTTTATGACCTTTGGCAGAAACAAGCCGAGACTTTGTGAGATAATGACGCTTTTAGTTATGTGTGTCCTTGCGATCTTAGGACGTGTCCTTATACCCATCCCCCATTTTAAGGCGGCGTATGCTCTTATAATGCTTGCAGGTATAGCCCTTGGTCCCGAATATGGCTTTATCGTAGGTGCAGTTACGGCGTTTGTAGGTGACTTTTTTTACGGTATAGGAGCGTATATGCCATTTCAGATGACGGCATACGGAGCAGGCGGTATGCTTGCAGGATTTGTATTTATGAATAACAAAAGCGGACGTAAACCGTGGATAATGGCAGTTATAGGCTTTTTTACGGTCATAGTCTGGATAGGTCCGTTGCTTGATACGGCGCATTTGTTTGTTATGATGCCTGATCTGAGCGTAAAGTCTCTTATCTCATCCCTTGCTTCCGGCTTTCCCGTCAATGTTATGCAGGGCATTTGCACCGCGTTAATTATGCTTTTGCTCGGTAAGCCTTTACTTGAAAAGTTAGAACGGGTCAGAGTAAAATACGGTATTACGGAGGATAACTATGGGATTTGAACACTGTCATCCTGCGGTAAATCTGATATATTTTGCTGCCGTTCTTTTGGGAACGCTTAGCTTTGATCATCCCGTGTTTCTTCTGATATCCTATATCTGCGCCTTTGCCTACAGTATAAAGCGAAACGGCGTAAAGGCAGTTATATTTAACCTTATACTTATACCTCTTATAGCGGCATTTGCCCTTTATTACAGCTCGTATACCCATTTCGGCGTAACCGTTCTTGACCAAAACTTTATAGGTAATAACATAACAGCCGAATCCTTGCTGTACGGTCTTGTTCTCGGTATCCGCACAGCGGGGGTCATTATGTGGTTTTCCTGCATATTCTCGGTATTCACCTCTGATAAAGTGGTATATCTCTTCGGCAGATTAAGCCCCGGGCTATCCCTTTTCCTATCAATACTTTTGCGTATGATACCTCGCATAACAACCGAGGCAAAGCGCATAAACACCGCGCAAAGCTGTATCGGCAGAGGGGTGAGGCAGGGAAATATACTCAGGCGTACTCTGAATATGCTTCGTATATTCTCTATACTTATAACCTGGACTATAGATTCTCTGACCCAAGCATCGGTATCAATGCGTAGCCGAGGTAGTATATTGAGGGGCAGAAAAGCCTTTTCGATATACCGCTTTGATAACCGTGACAGAGCCTATACGGTTTTCACCTTTTTTGTGCTGACACTGACAGTGATGGGTGTTATGTTGGGGCAGACGGGTTGTGTCTATGATCCGAGGATAATTCTGCCGCCCTTTACCCTGGCAAGTACAGTTTTCTATACGGGATATACTGTTCTTTGCATAATGCCCCTGTGTCTTGAACTGTGGACCGAATATTGCTTTCGCAGGGCATTAAAACTTTCTTTCCGACTTGAAAAAACATAAGTAATATGATATAATTTGATGAAAAGGAGATGTATCGTATGAACAAGAAAACAATTATAGCAATCGCAGCATTTATATTAGTGATCGCGATAGTAGCAACAATATACTTTGTCTTCGTTCCCAAAGCAACAGAGGGCACAAAGTCTGTAACTATTGAGTTTGTTGACGACAAGGGTGAGAGCAAGGAATATACCGTTAAGACCGACGCTCTCTATCTTGCCGACGCCATGACCGAGGCAGGCATCACCTACGAGGCAGAGGATACCTACGTCAACACCATAAACGGCATTACCGCCGACTATGACAAGGATATGAGCTACTGGGGCTTCTACGTAAACGGCGAATACTGCAACTACGGCATCTTTGAGCAGCCTGTAGATGACGGCGACAGCTTTAAGATAGAATATACCGTATATGAAGGCTAAAAAATTCCGTGTCCTAGATATTGCAGTTATCGGTATTATGACCGCAATTTTACTTGCGGCAAAGGTAGCCCTTGACTTTCTGCCAAACATAGAACTGGTGAGCTTTCTCGTCATAATCTACGGCATCTGCTTTGGCTGGAGGGTAATGTGCGTTATTCCGGTGTTTGTCATAGTACAGGCGCTTCTGTACCCCTTTGGCGACTGGGTAATAATGTACACTTACATATGGTGGATACCTGCCGTTGCAGGCTTGCTTTTCAAAAAGATTGACAACGTATGGATATGGAGCATATTCAGCGGTATTTACGGACTTTTGTTCGGCGCGCTTTGTTCTGTTACCTACTTTGCTCTCGGCTGGATAGAGGGGGGCGTGTCCTTTGGACTTTCCACCGCCTTTGCCAAGTGGATATCAGGTATCCCCTTTGACCTTACCCACTGTATCGGCAACTTTGCCGTGATGCTTATACTCTATATTCCGATACGAAAAACACTTACACGCATAAAAAAATCCCTATCCTTATGATAGGGATTTTTTATACCAAAACGCCCTCGCTTCTCATTTTATCATATTTTACGTTTCTGAAGTAGAGGGCGATATCTATAGAAATTTCTATGAAATTAAGCACATAGAAGAAGAAACCAAGGTAGAACACGAATCCTGTACAGTCTAAAGAGCTTACCTGGATCATCTTTCGCATAATACCGAGAGCATATCCAACAAGCAGAAAAACCTCGAAGAAAAGACTTTTACCCTTACCGGTTTTTGAGATAAGGGATTTACGGATGGATATAGGCCATGACAGACCGAAGCATATGATGGTGAATGCCTCTAAAAGCTCACTTAAAATAGTAATGTTCATAAATACCTCCAAAAAACATTTGACATATTCCTTTGATAGTATTATAATACAGATAATGCTATATGTAAAATGTATAGTTAATATATCGTATATGTCAAAATGATATGGAGAAACTATGAATATCAGTTACGATCATTACAGGATATTTTATTACGTTGCCAGATATAAAAGCTTTACAAGAGCGGCGGAAATGCTTTACAGCAACCAGCCAAATCTTACAAGAGCAATAAAAAATTTAGAAAAACAGCTTGACTGTACTTTGTTTGAACGTACCAACAAGGGAGTTGTACTCACCGAGGAAGGGACGGAGCTGTACGAGCATATTTCTATAGCTTTTAAGCATATACAGGCAGGGGAAGAATCTATATCTCTCAAAAACAGTCTGCAGAACGGAGTTGTATCTTTGGGAGCAACCGAGATCGCTCTGCGCTGTTATCTGTTACCGATACTTCGCAGATATCACGAGCTATATCCGGGTATACGTATAAAAATACTCAACGTCTCAACTCCTCAGGCGATTAGGATGGTAGACAACAGGCTTATTGATCTTGCGGTCGTCACAACTCCGGTGGAGCTAAACGAAAAGATACAGACCACACCCTTGTGCATTCTGAGAGAGGTGCCTGTATGCAGTACCGATTTTGAGGTGATGGAGAATATCACCTTAAAGGAGCTTGCAGAATATCCTATGATATCCTTGGGAAAGGGCTCGTCTACCTACGATCTGTATTTCAAAATGTTTGCCGAAGCAGGGGTTGATTTTTCACCCGATATAGAGGCGGCTACCGCCGATCAGATATTGCCCCTTGTCAAGCACGGTCTCGGCGTAGGCTTTGTTCCCGAACAGTTTTTAGAGACAGAGACAGGTGTTAAGAGGATATCACTTACTCAAGGGCTGCCCGAAAGGGAAATAACTTTGGTAAAGAAAAAACGCCATTCTCTCACCCTTCCGGCAAGAGAGCTTATTAAGCTTATAAACGAACAAAAATGGTTCACTCAGTGAACCATTTTTAAATATGCTGCCGTTTCGGCTTTGTGAACTGAAATATAATTACAACGGAATTTTTGGAACCCTTGCGGTGACAAAAATATCCTCAATTCTGCATTCTGCATTCTGCACTCTGCATTATTTAAACGCCGATTTTTCTGCATTAATAAGCAGTATATCCTCGTCAATGCCAAAGCTATCTTTTATCAGCTTAAGCTCCTTTTTGACGTCGGTGTTTGACACACTCATATTGTCCGAGTTTACGGTGACGACGATACCCATATCCAGATATTTTTTGATGGGATAATCACGTATATCGGTTATAACTCGGGTGTTCAGATTGCTTGTAGGGCACATTTCAAGGGGGATCTTTCGGTCAGCCAAAAGCTTCATTACCGACTCATCCTCTATGGCACGTACTCCGTGACCGATGCGCGAAGCCCCCATATTTACAGCATCCCGTATGCTTTCGGGGCCGTCGGCTTCTCCTGCGTGGATGGTGTAGGGGATATTTTCTTTTGCCGCCATTTCAAAAAGGTGCTTATAGTCACGGGTAGGGTAGAGGGCTTCTGCTCCCGCAAGGTCAAGAGCCACTACACCACGACCTAAAAAGTCGGAGGCATACCTTACCGTTTCTTCATTGTTACCGCCCCGCATACAACAGAGTATCAGGCGGTAGTTTTTACCTAACCCCTTGACAGCCGCTTCAATGACCTGTTTTTGGGTCAATCCCGTACGGGTATGAAGCTGCGGAGCAAAGCGTATCTCGCAGTAGCGGTAATCTGTTTCATGGCACAGCCTTTCTACCGCATAGGTTATAGCGTCCTCGCTCTGCAGAAGTGTCAAGGGAAACTCAAAGCAACGCAGATATTCGTTTAGATCACGGCAGTCCTCGGGACATTTCAGTAAGCTTATTAAATTGTCGGGGATTTTTATATCCTGCATACGGCAAAGCTCTTTTACGCTTTGCTCTGACAGCGAACCGTCAAGGTGCAGGTGGAGATCAATGTATTTGTTCATATTAACCTTTTGTAACAGATATCATCGGTATGATCGTAGGGGAGGATATTATCCTCCCGAAACGGGAATAATGTTGAAAATCTGAGGCTTTCTCAAATGTCATCGTGTTTTGTACTTGTTATTATAACCTGTATTTAATTCACTGTCAACTCTGTTTAATGGTATGACGGGAGATGCAACGAACTTGTAAGCACAATCTACTTTCCCGAGGGCCTGAAAATCCTTGATATTACCGGGCTTTCGGCACTTTGAACCTTTTCGCAAAAATGGCATACCTGCAATCACCTAAGAACAACTTGACCCTAAATTACACTATTTTTTCGAAATTCACGATAGGACAAGCTGTTTCCAAGGAAAAGCAACGTACATAAAACCAGGCACGAGAAATCAAATCTCGTGCCTGGTTTTAAAATTATAATCTGCTCATATCTTCTGCAAAATCGCTCATACGAACATCGGTGTTGAAAAAGTGGAATCCCCAGATTCTGTACTTATTATCATCAACAAAGATTTTCGTTGCAATCGCCTTGTCTTCAATTTCAAGTAGGAAGTCTTCTTTCCATTTATCGTTTTCGACAAGGTGTGTACCTTTCGGTTCGATGAACACTTGCAGTTGCTCGTAACCGTCGCTATTATTCTTATGCAAGAATAACAGATAGTCGGGTTCAAAGCGTTCTCCACCGTCAAAAGAATAGATGTGAAGTTGGCGTTCATTTCTAACAAGGAACACCTTATCATACTTTGCTTTTAACATCGGTACGAATCCTTTGAAGTAAGCGACAAATGCCTTTTCTTCGCTTGTACCAAAGTTATCTTCAAACGCAAACCAATCTTCTTTTGACAAGTCGATTTTCCAACTGCTCGGAACGGTCATATCGTTTTGAGAGTAACCAACGCCGCCGTCATGCAGAATGGTGTAGTTACATTTCTTGTCCTTGAACATTTCGTAGATGCGTTTAGGTTTAAACTCGGTTGTACCCTCATAGGTCACTTCGATAGCAGATACAGACGCAGCCACTTTTTCAAGTACGTTCGCGCAAGCGGTGAAAAGAATGTACGGCGCAGGCTTTTCATACTTCGATGTAATTTCGACCTTGATACCGCCCATATAGTTCTCACTCGTTATAAACTCCCTTGTTGATTTAAGGTTCGGGAAGTAACTTTTCAAGGTGTTAAACTTGAGAACATTATATTTACACAACGCCTTATGAACGATTGCATAATTCATTTCGGCAATTTCGCCGATGGAAGTACGATAAACGTAGGTTGCTGTCTGTCTTTCTGTTAATGCGTTGCCAACACCGAAAAGCGTATCTTCGCCAGAACTGCCCGTTGCGAGCTTAACTGTGTAAATGTGTTCGCGGACGGACGGGAGCAGCCCATCAACATCTTTTCTGCTTTTCTCTACTCGGTCATTTGTAAAGACAAGTCCCTCACGGTAGAGAGCATCAGACTTGAAACTGTCTTTCAGTACATAGGTGCGGACAGTCTGGTTCTCAATATCAACACCAATTTCACGCAACGCGTTATTAAGTTCGCCAATATAACGGCTGTCGTTCTGACAATGGTAATACAGTTCTTCACAGATACGAAGCGGATTATCAATGTCCGTATCGTACTTTCTCTTGTACTTCTCCTGTTCATCATCAATCTGGAACGGACAATAACGTGCGCCACGACCTATTAACTGCGCTTCTGAAACGGTTGCAGGGGAAATCTTCTTACCGCCAGACTGTCGCGTTTCGTACAAACGGACAATATCAAACAGATTGAGAACATCCCAGCCCTCGTCCAACTTCTTGACCTCGAACACGGCACGGTACGGATTTGAAGCATCTTCCAGAGAGTTTAACGCTATCTGCTTCGCTGCTGCTTCTTTATCATCGTTCGCCGAGATACAATGTTCTGCCGAAAAATCTTCGCGCAATTCTTGTGCCAACTGGTCGAAGCTGATACCGTTCTTTTCAAAGTATGCGTATGCTTCACCCAGCGTTTCGTTATCCGTCAGTTCGGAGATTCTACGCAGTTCGTTACCCGTCAAATTGCTAATCGTATCAATAAACGCTTCCATAAACTCGTTACTGTCTGCAATTTTGGCAGCCTTGAACAACACAACGGGCTTTACTGACAAGCGTTTATCTTGAAACACTTTCAAACGGTACTGACTTAACATTATCGCTTGAATTGCTCTTTCCATAATCGTCACATCGGAGCGCAGCGTCTTAATCTCTTTCGAGTAGCCGTCTGCTCTGAACTTGGAAAGCGGATAGTCATAAACGATTTTACTTTCATATTCAGCACGTATCTGCGGATTATGAATGTCACAAGTAGCCGTGAATTCTAACAGCACATTTTCCTTGTTCGTTTCAAAGATGCGGCGAACCGTATATTCCCAACTGTGATAATTAGCCAGCTCGTCCTTGTTTTTCTCAAGCGTCTTTGTATCTACGTTCAGATGATGCGCTTCATCGGAGATAAGAACGACCTTTTTACCCTCAAAATCTTCATAGGATATGGCGTTTTCCTTTGCCGACCACATATCAGAGTGAAGCCCTTGCGTAGTAGTGAAGCAGATGTTGATTGCGTTCTCGTCTGCGTATTGGAAGTTAGTAACTTCCTTTATCGGCACGCGCTCCCCGGATAAACGTACTTCGTCAGCGAAAAGGTACTTACTTGAAAGCGCGTTCAAGAAGTTGTCCCTCGTCTTATTGACGATGTTCGAGAGATTTACGAAGAACAGAAAGTTGCGATACCCCTTTTTATAGAGGTACAGCATCAGCCCTGCCATTATCATCGTTTTACCCGAACCTGTTGCCATGTGGAACAGCGTTTGCGTCGGCTTGTGACACATCTTTTCGTTTTCAAAGTAGGTTATGAAGTTTTCAAACGCGCCTATCTGATACGGTCTTAACTCAAAGCGCGGACTTATATTTTCTTGTATGTACGGTGGTATTTCGGTGTAACTGCCGAAATTACGCAATGTATCAAGTTGTTCATAAAGGAACGGCATAATTACATCTCCCCATAGAAACTCTTTGTAAATGCCTTGTCTGCTTCGGACACGGCAAAAGTTTCATCTTCCATATCGCAATAATTTACATACAACTGGTTCTTGTCGAGCAGTTCCATAAGGAAACGCTTTTTGTCGTCAAGAGATAATTCCGTAAAGGCAACATCTTCCATATCAATATCTTTCGGATTGACCTTGCAGCTGATGAAGCCCGTTTTCAGCATTTCGTGCCAGATGGTAACAATGTCGGCATCGGTTGTAGCCGTCTGAATATCATCGACATACTTTTGGTTTAAGCTGGCAAGTTCGCAATAGACAAAAGATCCTCCGCCATTCCACTTTTGCTCAACGGAAATACCGCCTTTTTCACCATCGATAACCTTTTTTATGCGTTCGATAATGAAGTCTTTAATATAATCCATTTGTTCGCAAAGAATATATTGCCGCCCCATTTTGTGCGCAACGGCTGCCGTAGTTCCACTTCCACCAAAGAAATCCAAAACAACATCATTTTCTATGGTGGCAATTTGAAGTATCTTTTGTATTACTCTTTCGGGTTTAGGCGTTTTGAACAATTCACTTGTAGGCATTCCAGGGAACAACTTCTTTTGCTCATATTTCGCCTGTCTGGTATGTCCCGTTTCTTTAATATCCAACCATTGAGCATCTTCTTCACAAATATCCCACAAACTTGAAGGCGGAAGTCCTTTCTGCTCCAACAAGTATGTGCGTCTGATAATATTGGTATTCTGCTCGTTGAAACGAATTTCGCCTGTTTCCATTCGTCTTTGCATTTCTTTTTTATCCCATCTCCAACCATTAGCAGGCGGTTGAATAATATTCCCGTTTGGTGCAACAAGCGTATATTTAAGATTTTCACGCGGATTGGGAGAATTTACGGGGTTTCCATCAAACCACGGACCACGAGGGTCGTTGTTGGGATTTTTGTAATGTTTGGCTTGTCCCTCGGTTCTATCGAGTTTCAGACTTTCCCAATTCGGATTATTTGAATAAACCAAGATGTAATTGTGGTCTTGTGAAAATTGTTTCGCATCATTATTGCTATTGTCGCAATTTCTCCATACAACTGTCT
Source organism: Eubacteriales bacterium (assembly GCA_045133915.1). Classification (GTDB taxonomy): domain Bacteria; phylum Bacillota; class Clostridia; order Oscillospirales; family CAG-272; genus RGIG7300. Next base: position 40,725 of record JBGUUX010000100.1, on the reverse strand, counting down.
GAATATATTTATCTCTGCCAAAAATGTCGTCCATAAGAACACGCAAATATGCTTGTTCGCAATCATCACAGAAAATGAAGATTGTGCCATTGGTAGCAAGTAATTTTTGCGAAATCTCCAAACGTGTTTTCATAAAAGTAAGCCACGTTGAATGATTGAAACTATCGTTGTATTCAAAGCCACTACCCGTTGTGTTATAAGGTGGGTCGATACAAATGCACGAAATGCGATGTTCGAAAGAGCGTAACAGAGAAGCAATAGATAATAAGTTGTTGCCTTTGATAATCAAATTATCTGCATTGGATATACTGTCGGCTATGGTAATGCCATCAGCCGTATATCTTTTGGCGTTCGTTAGCACTTTTGGATAAAGAAGTCTATCCACTTCATCGGGAGCAAGTGTTTCATTATAGAAGATTTCGCTGCGCTTCTGGTCTTCCTTTGTCTGACCGCCCTCAAGGACACAATCTTTGTACGGGAAAACGAGTTCAACATCGTTCGATGTAGATATATAATCTCCGTTGCTGTTCGTCAGACCGATTTTATTCTTATAGCGAGTGTATGAGTCCGGCAGAAACTCCCGATTATTGATTACCCAGCCGAAACCGACTTTATCAAAAACGGAAATGCCGTCAATGTCGTTAAAGAAGCGTTCTCTGGTAACTTCATTATTATAGAGCATCTTCAAGAGGTCGGCGTCCATTTTCATAGCAGCTTCATAGACGGAATTGCGGAGCAATTCGTCCTCTGCAGTAAAAAATCTTTCGTCTTGTTTTAAGACGGTTACAACAGCATCAAAAAAATTCATAACTTATAACTCCTTTACAACTCTTCCGTTTTGAAAGTCGTATAACCCTCGTAGTAGTAGCTGTGGTCGATACCCTTCATATAAACTTCGCGGCTATGGATATCGTCAGTCAGGGCGTTTTTCAGGATATGCTTAATCTCGATATCCTTAATAGGACTGCGTTCCATTGCAAGCAGATAGTCCTCTTTATCCACCTTGCTCCAATCGACCACCTTGCCGATCTCCTTTTTAAATATGCAATCCAGCCAGATGCGCATACTTCTGCCGTTACCCTCGCGGAAGGGATGGGCGATGTTCATTTCCACGTACTTTTCCACGATCTCGTCAAAGGTGGACTGAGGCATCTTGTCGATATTGGCAAGTGCCGCTTCAATATACATTAAGGGCGCAAAGCGAAAATTACCCTTGGCAATATTCACGGTGCGAAGCTCACCCGCAAAGTCGTAAATATCCTCAAATAGGTATTTATGAATGGCCTTCAGCGACGCAAACGTACCGGCCTCTGATCTGTCAAGTAAGCCGTTTTCAAACAGCTCTGCTGCCTTTTTCTTGCTGATACGTTCCTCTGCTTCCGCAAGCTCCGGAGAGCTTGTGATACCAAGTTTATTTTCAAGTGCCATTCTTGTACCTCCAAATAAGGGTATATGAAACTATACATCTATTATACCACATCGTTTTCACCTATGTCAACCGATCTCATATACTGATATTAGCAGCCGCGGCTGCAATAAATCACGGAGAGAAATAATGGATAGATACAACAGATATACCCCGAGAGTCCGTCCCTGTCCCAGACCTATGCCACGGGAGGATGCCGAGTACTGTGTTTGTACTTCACAGCCCGTGTCTCTTGCTATGGCGTATGTTCCGGTACAGGAGTATAAAAACGTCTACAGATGCTGCGAGGCGTTAGATAAGGGAACGCTCTTTGCCGACCTTAACAAGCCTTACTGTATGGGAGGATGCCGCCGATGAGAGACGAGATAATGAGAGAACTGCAATGTGTCAGCTTCTGTATGGATGAGCTGAGACTCTTTATAGACACACACCCCGACTGCGCCGAGGCAAAGGCTCTTTTTAACGAATATGCCGCAAAGCGCAAGGAGTTAGTCTGCCGTCACAACGAGGAGATCTCCCCCTTAGGCGGATATGACGCCGAGGACACCGACTGTTGGCGCTGGGTAAACAACAGCGCCTGGAAAGGAGGAATGAACTGATGTGGGAGTATGAAAAGAGATTACAGTTCCCCGTGAACATCAAGACCCCCGATGCAAGAGCCGCTAAGGTCATTTCCAGTCAGTACGGCGGTCCCGACGGCGAGCTTGGTGCATCCCTTCGATATTTTTCTCAGAGCTACGCCATGTCTGACAACAGGGTAGCAAATCTCCTTCGGGATATTGCTACCGAAGAATACGCACACTATTGATGGAACTGATAGGTGCAAAAAAATTACACCTTCAGTTTCACATCAAGTTCTATAGGTGGCTTGGTCCAAGTGGCACCTGATTTCAGAGGGTTGGGTTTAAGCCTTCTGCCTTTGCCGTCCTCTCTGCCGTTCTTATAGGTTTTCTTTTCGGGGTTCTTTATTAATTCGGGTGCTTCTCGGTTATAGTCAATTCTTTCGATGCAGTCTTTGAGAAGTCTGTTCTTTTCTGCTGCAGGTCTGTCGGGATCTTGCAGGGCATCCAAGGCTTCTTGAAATTTGTAGAGCTTCTCCTGATAGTCGATGCGTTCAGGCATTGACTTCCGGGCATTGCACATCGCTTCCTTGACCTCGTCCTTTTCCTTCAGGAGCTTTTCGTTCAGCCTCTTGAAGATTTCGGGAGGCATCCTCTGTGCAGGGTCGGGGTGAGACTGCTGCTCCCATTGTGACAGTTCCTTGGCTTCAAGGTCCTGTATTTTCTTCTCAAGGGTTTTCAGCAGCTTCTCGTGCATTTTTATTGAGTCACCGTTGTCATTCTTTATCCGAATTTCAAAGTCCTCTATGCACTGCTTTAATATGTTGATTATCATTGTCTCAAACTCCTCATAGGTGCAGGAGCCTGTATGACAATGTACTTGATCATCGCACATCAGCCTTGGCAGTTTACCTTCTTTCTTGTAGGTCCTTAATGACATCGCTCTGCCGCACTGACAGTACAGCAGGCTTGCGAAGGGGTTTCTGACCTTGGTGGTTGGCTTGGCTCTGTGGTTTCTGCCTTTCTTCTCCCTTGCCTTGTTGAATAGCTCCTCGGAGATAATAGCTTCGTGCTTTCCGTTGTAAATAAGATATTCTCCCATCTTGGCAACCGGTCTCGTTTTTAATACCTCGCCTTCCTCGATTACGGTGACGGTTTTTCTGAAATCCCAAATAACCTTGCCTGTATAGTGTTGGTTCTCAAGAATTTTCTTGATGCCATCTTGTCCCCACAGTTTTGCTTTTCGTGGTTTGATGCCTAAATCGTTCAGACGGTGTGCTATGTTTACTCTGCCCATGTCCTGATTGACGTACATATCGAATATCATCCGTACTGCTTGTGCCTCTGACTCGTTTATAACGAGTATGGGGCATTTTCTTTTACCTTCGGTTACAAATACCTTATCATATCCGAAAGGCGGTACAGAGCCTATATAATTGCCTTGCGATACAGAGAGAAGTCTGCCTCGGTTCATTATTTTCTTCTGATATTCGAGGAACTCGTTGCCTCTCTTAAGTTCTCGCTCAAAGGAGTCTCGGTCATACTCGTCACGGAGATCGTATATTTTCTGCGGAGTGATGACAAGGGTGTTGGTGTAGCGAAGCAGCTTTATAAGTCTGCCTGCATCCTCAAGGTCTCCTCTTGAGAGCCTCTGTACCTCTACGGTGAGGATCGCTTTTATCTTGGGAGATTCAATAAGTCTGAGGAGCTTTTGTATTTCCGGGCGGTCTGCTATGGTTTCACCCGATACAACCTCTCTGTATTTTTGCTCTTCGGGGATGGGAGCTGACAGATTTCTCTCTCCCCATTCATTGAGGATGGTCTCGTGCTTTGCAAGGACTTCCTCAACCGTCATCAACGGATCGTCAGTTCTCGATTTCCTCAGATATACGAGGATCTCATCGGGACTAAAATTTAGTTGTTCGTATGGATTATACATTGACCTCCTCCTTTATTTTTTTATATGCCGTATAAGAAAAATAGCAAATGCAATTATTATTCCCCAAAATAATGAAAGCGTAAATATCATTTTTAATCCGTATGCAAATACTGCCTGGAATGAGGTTACAAATAAAACAGTGATAAATAATATAAAAATTATCACCAAAAATGTTCCACCTGCGCCCAATTCAAACAGTGCATATCCAAAAGAATTATAATTGCATTTTTCAAATGCCCTACCTAAAAGCAGTTTCCAGAATATAAACCATGCAAAAAATGCTATCAGACTATATACAAGGGCGCTTCCGGCATCAACATTTTTATTGAGCCATTCTATTAATGTTTGTTGCATCATAAATATCACAATACCTAAAGATTGTTGAAATTTTTTTGACAATTTGAAATCGATATAATAAACTGAAATCACACCGATTGTTTTAAGTCCGTTTTATCGGACAGATGGCACGGTAGAATGAAAACGCGAAAACGAACAAGTGTTCGTAAGGTGTGAAAGGGGAAATAACGATGATGACAGAAAACGAGAGAGAACTTATTACTATGATCCGTGAAAACGATAATCCTGAGAAAGCTCTGATGACGGCTGGTGCCATCATTGTTGGCTTCCTAAAGCAGCTCGAATCATCTGAAGAACAAGCTGTTGCTGTTCTTCGGGGACACGCCTGAATAAGTCTATAAGTATCTGCTCTCCTTCGGTAAGTATTAAATTTTCGGGGGAGATCGCTTTTTTATCGCCGTTTGATACAGCTTTCACATATTCGACTATTTCTTTTTGTTCTTTTGTTTCAAGCGTCTCAAAATAGTCATGTAATTCTAACTCGTGGGGATTTTCCTCATAATTGGTAAGATTTTTACTCCTTTTCATTGGAACGTCGTAACCCATGAGCCACATATCACTAACATTAAGGGATTCTGCGAGTTTTGCAACGGCTTCCGGCTTTGGCTCATATTTACCATAAAGATAATTACTTATAGTACCTTTAGCAATACCGGTTTCTCTCGAAATGTCTATTTGCTTCTTATTTGCTCGAAGCATTGCTTCTTTTAATCTGTCCTTAGTAGAAGTAACCCTTTGCACCTTATCCCGTATCTTCACTTTCATCACCTCCTTGTTTACTTATAATACCATAAAACAAACGGGATTTCAAGACTTTCGACGGAGTTTTACAAAAAAAGTCGTGATTTTTTTGCAAAAGGGGATTGACATTCAGAAAATTTTGAGTATAATCAAAATCAAGGTCGTGAAATCCCAACCTCAGAGAAAGGAGGTGTCGAAAATTGAAAACCTTTGGAAGATTACGTGAAAAGATAAGAGAGATTTTTGGTTCTCTCGATAAATTCGCTGTAGCAATGGAAATGGATAAGTCTACTATTAGTGCCAAGCTAAACGAAAGAAGTCCGTGGACAATGCCACAAATTGAAAAGGCTTGTGCTCTTCTTGGCTTGTCTATTCCGCTGGATCTCGATTATTTTTTTTACTGAAAAAGTCGTGATTTCGCAACTTAGCGAATTCAAAACTATATGTTGTCCGGATGGGACAGGGACAAGCAGTCCTGAATATTATGGATTAAGTAATTAATTCGGAGGTTCATATGGCAAACAATGATACCTACAAGGAACCCATAATAATCAAAACAGAAAATATGGTAGCGAGGGTATATATCCCGGTGCTTACTGAAGAAGAAAGGAAGCGGAGGCTTGAAGCCATAGCAAAGTCGGCTGCAAGGCTTCTGCAAGCAAAGTAACTATGAAAAAGGTCGTAAAAATCATTAACGCAATCGCCATAGCTGTGATGGTAATATCGGCTATGTGTCTCGATTCATCGGACATAGCAATCAGGCTGTGTCTGATATCAACGGTGTACCTCACCATATACAGTATGAGGTGGGAGATTGCAAGAGGCATATACAAGGCTTTGAGATTCTACGTAGATGCCTTTAAGGAAGCAAAGGCACAGTCAAAACGATGAAACCGGAAGAGATACGCAAGGCCATTGATGAAAGAAAACCTGTGGTATTTGAGGGCAAGGTTTATCCCTGCATTTCAGCTTATATATACCGTATGATACGAGACCCGTATAACGGCAGGTATCATCCTATACTTCAGGTTGAGCTTCTAAGCAAAAGCAACGTTAATTCAGTATTAATTGTTGACCCGAGAAAAGTCGAGTTGGCAGAAAGGGAAAACAACAATGGCACCACTTAAAGATTTAACAGGGCGGCGCTTTGGAAGGCTTGTTGTGTTAAAACGAGCAGGTAGTGATAAACAAAAGCGTGCTATGTGGAAATGTCAATGTGATTGTGGCTCCGTTTGCTCAGTTTCGAGCAGTAACTTGGTTAATGGTACAACAAAAAGTTGCGGATGTCTACATCGTGAACATATTATATCACTCAATACCGTACACGGGAAAAGTGGAACACGGTTACATACAGTGTGGAAAGATATGAAACAACGGTGTTGCAATCCAAAAAATCCCAAATATCCGAGGTACGGTGGGCGTGGTATTACGATATGCGGAGAATGGCGCAATGATTTTAACGCTTTCTACGAGTGGGCCATGGCAAACGGATATGACAAAAACGCACCCATGGGACAATGTACCATAGATTGAATCAATAACGACAGGGGGTACTCCCCTGATAATTGCCGATGGGTTGATATGAAAACACAAAATAATAACAGATCAAAAAGGAGAAATATAAATGAAAGATATTAAACTCATTAGCTTGGAATTGACGAATTTCAAATGTCACCAGCACCTTAAATTAGATTTTAACGGCAGAAATGCTGTTATATCCGGCGACAATGCAACCGGTAAGACAAGCGTATTTGACGCATTGACTTGGTTACTATTTTCTAAGGACAGCCTCGGTAACGGTGAAAAGAACATCGAAATCAAACCACTTGGCAAAGGGGGAGTAGTCAAAGATCATGACGCAATAACAGAGGTTGAAGCTGTATTGTCCGTAAACGGAGAGATAATATCCCTGCGCCGTACTCTGCAGGAGGTATGGAGCACCAAGAGAGGCAGTACGGAGGCAACTTATGACGGTAATACATCGGAATATTTCGTAGATAAAGTCCCCTGTAAGAAGTTTGCATTTACCGCAAAGGTGGACGAGCTTGTTTCGGAGGATCTGTTCCGTATGCTGACGAGCGTAAGCTACTTTGCCGGAGAAATGCCCTGGCAGGACAGAAGGGCAGTGCTTTTCAGAGTAGCGGGCACCAAGAGCGACGTGCAGATCTTAGAGACCCGTGAGGACTTTGCCCCGATCATTGAGGGAATGGGCCGCCTGAGTGTAGACGACTATAAAAAGAAGCTGCTTTCGGAAAAACGTGGCTGTGTGGGTGTGCGTGACGAGATCCCCGCAAGAATAAATGAATGTCAGAAAACTATTGACAGCCTGGGAGCCCTCGACTTTGAGGCCGCGAAGAATGAGGTTAAGAGCCTTACCGCCCTTAAAGAGGACCTTTCGGCACAGTTGCTTGCCATAGAACATAACACAGCGGTTGAAGCGAAAAACATGGAAATAAAGAACGCTCAGCTTGCGCTTAACGAGCTGGAGTCGAAAAACAGGCTCTACCGTGAAAGTCAGACGCAGGGACAGCCGGATATAAACGGTATAAAAATAAAGCTTCAGGGTGTGCAGAGCAAGCAGGCGATTACACAAAAAACGCTTGAAAATCATCGTGCTTCCCTTGAAAGGATAGAAATCAGCATTGAAAAATACCGCGATAGTTGGATGAAAGCAAACGCGGAGGAATTTACAGTCGGCAATTGCCCTACCTGCGGACAGGCTTTCCCTGCTGAACGTGCAGCAAAGATAAAAGCTGAGTTTGAGGCGAATAAACAGGCGAGACTGCGCGATATAGAGGACGAGGCTGACAGGCTTAAGAAGGTAAAAGCATCCACCGAAGAACAGTTAAAGCTGTGCGAGGATGAAATCAAGGCTTATGACAAGGAGATTGCCGAGCTTGAAGCTCAGATAAAAGCTGCAGACGGTGTAAAGGTCGAAGTTGTTGACATGGAAGGATACAAGGACACGGCCGATGGGCTGCGCGGCTTGATATCCCACCTGCAGGAAGAACTACGCGTATTGCGTGAGGACAGCTATACCGCCTCAAAAGAGCTGCGAGACAAGATATCCGAGGTGAATGCTGAAATCAATACAGCTTTGGAAACGGTTGGTAAGGAATCAGCTCTGGCATACGCTCAAACGAGAATTGCAGATCTGCAGGCAGAAGCACAGGCAGCGGCAGAGAGGCTGCAGAGGATAGAAAATATGCTTTTCCTTTTGGAAGAGTTTACCCGATACAAGACTTCCTTTGTTGAGGACAGTATAAACGGTCTTTTCCGCATTGCCCGTTTCCGTCTTTTCAGAGAGCAGGCCAACGGTGGTATAGAGGACCGCTGCGACGTAGTTTTTAAGGATGTCCCTTACTTATGCGTGAACAGCGGCGCGAAAATCAACCTGGGTATAGACATTATAAACACACTTTCCAAGGCTTACGGCGTTAGCGTTCCGCTTTTTGTTGACAATGCAGAGAGTGTTACCGATCTTGAAAAAACAGACAGTCAGATAATAAGACTTGTCGTATCAGAAAAAGATAAGGAGTTGAATGTAAGTTATGAAGGTTAAAGACAGAGCAAAGCCGAAGATCCCGCCTGTGGAGCCGGGTGTATATATTGCTGTATGTATCGGAGTTATCGACCTCGGAGAACAGTATTCCGAAAAATTCAAGAGCTATTCCAATAAGGTCAAATTTATATGGGAGATCCCCTCCGAGACTGTAGAGGTAGACGGCAAGCAGGAGCCGAGACAGCTTTCAAAGGAATTTACCGTAAGTGGTTCTAAAAAAGGCCATTTGAGAGCTTTTCTCTCTTCCTGGAACTCTAAGACGTATTCGGATGATGAATTTCTTGATCTTGACCTGTTTGATCAGGTAGGCTTACCCTGCCAGCTCAATGTTGTGCTGAATGAGACAGGCGAATATGCAAACGTGGACAACCTTATGCCGTTGCCCAAGGGCTTCCCGGTCCCGGAGAGCACTAACAAGCATATCAAGTGGGATATGCAGCAGTGGGACGACGAGGTGTTTAAGGAGCTGCCTGAATGGATACAGGAGCAGATAAAGAAATCTACAGAGTATCAGAAGCTTCATGCGCCTACCGATACTGTTGAGGTTAAAACAGAGGAAAGGACGTGTCCTATATGAAATTTGAAGCATTAGCCTCCTCCTCACATGGAAACGCATACATAGTGAGTGACAGTGATACCCGTATTCTTTTGGAGTGCGGGGTATCACACAAGAAGCTGCAGAAGCTTTCGGGCTTTTCTCTGACCGAGTTCGCAGGTTGTCTTATAAGCCATGAGCACAAGGATCATTCCAAGAGTGTCAGCGAGCTTATAAAGGACGGTTTGAGCGTCTATATGAGTGAGGGGACTGCCGACGCGCTGGGAGTTGACGCGACAAATGTTATCAGCTCTATGGAGCAGTTTAACATAGACAGCTTTGATATCGTTCCCTTTGCTACATTCCACGACGCTGCCGAGCCTCTTGGCTTCCTTATAAAGAGCAGGGCGGACGGTGATATCCTGGCATTTGCTACAGATACGGTAAACCTGCGGTATCGCTTTCCCGGGCTGAATATCTTAGCTATTGAGGCCAACTATTCAAGGGATATACTTGATCGCTGTGAGAAGCTGCCTGAGAAGGTACGGCACCGTATAACCAACGCGCACATGGAGATAGACAACCTGTGCGATTATCTGAAAGAACTGGACCTCTCACAATGCCGTGAAATACATCTTTTACACCTTTCGGACGCAACGAGCCATGAAGAACGGTTTATTTCCCGCGTAAGAAATAGCGTGCCGGATGGAATAAAGGTTATGGCATGTAAGAAGTAAAGGAGTGTGACGCATGGCAAGACCCGGAATAATGGTATATTTCGATATGATGGGACCTCTCAAGAAATTGCCGGATGCCGACAAAGGACGGTTATTCTGGGCAATGCTGGAGTATGGAAAAAGCGGGACAGTACCGGAGTTTGATGGATTGGCGCTGTCGCTGGCTTGGGAGTTCGTAAAACCGAAGATAGATAAGGATGAAGCGGAGTATAATCTGTCTGTTCAAAGACGTCAATATGCTACCGTCTGTCGGGAACGCAAAAAGAAGGGAGAACCGGAGATCACCTTTGATGAATGGCTAAAGACCATTGCTATCAGTGAACATCAAAGGTCATCAATGATAACCAATGATAACCAATGGTATCCAACTACAACAACAACTCCATCCACAACTATAACTCCATCTACAACTACAGCTGCAGCTGCAACCACATCTACAAACGAAAGGTCGGATACGGCGGCGACGGCGGACAGAAAGGTGAAAGTTGTCGGTGGAAAGCTGGGTAAGGGCGTAGTGTTTCTGTCAAACGATCAGATAGATAGTCTTTTGGAAGAGTTTGGCGACATTGAGACCTTTGACTACTACGTTGATAAACTGTCCTCTTTTATCATCAAGAATGATGCCAAGGTTTCCAATCACTATGAGACAATCTTGAAGTGGTATAGAGAGGATAGCGGACTTGACAACAAATAACAGGGGGTGCTTATATGCCAAGTGGCTCATACTGGCAGGCTTATGTCACTTGTCCCTTCTACAAGTATGACGACGGGAAAAGCCGGATTACCTGTGAGGGGCTTGTGGACAACAGCAGCCTGGCCCTCGTTTATCACAAAAAGGCAGACTTTGACACGCAAATAGGTGTTTTCTGCTGTGAGCATTACACCAAATGCGAGGTGTATAGGATGCTAATAAGTAAATACGATACATAGCCTTGCCGGTGGGACGGTTAAACCGGCAGAAAGGACGTATGATGAAAGCTAAAATCGAATACGAGGCAGCGCTTGAAGAGCTCTGTAAGTTTTGTGGCAGTGCGGCGGGCCTTGTGGCTGAGATTAAAACGGCTCAGTACCCTGCAAAGATTGAGTTTTATCCCGACCCGCAGCGTAACATGTTTGCCGCCGCTAACATCGACGAGAATGGCGAGGCAGGGTGCATGATCGTGGTGCTTGATATTACCAGTGAAGTGCGCTCTACATTAAAATTCAACATAGACGCAAAGGTGCTGAAAAAACTGATTAGCCTTTCGGAGAAGGTAGGCGAATATTATTACCGCGCTTTCAGAGAGGGGTACGGAGATCTTACTGTGATAAAGGAGAATAAAGATGAAACCTAATCTTAAAATCAAAATCAAAGACCTTTGGACAAAGGCGAAGAATAATCTTATAGGGCTGCTGGGTGGATATGTTTTCCCTCCCGTAGCTCCCAAAATCAAGGCTGAGAGTATCACAACGGTGCCTGTGACTGCTACTATGATGGTCAACAAGGACAGATACGATAAGGGCCCTGGCTATAAGGAGTATGTGAGGTTAGAGCTTGCAAGGATTCTTGCCGATCAGATCATTGCCAGTGGTGCAATGTCAACCGAGACCGTGGTAGAGCTTAATGATGATGAGTACATTGTTAAGGTGTCTGCTAAGTTGGTAAAAGAGAGGAATACATAATGCCTTGGACAGTATACATTCCCAAGAAAAACAAAGATAAGAAGTTCATAATCTGCCCTTATTGTGATGCTGTTATCGACTGCGTTGAAAACAACATTGATGAGTACGAGTACGATCACTGCCCTCGATGCGGCAGAAGAGTTATTGAGGAGGATGAATGATGGCATGGTATATTGATGCGGATGCTGTGGTAAGTAAATTAGATGATCTTGTAGAAGAATATGTAAAATACGATTGTATCCAAAGCTCACTTGCCGCAGGAGTACTTGCTGATTTTAGGGATACTGAGCTAAACGAAATTCCCTTCGCTGATGTTACCCCTGTTAGGGAATGCAGCAACATAAAACAGGATTTTGTTGGTGAATTTAACTGTTCTGAGTGCGGTGTAAAGCTGAGAGATCTCTCTGAATGGCGCCATGATGAAAAAGTCGGGGACGAGGTTTTATGTGAATATGAGTGTAAATTCTGCCCTGAGTGTGGGGCGAGGGTGAAAAGGGAGGATACATAATGGCAGATAACAGAGAAGAGATCCTTAGAAGAGATTTTTCGGAAGCATTCATAAACAAGATGAAGAATGCTATAGAGGTCTCGCATCATAAATACGGTTGGGCCTCTAAGACCTATCCTGAACTTGCACAGGCTCATAAGTGCATCAGAGAGAGGCTTGATGCTTATGAAAAAACACATAACAAGGAATATCTTATTGATGTTGCGAATTTTGCGATGCTTGAATTCCTGTATCCTGCGTTCTCTGATGCACGATACATGCCAACCGACAGCGACAAATCGGTAGGGCTTGCAGGCGGTATATCCTATAAAGAACTTATGGAAGGCGGGCAACTATGAGTGCATGTAAGGATTGCTTACATTATGAAAACTGCGAATACTTTAAGAACAGTTTGATTGATGTGACTAAAAGAGTTCTTGATAGACAGATAAAGATGAATAATTTTCCCTACGAAAATACTGAATGTAAAACCTTCATGGATAAATCCCGATATGCCGAGGTTGTTCGCTGTGAGGACTGTAAACATTGGAATGCCGAAAACAAGGAGCTACATTCCTATTCATCGGAAGATGATACACTTGTAGTCTTTGCGGAGTGTAGACGGTGGAGTGGTTGGGCAACCTGCCATTTCACAAGATTCAATGACTTCTGTAGCTGTGGGGAACAAGTAAAACACACAAAGTGTACCGGGAAAAGATGCCCTATGCAGGTGGGATATGATATCTCTAATTGTAAGGCGGAAGAGTGCATATACAGAACCGAGAAAGGCGGTGCGGAATAATGAGTACATCATGGAAAGCACAGATTACAAAAGGTGATTATCGTATTCAGTTTGAAACAGATAACTATGAATACTACAAGATGGTTGAAAAGGCTTGTCAGCAGGCGATGGATAAAAAAGACAAGGCTGTAAACAAAGAACGTTGTTCCAGAATGCGAACAATGGGACATTTATAAGGCGGTGCGGAATGAACGATAACGATGTAATTAAGGCGTTGGAGTGTTGTGCTTACCACAGTGCTGATTGCGAAGATTGTTGTTTTAAACATCTTGATGCACCGAGTTGCGGTGTAGAAATGGACAAAAATGCCCTCGACCTCATCAAACGCCTGCAGGTAGAGAATGAGAGGTTGAAAAAAGAAAACGCAATATTATCAACAAATGCAGATAACGCATTTCAAGAAGGTTTGAACGAAAACAGGGAACTATTCAAAAACGAGGTTTATGCTGAAATCAAATCCGAAGCCCGAAAAGAGTTTGCGGAGAGGTTATGTGATGGCAGAGTATCAAATGATCCTGTTGTCATAGCCGTAAAGGTTGAGCTTGAAATGATGGACGGAAAGGACGGGGCAAATAAAAAAGACAACGAGAGCTGAATTGAGAGGGAAACCGTTGAACGGTGATTGTTATAAAGCAAATACAACAACAAATGAATTCGGCAAAAATGACAATAGGGTGTTTTGCTTCGGCTTGTATGAGGACAAAACGGACGAAATCCGAGACGAATGTTTGGAGTGTATGGCGAATGTTCTTAATGCAGAGCCGCCCAAGAAAGGAAAATAATGATGAAAAAATTATTTATTAGCTGTCCGATGAAGGGCAGAACAGAAGAAAATATCAAAAAGAGCATGGAGAAGATGCACAAAATCGCTGAAATCGTTTTTGAACAGGAGTTGGAAGTCATTCCTTCATATATTGAAGATACTCCTCCCGAAAACAATAATCAGGCTGTTTGGTATCTTGGTAAGGCGATCCAGTTGTTAGCGGAAGCCGATTTCTTTATCGGTATCGATTGGAGCGATCTTTTCAAGGGGTGTGGTATTGAAAGATCCGTGGCATCAGCGTATGGAATCAGAAGTACGTTTGTTCATATAGGCGATGTGATGCCCGATGTGCTCGAACATGAAAAGACTTTTGGAGACTTCGTAAAGTTACCGGAAGAGGTGGTTGAATGAACGATAGGGAAAGACTGATAGAGATATTGGACGCAGAATTCATGTGGTCGAAAAAATGCTGTAAAGCCGTAGCCGATTATCTTATAGGCAGCGGTTTAGGATTTGTTGATGAGGCCCGTAAGAGCTGTGGAAGTATCTTAGCCGCAAAGGACGTTATTATTAACGATCTGAACGAAGAGAATAACCGCTTAAGAAAAGAAAACGTAGTGCTCTGGAAGAAGCAGGAGCCTGTGGCGGTAGAGAACGAGCGCTGTCCCGTATGCGGTGTGATGGTGTTCGTACAGGACAAGGCTTACTGCCGGTGCTGCGGACAATTATTACAGTGGCCGAAGGATGGAGATATTCTCACGGATGATACTGAGGTGGGTATGCTTGCAAACCTTAATGATAGGATGTGAGGTGATTGAAATAAACGCTATACTTAATTACCCCGGTGCAAAATGGAGCATGGCAAAGCAAATTGTTGCTCTTATGCCGGAACATAGATCATACTTAGAACCTTTCTTTGGCTCGGGTGCCGTACTGTTTAATAAACCTCCATCGGCAATAGAGACTGTTAATGATATTGACGGCGATATTACTAACTTCTTTAAGGTACTTAGAGAAAAGCCGGACGATCTTGCAGAAGCAATCAGTTTTACACCGTATTCCCGGGAGGTATTCAACGACGCACACGAAAACCGTGGTACAGACGACTTTGACAGAGCATACCGCTTTGCAATACGTTCTAAAATGGGACACGGTTTTAAGACTTATCAGAAAACAGGCTTCAAAATTGATGTTTATGCAAGAGAACGCAGCTATTGTGTAAACTCATGGAATCAGATGCCCGAAAAGATTCTGGCCGCAGCCGTCCGTCTTAAAGGTGTTCAAATAGAGAACAGACCCGCGCTGGATCTCATTAATAAGTTTAATCACGACAACGTGCTTATATATGCAGATCCTCCGTATCTGTTGAATACAAGAGGCGGAAAGCAGTATCGGTACGAGATGAACGAGCAGGATCACGTTAACCTGCTGGACGCATTAAAGAACCACAAGGGGTACGTTATCCTTAGCGGTTATCCGTCGGACATGTATGACTATGAGCTCAAAGAGTGGCACCGGATAGAAAGAAAATCATATAATCAAAACTCCGATAGGCGTACAGAAGTGTTATGGTTGAATTTTTCTATACCAACATTATTTGATTACAAGGAGTGAGAGTATGGACGGCAAGTTAACCTATAGCCAAAAGATCCATAAAAAATACTGTGAAGAACATCCGGACTATTTTGCCTGTGGAAAACGTAACCTTCCTGCTTTAGTTGAAAAGGCTAAAAGGGAAGCTGAACAGATTCTTAAAGAGTTCTCGATGTTCTATCACGGGGATATTGGTATCACCATAGAGCCAAAGGACCATGGATTATGTCACAGCATTACAGCGACGCTTACTGTCAATGGGGAGCCGGTAAGGACAGAAGATCCATGCGACCTATTGTTTATACATCTAAATGAGCTTATGTTAAGCCGTATGATAAAGCTCGGAATACCGTCTTTTGGCAAATAACCAGCAAGTTACCGGCAAGTTACCGGTAAGTTAAATGGAGCAGGGGATAACCTTGCTCCTTTTTGCGCTGCTCGCAAGGATAGAAAATCGCGGGGGCAATCCGTTAAAATATCTATGATGAAAAAAGGAGGGAGGCTTATGGCAGACTGGCAGGCTATTAAAACAGAATACATAACCACCGACACCAGCTACCGTAAGTTGGCTCAGAAACATGGTGTTAGTTATCAGGCGATCTGCCACCGTTCTAAGGAAGAAGGCTGGATCGGCCTGCGTGAACAGCACACGAACAATACCGTATCAAAAACACTTGATGAAATAAGCAATCAACAGGTTGCCCGCGCCACCAGGTTACAGAGTGTGGCGGACAAGCTGCTTACAAAGATAGAAGTTATGGCAGACGATATCAAGACCGCAAAGGATCTTCGTGCTCTGACTGCTGCTATGAAGGACCTTAAGGAGATCCAGGGCGTTAAGTCTGACCTTGATACACGGGAACAGGAGGCGCGTATTGCTAATCTGCGCAAGTCGGCTAACAAGGACGATGATACTGCCAATGTAATTGAGGTTGTGTTTGCTGCAGGACCGGAGGAATGGAATGAGTAAGGGCGAGAGAAACAGAGCTGTAAGGCGACTGGAGCTGACTCATCCTACAGAGAAGCAGGCCATGTTCTTGGCGGCAAAAGTGAAGCACGTAGGATATGGCGGCGCCAGAGGTGGTGGTAAGAGCCATATTGTAAGAGATAAAGCTAAGCGATTGTGCGTGAATTATGCCGGTATCAACGTACTTATCGTCCGCCGTACCATGCCTGAGCTGAGGGCTAACCACATTAATATACTGAAAACCGAAATTCCTACCAGTATTGCCCGGTATAATCAGCAGGAGCGTACTTTCTTTTGGAATAACGGCTCTACTATTAAGTTTGACTACTGCGATAATGACAATGATCTGATGCACTATCAGGGAACACAGTATGACGTTATCTTTATCGATGAAGCAACAAACCTGCTGCAGGAATGGATTGAAAAGATCATAGTGTGCTGCCGTGGTGTTAATAACTTTCCTAAGCGCATTTACTATACATTCAACCCCGGTGGTCCGAGCCATGGTTATTTTAAGAGGCTGTTTATAGATAGGAATTTTCAGAATGACGAAAACCCGGATGATTATGTGTTTATCCAGGCGCTTGTTACAGATAATACGTATCTGATGGAAAGCCAGCCGGAGTACATATCATTCCTGAAAAACCTGCCTCCAAAGCTTAGGGCAGCATGGTTAGATGGTGCCTGGGATATATTTGAGGGACAGTTCTTTGAAGAGCTGCGTTTCAAACCGGATGCTCAGAAGTGCATAGAGGCCGGTATCACACAGGAACAAGCTTTAGAACAGCACAGGTGGACACATGTTATAGAGCCCTTTGACCTTAATAAAGGCGACTGCAGGGGCTGGAATATAATGCGATCATACGACTTTGGATATAACAAGCCCTTTTCCCTTGGGTATTGGGCTATCGATTATGACGGGGTATTGTACCGCATTATGGAGATGTATGGTTGCACACAGACACCGGATGAGGGTGTAAAGTGGTCCCCGGATGAACAGTTCCGCCGTATCAGTGAGTTTGAGAGGGAACACCCGTGGCTAAAGGGTAGAAAGATAGTTGATAGCGTTGCCGATCCTGCTATATGGGACAGCAGCCGCGGAGAGAGTATAGCTGATACTGCAGCAAAGTACGGCATATACTTCACTCCTGGAGATAATCAGCGTATTCCCGGTTGGATGCAGGTGCACTATAGGTTACAGTTCGACCAAAACGGTTATGCAAGAATGTATGTATTCAATAACTGCAAGGCATTTATACGTACAATGCCGCTAATGATGTTCTCGGAGACACATCCCGAGGACCTTGATACAAAGTTAGAGGATCACTGCCCAGATGAGGTCAGGTATATGTGCATGTCACAGCCTGTATCACCCATTATGCACGTTAATCCCAAGCCTATTGTATCAGACCCGCTTAATCAGTTCAGCGAGAAACAATACCGTCAAGGTTTTAGATAAGGAGGAAATATGGATAGAAACCCTACACCCAATGAGGTTAAGGCTCCCGAGGCCATGTCAGCTATGGTGCAGCCTATAGGCCCTGAGCAGGTAAAGAAGTTTACCCAGGTCCTTGAAAAATACAAAGCAGGCAAGAGCAGAACAGAGCAGCGCATAGTTGCTTCTGAAAACTGGTGGAAGCTGCGCAATACTACAGAAGAACAGAAAGAGACCAACATAGGAAAGGATAAAGGCTTCACGAGCGTATCAGGCTGGCTGCATAACGTTATTGTCAGCAAGCATGCTGATGCTATTGAGGCATATCCTGAGCCTAATATACTGCCGAGAGAGTCAGATGACAGGGAGGAGGCGCAGAAGCTTTCTGCTATTATCCCCTGTATCTTAGAGCAGAATCAGTTTGAGAAAACTTATTCAGATGTTATGTGGCAGAAGCTTAAGACTGGTACAGGTGCCTACAAGGTAGTATGGAATGCTGCAAAGCTTCATGGCCTTGGTGATATAGGTATAGAAAAGGTTAATCTGCTTAATCTCTATTGGGAGCCAGGTATTACTGATATACAGAACAGCCGTTATTTCTTCCATACAGAGTTATGCGACAAGGACCTTTTGGAGCAGAGATATCCGGAGCTGGAATCTAAGCTCAAAGGAGAAACCTTTGTTAGCACAAAGTTCCTGTATGACGATCATGTGGATACCGAGAACAAAATAACCGTTATTGACGTGTACTATCACAAGATTATAGATGGTAAAAAGACTCTGCAATACTGCAAGTATGTCAATGATATTGTTCTTTATTCCAGCGAGAACATACCTGAAATGGCTACACGCGGCTTCTATGACCACGGTAAATACCCCTATGTGTTTGATGCTCTGTTCCCTATAGAGGGCTCTCCCTGCGGTTATGGCTATGTGGATCTGTGCCGCAATCCACAGACAGAGATTGACCTCCTAAAGACAAGCTTTGTTAAAAATGCTATGGCGGGTGCTACTCCCCGATACTTTGCAAGGCAGGAGGGCTCTGTTAATGAGGGTGAGTTCCTTGACCTTTCTAATCCTATTGTTCACACAACAGGCAATGTGAATGACGATTATCTGAGACCTATCGAACACAACCCCCTTGACGGTAATTATGTAGCGGTACTGGACCGTACCATACAGGAATTGAGAGAGACAAGCGGTAATACCGAGACAAGCACAGGTAATGTAGGCTCGGGTGTGACCGCGTATTCTGCTATTGCTGCACTCCAGGAGGCCAGCGGTAAGGGCTCAAGGGACAGCACTGAGGCGGCCTACAGATCATTTGGTTTGATTGTGGAAATGTGCATAGAGCTTATAAGACAGTTCTATGATATGCCCCGTCAGTTCCGTATACTCGGTCAGTACGGTGTAGAGCAGTTTACCAGCTACGATAACAGCAAACTGCAGCCTGTTCACCAGGGATATGCTTTCGGCCAGGACCAGGGCTTCCGCCTTCCTGTATTTGATATCAAGATATCAGCACAGAAGAAGAACGTATACACCAAGGTAACACAGAATGAGCTGGCACTGCAGTTCTTTGATAAGGGTTTCTTTAACCCTCAGATGGTAGATCAGGCAATCACTTGTCTTGAAATGATGGATTTTGACGGTAAGGACATCATAATGCAGAAGATAGCCCGCAACGGTACTATGTTCCAAAAGCTTGTACAGTATATGCAGATGGCCCTTATGTTTGCTCAGGTTGTTCGCCCTGATATGGTACAGGGCATCAGCCAGGATATAATGCAGACCATGGGCGGTATGACTGCTATGGGTGGCGGTGGCAATGCTTCTATGATGCAGAGCGACCATATTGCAGGAATTGGTAACAATGAAGGTACAAGGGGAAAGAATGTCCGAGAACGTTCCTCGCAAGCTTCACAGCCTAATGCGGGAAGTGTAGTAAAGGAGAATAAGTAATGATAAGAGTTACATATTGCAGAAAAGAGCACAGCCTTACTGTTGAGGGCCATTCTTTAAGTGCGGAAAAGGGCAAGGACCTTGTATGCGCTTCTGCGTCTATACTGGTATATACCCTTGCTGCCTTTATAAAAAACCTGAAAGTCTCTGGAATAGCAGCAGAAACTATAGTACAGATTGAGGAAGGTAACACAGAGTTGTGTTGCAAGGTAGCTCCCACTTTTGACTGTACTGTTGCCCTTGTATTTGACAGTATATGTGCCGGTTTTGACATACTGGCGCAGGATTATCCCGAGTATGTGAAATATGAAATTATAAACTATACGAGGGATAGAAAAGAAAAGCTCGATTAGAGTATATTATAGTCAGACAATTTCTCTTGATTTTGTCGTTGTGTCTTCTTTATATTACTCGCCGTTGCCCGGGGCGGGATTTAATACCGGGCACCATTTTGATATATAACCCTTAATGGGTATTATATAGGGACTCGCCGCCCATATAGCGGCAGATGATATCGGAGGATTTACTCATGTTAAATATTAAAAAGCTTAATCTGCAGCTTTTCGCCGGTGAAGGTGCCGGAGATGGTGGTGCAGACGGAGCAGCGGGCGGAAATACTGTCGACGCCGGGCAGAGTAGACTGCTGGAGCTTGGAGTTCCTGCAGAGAAATTACGCAAACGGGCGAAGAACAACCCTGCACAGCTCCCCAAGGGCGCAGTTGCAAATGCACCGCAGAGCCAGCAGCAGAGTTCAGAGCAGGCCGCCGCTGCAACGACAACGGAAGAACCTAAGTCTGAAACTACCAAGCGTATGACCTGGGATGAGATCATGGCAGATCCGGAATATAACAAGGAAATGCAGGCTGTTATGAAGGCTCGACTTAAATCTGAAAAGTCGGCAGAAGAAGCTCTGTCAGATTTAGCTCCTGCTCTTGAAGTGCTGGCAAGAAAGCACAACCTTGATATGGAGAATATGGACTATAAAGCTCTCTCGAAGGCTGTTCATGACGACGATGCCTACTATGAGGACAAGGCCCTTGAAATGGGTGTTGACCTGGCAACGGCAAAGAAGATCGACCAGGATGAAAGAGGCACCGCAAGAAAGCAGCGCGCAGAAGAGCGTACAGTTGAGCAGCAGCGTATTATTTCCCATATTAAGTCCCTTGAACAGCAGGGTGAAGCTATGAAGGAAGTTTTCCCTAACTTTAAGCTTGCTACAGAGCTTAAAAATCCCGCTTTTGCACGTATGACCTCACCCAATGTAGGCGTAAGCGTTGAGGACGCATATTATGCCGTACATAGAAAAGAGATACAGGCGGCTGCGATGCAGGTGACAGCGCAGAAAACTGCCGCTAATCTTTCAAACGCTATTCAGGCAGGTAGCCGACGCCCCGTAGAAAACGGCACGTCCGGTCAGGCTGCTTCCGTGTCAAAGTTCGACTATCGCAATGCAAGTCCCGAACAGAGAGCTGCTTTGAAGCAGCGCATCCGTGACGCTGCAGCGCGAGGGGAGAAACTGTACCCCGGAAGTTAATAGGCGTACCTTTCTCCCTCTGAGTTATTTGTATTTACGGAAGGAAAAATTACTATGTTTGAAATCAACAAGATCAATCTTCAGCTTTTTGCTGACGCCGGTACTCTTGTAAATGCTACCGGCAATTACGTTAACGCTTATACAGGCGCAACTGAAGCGTTTGACGATGTAAACACCATGTCCGGTGAGCTCAAGGAGTTCTATGATACTGAGCTTCTTGAAAATGCCCGCGTAGAGCTTTTCTATGCACAGTTCGGTAAGAAGCAGAAGCTTCCCGCAAACCACGGCGTCAGCGTAGAATGGCGTAAGTGGAACACCTTTGCAAGAGCGACCGAGCTCGTTGAGGGTGTTATTCCTACCGGCCAGAAGTTCGGTATGAGCACTAAGCACGGTGCTATCAAGCAGTACGGTACTTATACCGCTATCACTGACAAGCTTGAAATGCGTGCATATGACGACACCATTCTCGGCGCTACCGAGGAAATGGGTGCATCTGCCGCAGAGACACAGGAAGTTCTCATCAGAGACGCTCTGCTTGTCAACAAGACCGTTCTTTACTGTGACAACATCACCCTTGCTACCGGTGCTGTTTCCGGTACTACTCCTAATGCTCCCAATCTTATGGAGGCAAGCGCTACTGTAATGTCTCTGCTTACTCCTGATATGGTAGCAAAGACAGTTACCACTATGAAGAAGAACAGAGTACCTACCATCAACGGTAAGTATTATGCTGTAATCCATCCCAGCGTAGCTTATGAGCTGAGAAAGACCAAGGAGTGGATCGAGGCGCATAAGTATTCCGCTACCTCCGAGATCTTTAACGGTGAAATCGGTGAGCTTCATGGCTGCCGCTTCATCGAGAACGTGTTTGCACCTGTCCTTGACGGCGAGTATGCAAACAAGGCAGGCGGTGTTACCTACGCTACATACTTCTTCGGTAAGGATGCCTTTGGTATCATCGATCCCGAGGGCGGTGCTCTTGAGATGATCATCAAGGGTAAGGAGCAGGCTGGCGGTCCTCTTAACCAGTTCAGCACTATCGGTTACAAGTTTGAGACCAACGGTGCGACCATCCTTTATCCCGAGCGCGTGGTGCGTGTAATGAGCTGTTCCAGCTTCAGCGCAATCGACGAGGCTAACTAATCAGTGAGGGGCAAGGCTTACGCCCTGTCCCTCTTTAACCTTTAAGGAGGAAAATATGGCAACTAACAGAACCAACGCAGCTCCTGAAGCTGCAAAGGACGACTACGTAGAGGTTTTTATTCATAAGACCTCTGAGCTTGACGATCCTAATGACTTTGTGTCTATTAACGGCGAAAATTTCGTCATACCCAAGGGCAAGACCGTTAAGGTACCTGCATACGTAAAGGCGGAGATCGACAGGTCCCGCAGAGCGCAGGAAAAACTGGATAATAAAATCGACGCACTTGTAGCAGAAGCGTCCAAATGATTAAAGGGGGGCTTAAGGCTCCCCTTTGTTTTAGATAGGAGAATAACCGTGACTATTAATGAAGCGATAACACAGATAGATAGCTTAAAGGTCAATACATATATTCCCGCTGATAAGATAGGCTGGCTTTCGAGAGTGGATACAATGATAAAAAAGAATATCATTGATACCCACGAAGGTTCCGAGAGTGTATTGTTTGCAGGTTATACCGAGGGGACAGATCTTGAAACGGTTCTCTTAGTACCTGCTCCTTATGACGAACTGTATATAAGATACCTGGAAGCACAGATAGACTATACCAACGGTGAATATGCCAAGTATAACAACTCAATACTTATGTTCAATGCGGCTTATCAAGCCTATGCAAATTATTATAACAGAAACAATATGCCAAAGAGTGGTGGCAATCGTTTCATATTCTAAAAACAAAGGAGGAAAATATGAAATATCCTACACTTAACGTGCTGGAAACCGCCAGAGATATGGTACAGACATTCTGCGGCTATAACCACAATCTCCGTATCGGCGATGGAGAGTTTTACGATATGAAAAATATGTCCTCTGACCTATATCCTTTGCTTGCACCGAGAGAAAAGAGAAGAAGGGTAATAGAGGGAACAGATGAGTACGGTATCAGCGGTATAGTATCGGTGGGAGACACCTTTTGTTATACAGAAGGCACTGATATAGTTGTAAATGGCAAACGAATAAATATGGGTTTTTCACCAAGGACACACAAGCAGCTTGTTGTGATGGGAGCGTACGTTATCGTGCTTCCCGATAAAAAGTGGGTAAATACCGCCGATATGAGTTACGGAGATATCGAGGCATCCTACCGTAGTACCGACACCGTGGTGTTGAGGATATGTACGCTTGACGGCGCTGAGATAACAGGAACTCCTGCGCAGGCAAACGCTCCAACTGATCCCAGTAATCTTGATTATTGGATAGACACTTCGTCTGTGCCTCATACCCTGAAACAGTATTCGGAAAGTTTAGGTATGTGGGTGAGCGTTCCCACAAGCTATGTAAAGATAAGTGCAACGGGTATCGGAAAAAACTTTCAGGAGTATGACGGAGTCAGGATAACAGGATTTGAAAGTTCCTCAGAAGATGAAAACTGGAAGAAGAGCGTGGGGGATCTCAACGGCGATAAGATCATTTGGGCGAAGGGCGATGATTATATCGTTGTTCCCGGCATCATAGACAGGAACTTCACCTATAGTAATACGATTTCTGTTACAAGAGAGATGCCCGATATGGACTTTGTCATCGAAGCTGGCAACAGGCTGTGGGGATGCAAGTATGATGTGGAGACTCCCGGAATGCTTAATGAGATATATGCTTCTAAACTCGGTGACTTCAAAAACTGGCGATGCTATATGGGACTGTCTACCGACAGCTATACAGTTTCAGTAGGGGCAGGCGGTTTCTTCACAGGCGCGGTTAATTACCTCGGCACACCCATTTTCTTCAAGGATGACAGGATGTATAAAATATACAACTCAAATCCCCCCTATCAGGTGCAAGAACTTGTGTGTAACGGGGTATCGGGAAATGCTTCGGACAGTCTTTCTGTGGTAAATAACGTTCTGTACTATAAATCATCGGACGGTATATACGCTTATGATGGCTCGATGCCTACCTGTATAAGTTATGCTCTCGGTAACGAGAGATATGTAAGCGCTGTAGCAGGCACGAAAAATAACAAGTATTACGTTTCTCTTGAAAAAGTCTTTGGGTCAGGCGATGCAGACCTTATGGTGTACGATACGGTTAAAAAGCTGTGGCATAAGGAGGACAAAACATCCTTCAGACAGTGTTGCGCTCATAACGGACGGTTGTATTACGTTGCTGATGATAAAACAACCGAACTGCGATGTATCGGTGATGATGGAGATGTAACCGAGGACAGTGTAGAGTGGATGCTCGAAACGGGTATCCTGTCGGCAGAATATCCCGATAAAAAATATATATCACGACTGCTTATCCGTCTGAGCCTTGAGATAGGAGCGAGAGCCGACTTCTATATCCAGTATGACTCGGAGGGTGAGTGGGTGAAGGCTTGTTCGTTCAGAGGGACGAGCCTGAGAAGCTTCTCGGTTCCCGTTAGACCGAGGCGTTGTGATCACCTGAGACTCCGTATCGAAGGACAGGGAGACGTGAAGATATATTCTATCGTAAAATCCATAGAACAGGGAAGTGATTTGTAATGGCAAAGCGCTTTGATTATCCAAGAACACAGACGGGTCATCCTCGTGAGGATATATCAGAAATGCACCGTCATCTCTTCCGTTTGACAGAGAGTTTAAATTTGATCTGCGAAGAATACGAGGGTAAAATAGCTAACCTTGAAAAGAAAATCGAAAACATTACAGGAGGCAAAAATGGATGATAATAAAAAGAAAACATACTATGACCTTTTAGAGGATGCCGATGCAACAAAGCCTACTTATGCAGGTACTTACGAGCAACAGCTTGATGATGCATATAAGCAAATAGCAAACAGAAAAAAGTTCTCCTATGACATCGACGGAGATGCACTCTACAAGCAGTATAAGGACCAGTATATTCTCGGAGGGAAGCAGGCTATGATGGACACGATGGGAAAGGCGGCAGCTCTTACGGGCGGTTACGGTAGTTCTTACGGTGTAACGGCAGGTAATCAGGCTTATCAGGAGTATCTTCAGAAGCTTAATGATGTTGTGCCCGAACTTTACGGTATGGCCCTTGACCAGTACAACCAGGAAGGGCAGGATTTACTTAATCAATTCTCTATGGCCGGAAGCATGCGCGACGATGAGTATAGCAAATTTCAGGATGATCTCAGTAATTGGTGGCAGAAGGTGGACTACCTTACAAATAGAGCTGACAATGAGTATATTCGTCAGCAGGATTCTTACGAAAAGCTTGTTTCGCTTATAACTACTACCGGATATACACCCAGTACCGAAGAGCTTACCGCGGCAGGTATGAGCAACGGCGAGGCTGCAGCCTATCTCAACTACTACAAAGAGCAGAAAGCGGAAGCGGCGGCGTCTACGTCGAAAAGTTCAGGTAGTTCAGGTAGGTCAAGCAGTGGTAGCAGCGGCTCAAATACGAACACTACTCCTACACCGACTCCTGACCCCGAGCCCGATCCCGAGCCTGAGTTTGATATAGAAGATGAGTTGAATACTCTAATTCGTAATGGAGCTGCAAAAAGCGAAATAAATAATTATCTCAGACAGGCTCTCAAAAGTGGAGTAATAACTCAGGCACAGTATAATTCATACAAGAACACCTACGCACCGAGAGGGAATACATATTAAGGGAGGTTTACTATGTCCTCATTTGATGAATACAGAAAGAAACTGCAAAACAAGTACGGCCTCAAGGGTAATACAAAGTCCGAAGAAGAAAAAACTACGCAAAATGGCGGCAGTTCTGCAGGCACTACAAATAAGCCTGCATCTTCGGGCGCCAATAAAACAACTGTAAAAACTTCCGGCAACTCTCCCTTTGATAGCTACCGTGAGAAGCTGCGTTCAAAGTATCTGACAGATAAGATTGATGCTGACGGCGTTATTAAGTGGTTTGATGATGCATATAGCGCCATGGAGAAAATGGAAAGCTATAATAAAGCTAATGCTGACAAGTATGATGCTGATTATGGCGGAGATGCAGGTAAGCATCTTAAAAACGTTCTCGATTCCTCCAAAGATGTATATAACTACATCTATAACCATGAGGATGAATTTGATAACGTCGACGAGTTAAAGGAAATGTTTAATCAGTATCAGTCCGACCTTCTTAAATTCGATAAGGCGAATTATGATACAAGCAGATATTATTCTTCTTTCGGATCGGAGGGAGAGTATAATAACTATCTCGCTTCCGTTGATTACGGTAACAAGTCGGCTGAGGAGCTGGAAGCATATAAGGGAACAATCGGTAGTGATGTTCAGCAGCATGAATATGCCGGATTTTACGTCAATCTCTTGAAAGAAGGCAAAACCGACGAATGGATAAGAAAGAATATGCCTGATTATGCGCAGGCGTATGATTATATCGTCGATAAATACGATATAGACACTGAGGTAAACACACCTGCCTATATCGGAGAGATCATCTACGAAAAAACCATGTCTTTACCGATAACAGAGAAAAATCCTGTTCTGTATTACGATCAGCACGGCGCTGTTACCCTCGACAATCTTATAACCGTTAAAAAGACAGAGGGTAAAATAGCAGCTATTCAGTCTGATAATGCGCTTAAGACCTCATATGATGAGCTTATGTCCTATAACCAGGATATAAAGGAAATGGAAGCGGCAATGGCAGCCCTCTCTGCAAAGGATGAAGGGGCCGCCGTATATCCTGAGGATATGGAAGCATACAACTATATCATCAACAAGTATGGTATAGACACAGAGGGACATACAAATGCATCTATAAATCAGCTTATTTATGAGACCTATCTGCAGCTCATAGACGGCAGCTATAGCGGACAGCAGAAACATAAGGGCATCCTTTCCCGTAAGGGCTATGATTGGGATGAACTTCTGTACTACCATGACTGGAACGAGGACAGAAATCGTCAGTTAGAGCTGAAGAAAAGCTATGAGATGGCTGCAGAGGACTATCCCGCACTTACTACTGTCGCAAATCTCTTTACTGGTCCCGCGCAAGCAGTTGAGTTTGCAGGGGATGTCCTTGAAAGAGCTACGTATGCAGGAAAAGACAAACATTCTGCTTATGGGCTTGACAATATCTATGATAATAATGCTAATGCATTTTCTGAAACGGTATCGGGAACGGCTACGGGAAATATTAAAAATGAGGTTATGGATAAGACCGGAAGCGAGTTTTGGAGCAATCTTGCCGGCACTGCTTACGGCGGTGTAACCTCTGCTGTTCAGTCCTATGTGACACAGGCTATGCTTGGTCCTGTAGGCGGTAGTCTTATACTGGCGTCTCAGGCTGCATCCTCTAAATATATTGAGGGCATCAAAAACGGCCAGACAACAGAACAGGCTATGGCGGTTGGTGTTATTTCCGGTGTTGCGGAATATTTCACCGAGAAAATCACATGGGAAAAGTTGATCGAGATTGATACGTCTTGGGACACTGCCACGGTTGGTGCATTCTTAAAGAGCCTGTTTAAGAACTCAACCAACGTATTTCTGCAGGGCTTATATGAAGGCGGAGAGGAAGTTATTTCAGCAATTTCGAGCACTATAGCTGATGAAGTTATCGGGCAGGACAAGAGTTCTATTGCATCTGCGATAAAGCAGTATAAGATGGCCGGTCTGTCCGATACAGACGCAAAGAAGCAGGCGACTCAGGATTGGTGGGCTGAGCTGCTTGATTCGGCTATTGGCGGATTTATCGGTGGTGCTGGCGCCGGTGGTGTTGTTACTGCAGCGCAGACAGGTATGATGGGTGCTACAGGAATAGCGAATAACAGCAGAGAGAACAAAGCATACAAGACAAGGTACGACGGCGAAATTCTTTCTGCGCTCGTCGATGAGGCTCTTGAAATAGACCCTAATAACAAGCTTGCGAAGCAAATCAAGGAGAAAATCAGCAGCGGTAAAAATGTATCCGGCGCACAAATCAAATCCCTTGTTCAGTCTAACGAGGCTGGAATAGTAGAGGGTGATATCGCCGCTATTAAGAGCGCGGCTGGAACACGTCTCACCGACCTTGGCGAAACTGCGGATATCGATGTCATCAGTTCGGCGCTTGCAAAACAGGCAGCAGGGGAAGAACTCTCCGAAACTGAACAGCAGGCTATAAGGAACAGCAAGTACGGCGAACAGGTTGCCGAAGAGCTGAATCCTGATACTGTGTATTTTACGGATTCCGCATGGACCGGAAAGATAGATACAGCCAGAATCAATCCCGACGTATATAGCCGCCTTGTAGACGAGGCACAGATAACGCAGGAGGGTACGAAAACGCCCGAGAGTACAACTCCTACCCTTACGAAAAACGCGCCTCAAAAAGCGGAAATAGAGCCTGTAGAGGACGCTGCTGAAGCGAGCGATGTCGAAGAAGATGTTATCACCATTGAGGAAGCTTCCAAGAAGTATGGAGCACAGGCTCAGGCTATGATACATACCTACCACGAAGGCCAGGACGTTGCCAAATATGATGCTGCATATGAGCAGGCGTACAATATGGGTAATAGCGGTGTTTCGCTTTCTTATGCTATGAACAGCGAGAGCACAGCTTATCTGACCGAGACACAGCGCGAGCTTGCGTATAAGGCAGGCATGGCTGCCTCTGATACTGCCGCTACCGAAAAGGAAGCCGCCAACAAAAAGCTTGTGAACGGCAAAACCGGCAGGAAGAAGGGTGTTGTTAGAGGCGAGGGCGTGACCATAAGCGACCTTAAAAAGACCTTTAATGACAGGCAGAATACCGCTTATAAGCTGCTCTCCACCTATGCAGAGGCCACCGGTGTTGATATTGTACTCTATCGCAGCGAGGCAAATGCTGAGGGCCGTTATGAAGGAGCGCAGGGTAAGTACAAGCATAGTGAGCCCGGCACTATCTATATTGATATAAATGCCGGTCTTTCCAAGATCAAGGATGTCAATGACCTTGCAAAATATACAATGCTCAGAACATTTGCACATGAATTTACCCATTTTATTGAAAATTGGAATCCTGTGCAGTATAATGTGTTCAGAAAAGTAGTGTTTGATACGCTTACAGAGCGCGGAGAGAACGTCCAGGACCTTATAGAAGAGAAGCAGGCAGCAAACCCCGGTATGAGCTATGACAAAGCCAGCCGTGAGGTAGTAGCTGAGGCTATGACCGACATTCTCCCTAATGCGAATTTCGTTGAAAAGCTGGCTATCAACCATAAGACAATATTTGATAAGCTGCTTGAAAAGCTGAAAGAGTTTGTAAATATTCTGAGGGAGTATTTTAATTCTATAGGTCACAACAGGTCCCGCGAGGCTAACGCGCTTAAAGAGCAGGTCGGTGACGCTGTTCATTATGTAGAGAGCATTGTAAATCTGTTTGACAATGTTGCTGTTCAGGCTGTTGAGAATTATCAGGCGACAGTGGCAGAGGACGTGGTCGCCGAAACAGTTGACGAAAAGGTTTCAGAGACTAAATCTAAGACTAAAGTAGCGGAACCTAAGACTAAAACTGAGCCTAAGACTACCACAAGCGAACACGGATTTACCATTACTGATAATGTGGAGCGTGGATCTCTTGAAATTACTTTCAATGAGAAGCCTTCCGATGCAGTAAGAGACGTTCTCAAGGAAAACAAATTCCGTTGGCATGGTAAAAACAAGGTTTGGTATGGCTATGCAGAGCGTGAAGCTATAACCGAGGCTTTGAATAAGGCTTATGAGGCAGAGGTAAAACCTGTTGAGTCTGCTCCTAAGAGCTTTGCTGAGGTAATGGAAAATGCTACTCAGGAAGAACGTGACGAGGTTGTTGAAGCTATAAACGCAAATACAAAGCTTACTCATATAGCTCCAACAGAGATCAGAGAGCAGGTTGTCACCGAAGAAGCTATCACACCTACTGAAAACATAGAGGAGGCTACCACAAATGGCACAGAAAATGTTGATAACGGACAAACAGTATTGGGATCTGACGCCGATGGGCAGGGAACTTCACGATTACTGGATGGATCACAAGTCGAAGATGTACAGGAAACTTCATCAGGAGGGGACACTGTTACAGACTCTTCAGAGCGAGGGACAGAGACTTCACGAGATGATGATAGACCTGACACAACAGATAGGTCTGGCAGGAGCGAGGGAGTTAGTGAGGTCGGAGATTTACGACGAAATGATGAGCTGACACCTGAGCAGGAAACTGAAATAAAGGCTGAGCAGCTTCACGAAGAAGTTGAGAAGCAGATTGAGCAGAAGTCAACAGAGAAACCTAAAGGCAATAACTTTGTTATAGGTGACAGCCTTAACCTTCCTACAGGCGAAAAAGCACGTTTCCGCGCAAACGTTGACGCTATAAGACTTATAAAGCAGCTTGCTACAGAGGACAGATATGCCACAGCAGCAGAGCAGGAAATACTCTCCAAATATGTTGGTTGGGGTGGACTTGCCAATGCTTTTGGCGAAATGAAGTACAATAGAGATACCCGTAGAAGCGAAATGACCGCAAAGGACGGTTGGGCGAGTGAATTTGAAGAGCTGAGGTCCCTTGTTGATGAAGGTGTTATCACCGAGCAGGAATACAAGGATATGTCAGCATCTACAAAGAATGCTCACTATACTTCTGTTGAGGTTATCAAGGCTATGTATGACGGTCTGAAACAGCTTGGCTTTAAGGGTGGCCGTATGCTGGAGCCTTCCTCCGGTGTTGGTAACTTTGTGGGTGCTATGCCTGCAGACATGAGCGCAAAGGTCAACAGTTGGACTATGGTTGAGCTGGATCGTATTACCGGTCAGATTGCAAAATACCTTTATCCTAACTCTGATGTTCGTATCCAGGGCTTTGAAACTGCTAATATACCCGATAACTATATGGATGTTGCTATTGGTAACGTTCCCTTTGGTAACTTCGGTGTAGTTGACAGAACATATCCTAAGAGAGTTACTAAGTCAATTCATAATTATTTCTTTGCAAAGTCTATTGATAAGGTGCGTCCCGGTGGTATAGTGATGTTTATTACATCTTCCTTTACCATGGACTCTAAGGATGCTGCAATCCGTCAGTATATGATGGAGCGTGCTGACCTTCTCGGTGCTATCAGACTTCCTAACACATCATTTAAGGACAATGCAGGAACAGAGGTTGTTACCGATATTCTCATCCTTAAAAAGCGTGAGGGTGGCACAGAATACTCAGGTGCGGACTTCTTAAATGCTGATTATGATTATAACCACGGCTCTTATGTAAGCAATTACTTCAAAGAGCATCCCGAAATGGTACTTGGTACTCCTGTTACAAAGAGTGGTATGTACGGTTCCCGTACTCTTACCTATGAACCTCTTAAGGATCGCGGCACCATTGACGATCAGATCAGAGAAGCTTTTAAGAATATAAAAGGTGAAATGACCTATATTGCAAAGCTTTCACCTGAAAAGACCAATTTTGCAGTTGAAAGAGCTACAAAGAAAACCAAGGCGGGCGGATTTGTAGTTAATAAGGACGGTAGTATTTCAAGAAGCGAAAATGGCCAGCTTGTAAAGTATGATACCGATGAAAAGACTGCAAAGAGAATTGCGGGCATGCTTGGTATCCGTGATGCATATAGAACGCTTGCCAATAACCTGCAGCAGGGCGTTGATGCAAAAATAGTAAAGCAGTCAAGAAAGGCGCTGAATACTGCTTATGATAGCTTTGTAAAGGAATACGGATATATTAATTCCCCCGCAAACAGAAAAGCTATTGACAGTGATCCCGACAGTTATTCAATCCTTTCCCTTGAAAACTACGATGTAAAGAAGAAAACAGCAACCAAGGCTGATATCTTTACTAAGGACACTATAAGCGCAAATAAGACTGTTACACACGTTGACAGTGTCAGCGAAGGTGTTATTGCTTCTCTTAATCTTACCGGAGGCGTGGATACTGAGCTGATCGCAAAGCTTACCAGCAGAACGGTAGAAGATGTTACAAATGAAGTTATCGCTTCCCGCCTTGCCTTCAAGACAAGAAACGGTACACTTGTAGCACGTGAATCATACCTTGCAGGTAATGTCAGAGCAAAGCTGCGCGAGGCAGAGTCGCTTGTTCCTTATGACAAGGACTATGCACATAACATTGAAGAACTGCGACGCGTTATTCCTAAAGATATTCCCTATAATGAGATATACATAACTCCCGGTGCTACGTTTATTCCCAACGAGGTATATGCTGACTTTATTGCACATATGCTCGGCGGTAGAAACAATCCCAATAGCTATAGCGGCCCTGATGTTGAAGTGGGACGCACAGTTAGCGGAGAGTTTAAGATAACTCTCAATAATAAGAGACTTAAGGCCAGCTACTATAATACTCAGACCTGGGGTACTGCACGTAAATCCTTCCTTGAGCTTATCGACGCTATGATGGGCAGCCGTACTGTAAAAGTTAATGACACTGTTGAAGGACCTGACGGCAAGAAGATCTCTGTCCTTAACGAAGCTGAAACAGAAGCAGCAAACGAAAAGGTAAAGGCAATTCAGAAGGAGTTTGAGGACTGGCTGTGGAAAGATGAAACCCGCAGAACAGAGCTTGCAAAGCTTTATAATGAAACCTTTAACGCTATCGTTAATCCCAAGTATGACGGAAGCAATCTTACTGTTAATGGCATCAATGCTGATTTTAAATTAAGAGAGCATCAGGCAAATGCTGTACACCGTATCATATCTTCCGGCGGTAATACCTTGCTTGCACACCGTGTGGGCGCAGGTAAAACCCTTGAAATGGCGGCTGCTGCTATGAAGCTCCGCGAACTTGGTGTTGTTAAGAAGCCTGTGTTCGTTGTTCCAAAAGCTCTTGTAGCACAGTGGGGCGTAGAGTTCCACAGCTATTTCCCTGCATCACGTATATTGGTGGCAGACGATAAGAGCTTCACTCCTGCAAACAGAAAGGTATTTACAAACAAGATAGCAAACGGCGACTATGATGCGGTAATCGTTTCTTATGAGCAGTTCGAGAAAATTCCTATGTCGGCTGAGTATCAGACAAAGTTCTACGAGGAACAGATTGACGAGATCATTAATGCAATAGCTGAGGAAAAAGCTGAAAGCAGAGACGGCAAGGGCCTTACCGTTAAGGAAATGGAAAAGAAGAAAGCTCAGCTTGAAAAGAAGCTGAAAGAGCTTACTTCAAAACCGAAGGACGAGGATAACATCGATTTTGAAATGCTCGGCATTGACAGCTTGTTTGTCGATGAAGCGCATAACTTCAAAAATCTTGAGTATGTATCTAAGATGACAAATGTTGCCGGTCTCGGTAGTGCAAAGGGATCTCAGAGAGCATTTGACCTTTATACAAAGGTTAGATACCTGCAGGGTATGAACGGTGGTCGCGGTATTGTATTTGCAACAGCAACTCCCGTTATGAACTCCATGGTGGAGCTTTACATCATGCAGCGATATCTGCAGCCCGATGTGCTTGAACAGCTCGGCCTGAAATCCTTTGATGCATGGGCTAAGCAGTTTGGTGAGGTTGTGAACAAGTGGGAGATCAACCCCAGCGGTACCGGCATGAGACAGAAGCAGGTATTTGCAAACTTCCGAAACCTCAACGAGCTTCAGTTATTATTCCGTAGCTTTTCAGATGTATTGACAGATGTTCCCGGCCTTAAAATCCCCAAGATGAAGGGCGGCGCTGTTAAAATCGTTGAGTGTGAGCCCGGACAATTCCAGAAGGACTATATGCTGCAGCTTCAGAAAAGAGCAGAGGTAGTCAAGTCTGTTGATCCCAGCATAGATAATATGCTGAAAATCACAAGTGACGGTAGAAAAGTCTCTTATACACAGAGAATGATAGATCCTTCTCTCCCTTATGAGGCAGGCTCTAAGATATACCGCTGCTGTGAAAATGTACTTGCAGAATACAAGGATAGCTCCAGCATCAAGGGAACACAGATTATATTCTGTGATATGGCTACTCCTAAGGGCAGCGACAAGAACAAGGTGGATAATACCGCTGATAATGTTGATGATGCTTTTGACGAGGGCAGTGCAAAGCTTTATGACGATATGCGAGCATATCTTGTCAAGGCCGGTATACCCGCAAAGGAAATAGCATTTATCCATGAAGCAGACTCCGATGCCAAGAGAAAACAGCTCTTTGCAGATGTTAATGATGGTAAGGTCCGTGTTCTTATAGGCTCTACAGGCAAAATGGGTGTTGGTATGAACGCGCAGAAGCGTATTGTAGCAATACATCATCTTGATGCACCCTGGAGACCGGGTGACGTAGAGCAGAGAGATGGTCGTGCTTTCAGACAGAAGAACATCAACGAGGAAGTTTCCAAATACGTTTATGTTACAAAGGGCAGCTTTGACTCAAGACTTTGGGATATTCTTGACCGTAAGCAGCACTTCATAGGTCAGATAATGAACGGTGAAGATGTTGGCAGAACTGCGGAAGATACCGGAGAGGTTACTCTTTCTGCTGCTGAAGTAAAGGCTTTGGCTTCCGGTAATCCTCTCATTGAGGAACAGACAAAGCTCACCGATGCGATCAAGAAGCTTGAAAACCTGCAGAAAGCTTACAATTCCAGTATTCGCCTTGCAAAAACCAAGCTTTCAGACGACGAGCAGAAGATAGCTTACTATACTACCCGTATCGCCAATATACGCGAGGATATTAAATCAAGAGTAGATACATACTCTGAGGGCAAATTCTCTATGAATGTAGGCGGCCAGGTATATACCGATAAGAAGGATGCTGGCGCAGCTCTCGCCGCAGAAATAGCTGCTAAAGCTGTTCAGGGAACATATGTTACCGTGGGCACCTTCGCAGGTTTTGAGTTGAAAGTGCTCAGAGAAACTGCAGAATATAAAGGTCTTATCCAGGGTAATGCTACCTATAAATTCAATGTTTACCTCACCAATACCACAAGAATGGTAAACCACATAGGCGAAATTATAGCTGGCTTTGAAAACATGATAACATATGCCGAGCAGTCACTCTCTGACGTTAACGCAGATCTTAAGGCTCAGCAGGAGATTATCTCTAAACCTTTTGAAAAAGCCGAAGAGCTTGCAGAGAAAAGAGCAAGGTTTAACGAGGTTATGGAGCTGCTTGCACCGAAAACAGAACAGCAGCACGGTAGTGACAGCGAGGATGTTCAGTATCAGGCAAGAGCATATTTAGGTGAGGAAAGATACAGTTATGAATGGTTTGTCAATAAACCGGATATGGCTGTGACATCTGTTGACGATAGCGTGAAATATAAACGCGCGGACATTGTATCTTTTGCATTAAAAAATGCCGCTTCGGTCGGTTATACCAACGAAAACGGCAATGCAGTAGTACATGTTAATGATATAGACACCGATGTTATTGTGCCTAAAAGAAGTTTGGTGCACGGACTTGACCGAAGAATAAACACGCAGGCCCCCGTACTTGTTGAAATTGGAAATGTACTCAAGAACGCCATAAGGGTGAATGAGCTAATTCCGAGAGCTGTAGAAATCAAAAATGCATATGTGTTGATAGGAGCCGCACAGAATCAGAACGGAAATCTGTATATAGCAAGCTTTGTAGTTAATAAATACTCCAATGAGGTTTCGGAAATAGATGTACTCTATTCCGCAAACGCAAAAAAGGAGTCGGCTGCATTGCTGCCGAAGATTACGGACAAGTCCGCTACTCCTACCGACTCCACAATTAGTATAGCAGAGTTGTTAGAATATGTCAATAGGTACTTCCCGGACGTCCTTCCTGAAAGTGTATTAAAGCACTTCGGGCATGATGCGAGACCCGAAGGAACTATAGGTGAGGACGCGCTATATCAGCAGCGAACAAGCACATTAACAAACCGCGAGATATTAGCTATGGCTGCGGGTGACATCAATATAGGTGAGCTTACACCCGGTGAACAGGACGCACTTAATATCTTCCAAAAGCATCTTGCAAGGCTTGAAGAGCTGCAGGAAAAGAGGATAGAACAGGGCAGACTGTATAAAGAACAGCAGTTTGGTGAAAAGGTTGACAGAGAAGCTGCAGCCGAAACTCTTAACCGTATGCATATCCTTGACGATCAGATAAAGGCGGAGAATGACGACCTTTTCACCATCGAAGAAAAAGCGGTACTGAGAAAGGTCCTTGAAAAAGCCCGCAAGGTTATTGAGCAGGCCGAGCGCGAACATGGTAAGGAAATCCTTAAGCGCTGGCGTGACCGTAGAAATAACGCGGCGGATATAAAGAAATACCGTGAAAGAATTCGCGCCGACGTGGATGAGCTGAGTAATTGGGTGCTGCACCCGAACAACAAAGACGTTGTAAAGCATATTCCCGACGCGCTGAAAGGCTCGGTAATTCCGTTCCTTTCCTCTATCAACTTTATGAGTAAGCAGTCCCTTAAGGGCGGCAATCCTACGGTGGCTGATAAGGAATTCATAAAGAGGATGAATGATCTGAAGGCAACATTGAAGCCGCATGCCAATGTGGGCGATATGTACAACGGATATACAGATCTTCCTGAAAACTTCATGGATCGTCTTGATACCTTCATAACCGCAGCACAGGCACTTGTTGAGAACAATAACGGGGAATTTATTATCAATCAGATGACTGCAGCAGAGCTGAAAGAGCTTTCTCTTGTTGTGCGGAATTTAAAGGCGTATATCCAAAACTTTAATAAATTCCATGTAAACGCAATGTTCCAGCATGTATATGAAGCGGGTGACGATACTATTCTATCCCTCGGAGCGATGAAAAGTGCCGGACCGCATACCGGAAATATATCCAACTTCGTATTATGGCAGCAGATGCGTCCCGCTTACGCCTTTGAGCGTTTCGGTGACGGCGGTAAGGCTATATATGACGGATTGCGCCGAGGACAGGCAACTCTGGCCTTCAATACAAAGAAGATACAGGAGTTTGCGGAAAAGGCGTACACCGCGGCTGAGGTTAAAGCTTGGGAAAAGGAAATTAAGGAGATTCGTGTAGGCGGCGACATTATAAAAATGCCGGTATCCACGATAATGTCCTTCTATGAGCTGAGCAAACGTTCGCAGGCCCTTGGTCATATACTCGGTGAAGGTATCCGTGTGGCGACCTTTAAGGCGAACGACAAGAAGATATCCGATGTAGGTCATACTCTTACCCAAAACGATGTGAAGCGTATAATAGCCACTCTGACACCTCGTCAGAAAGAGGTAGCCGACACCCTACAGAAGTTTATGCAGGAACAGGGCGGCAAGTGGGGCAACTACGTAAGCGTTAAGCGCTTCGGTGAGGAGCTGTTCGGAGAAGAGAATTATTTCCCTATAAACTCTGACGGTAGACACCTCTCGGTAAATGCAGAGGAGCACCCCGCGGCTGCAAGCCTGTACGCACTTCTCAACATGGGCTTTACCAAGAGCACACAGGAGGGCGCAAAAAACAGAATTGTTCTGTATAGCATATTCGATGTATTTGCCAACCATATGGCAAGCATGGCGCAGTATAACGCCTTTGCACTTCCCGTAGTGGACGCGATCAAATGGTTTAATTACCAGCAGAAGAGTGAGCCGGACGAAAACGGCGCACGCGCTGTGTTGGGTAGCGTTCGTGATCAGATGGACCGCGTATACGGTGTACCGGAGGAAACAAGACCGGGTAGCGGCAGACAGGGATATGCCCAGACCTTTGTTATAAACATCCTTAAAGCGTTTAATGGTACAGAGGCGCAGGGAGTACCGACCGACACCACCGGTCTTAATGCCCTTCGTCAGTACAATATGGCGCAGGTTGCGTATAACCTCCGAGTTGTAATGCAGCAGCCTATGGCGATAACCAGGGCGGCACAGGTGATAGATTATAGCTCTATCCTTAAGGGGATGAAGCTTGATCCTAAAGCAATACAGCGTAATATTGAAGAAATGCAGAAATACAGCGGTATTGCTGCATGGAAATCACTTGGATTTTATGACATTAACATCTCCCGCGGCTTGACCGAGATCATCAAGCACCGTTCTACCGTTCTTGACAAGGTAAACGACGTGGGAATGTGGGGAGCTGAAAAAGCTGACCTTATGACCTGGGCGGCTATGTGGAGCGCGGCAAAGCAGGAAGTCATAAAGAAGCAGAAGCTTACACCTAAGAGCGAG
This sequence comes from Eubacteriales bacterium, assembly GCA_045133915.1. GTDB lineage: Bacteria > Bacillota > Clostridia > Oscillospirales > CAG-272 > RGIG7300. Next base: position 2,476 of record JBGUUX010000100.1, on the reverse strand, counting down.
GGCTTCTATGAAGCTGTAACAGAACTCTTTGAGGAAGTTATATACAAGACTCAGGTTGTAGATAGCGTACTTACCAAAAATGAGTATCTTCGTAGTAAAGGTGTTGTTGCAAGATATCTCGGTTCCTTTATGTCGGAGCCTACGACTACCGCGAGCATGCTGGTTGACGCTTACGACAAGTACCATGCGGATATTCAGCGCGGTTTTACCAAGCAGGAGGCATGGAAGCGGAACAAAGATAAAATCATTCGCACCGCCTATGTATACGCGATAAGCGCAGTAATGCTTGCGGCAGTACAGGCCGTGGCCGACGCATGGCGTGACGATGATGATTACGAAAACTTTCTGGAAAAATGGCTTGAGGCATTTAAGGGAAACGTCATTGACGAACTTGTTCCCATAAACAAGCTGCCTATTTTGAGTGACGTTTATGAACTGTTAAAGGAGTTACTTTCCGTGTTTGGAGTAGATACCTATGGAAATGCACCGCAGTCTGTAATAATGCAGTGGTGGGATGTTCTTGTTGATGGCATTAAAATCCTGCATGACAGAAGAAGCGGAGCTGATACCAATTACACCTGGTACGGCGGCGTATATAAGCTGTTGCAGGCGATTGCTGGTATGACCGGCCTACCTATGGCGACAACGACAAGAGAGTTTGTAACCGCATGGAATAGCACTGTAGGAAGCATGGCGCCGAGCCTTAAGGTCAAGAGCTACGAGCCGAGCGAGCAGGCGCAGATAAAATATGCATACCAAGACGGATATCTCACCGCCGAGGAAGCTACAAAAGAGCTTATCGAAAAAGGCATTGTAGATACCGAAAACGAGGCATATTTCATCATTGCGGAATGGGAAGATCCGGACGGAAGCTATTCGAGATATGATAAACTCTATGATGCGGTACGCAACGGAGGCGACTTCGGTGCCGCTATGGACGAGCTTGTATCTCACGGCTATACTGAGAAAGATGTTCTCAGCCAGCTTAAGGGCGAAATAGGTACATGGTACAAGGAAGGTAAGATCACGAAGCAGCAGGCCACCAGCATGTTGACAAAGCATTTCAATATGGACAGTGAGGAAATTACCGCTGCCGTCAACAAGTGGAGCAGCAAGGTCGTAACCGGGATTGAGTTCGACGATATCAAGACCAAGTATTTGGACGGTGAGATCACTGCTTCAAGAGCTGTCGAGATGTATGTGCGCTATGGCGGATATACCAAGGCTCAGGCACAGCAGAAGGTTTCCGAATGGGACTTCGAGGAAAAGCATGGTTATACATACGGTAACCGCAGCGAACAGTTTAAGGAGGGGAATATTTCCGCGGCTGAGCTGATAAACATTATGGTAAGCTTCGACGGAAAGACTATGGAAGAGGCTCAATCCTCTCTTGCAAGCTATACGAAGTCCGGTTATGAGGAAGGATATTTCGCAAGAAGCAAGGCCATTGATATTATGATCGAGCATGGAGGTCTGACAATGGATGAGGCTGAGACCAAGGTCCAGCACATAGACTTCAAGCGTGAATATCCTGGTTACGAGCTGACTGAAGTACAGGTATCCACATATTACAACGAGCTTGCATATACAGGGCTTGGCGTACCTGAATATGCACAATATGTTGAAGAAAGAAAGGGAATTAAGGGAGTAGACGCGGACGGTGACGGCAAGACCGACGCTGGATCGGTTAAGTCCCAGGTTATGATCGTTATTGACTCTCTTCCTATCACAACTGAACAGAAGGATGCTCTGTACTACCTGAATGGTTGGGCAGCAAGCAGAATATACGAAGCACCTTGGCATTAAGCTAAGAGGCGGCGTCGGGATAGAAAACCGGCGCCGCTTTTTGTTATTCTTTTTATAGGACAATAGATTGAGTTGGAGGTGTAGAATTGTATAAAATTGATGTCACAGGCGCAAAGGCAGTTATTAGACAGACTGATGTGTTAACTGTCGGTATGGTTGGCTCAAGAGTTGAGTTTAGATTTGATGAGGACTGGAACGGACTTGCTAAAACAGCTGTGTTTACCCAGGGTAACGTAGTAAAGGATGTACCTAATATAGATACTGTTGTGGAATTTCCTTATGAAGTGTTACAGCTTGCAGACATACCTGTCGCTATAGGAGTTTACGGTATAAAAGGTGACGGTAGTGTTATAATACCAACAACATGGGCGGTGACACAGCCTGTTAAAAGTGGTGCAGATCCTTCGGGTGATGAGAGTATTACATATAATCTTGACCTGTGGGAACAGATGTCTGCAAGAATAGGTGATATCGCAGGTCTTGACTCGAAAGACAAGACCTCTCTTGTCGCTGCGATTAATGAAGTAATAACTGATGCTAAAAAGTTAAAAGAGGATGCCGACAACGGCGCTTTCAACGGGGTGCCCGGAACAGACGGCGCATCCTTTGAGATATTCTCTAATTTGGATATACTTAAGAACTACCCGACCACTACTACGGCAACAGAGGT
>JBGUUX010000099.1:0-25234 GCA_045133915.1 Eubacteriales bacterium | reverse complement strand
ACGAGCTTGCCGAGTTTTGGGGGTTCGCACATACCTTCCTTTTTCAAAGTCTGACAGCGTGTCGACAAGTTTATCGACACGCTGAAGTCATCACTTGCGTGATGACTTTCTTTTGGTATTGTTCTTTGCTTTTTTTGAAACCGCCCATCCTGCCTTCTTTGTTTTGCGCTCTGTCTGAGGCTTTGCGGGAGACTGAGGTCTTCTTGTATGCTTAGGCATCTCTGCGCCCTTTTCGGGCTTGACAAGACACATGGGACCGTAACCAATGAGATCGGTGCGGTTAAGCTTAACAAGAGCCTCACGTACAAGCTCTGCGTTCTGAGGTCTGTTCCACTGGAGCAGAGCTCTCTGAAGCTGCTTTTCGTGATAGTCGGTGGTACAGTATACCTTTTTGCCTGTCATAGGGTCGATGCCCGTATAGAACATAACGGTGGACGCAGTACCCGGTGTAGGATAAAAGTCCTGCACCTGTTCGGGAGAGTAACCGCCCTCCTTGAGATAAAGGGCTAACTTAAGAGCATCCTTTAAGGTACTTCCGGGATGGCTTGACATAAGATAAGGCACAAGATACTGCTCCTTGCCTATGCTCTTTGTAAGTTCAAAGTACCTATCCTTAAATTTATTGTACACTTCAACGTCAGGCTTACCCATATAATGCAACACGTTAGAACTGCAATGCTCCGGAGCCACCTTAAGCTGTCCGCTGACGTGGTCACGGACAAGCTTCTTGAAGAAGGTCTCATCTTTGTCGTATACAAGGTAGTCAAAACGGATGCCCGAACGGATAAAGACTTTTTTAACCTTGGGTACGCTTTCTATCTTCTTGAGAAGCTGTATGTATTCGCTATGGTCAACCTCAAGGTGCTTACAGGGTGTAGGAGCAAGGCACTTTCTGCCTGCACAGATACCATGTTCCTTCTGTCTCTTGCAGGACGCATATCTGAAGTTAGCGGTAGGACCGCCTACGTCGTGGATATAACCCTTGAAGTTGGGCACCTCGACTATCTTCTTTGTTTCCTCAACGCAGGATTCTATACTTCTTGATACCACGCTTCTGCCCTGATGAAAAGCCAGAGCACAGAAGTTACAGCCGCCAAAGCACCCTCGGTTATGTGTGACCGAAAGCTCTACCTCCTGTATACCCGGAACACCGCCTACGGCTTCGTAGGAAGGATGGTAGGTTCTCATATAAGGAAGTGCGTAGACCTCGTCAAGCTCCTTACGGGTAAGGGGTGGCATAGGGGGATTCTGTACAAGTACCTTGCCGTCGTAAAGCTCGGTTACTGCCCTGCCTCTTACGTGATCGTTTTCTTTATACTGCAGAGCAAACGCCTCGGCGTACTTTGCCTTATCGGTCTTAAGATCGTTATAGTCGTATCCGCCTACGGCTTCGTAATGTATCTTATCATCAGGAGATGCAAGATACACCGTACCTCTGACGTCTCTTATCTTCTTTATGGGAACACCGCGGTCTAATAGCTCTGCCAGACGGCGGAGAATATTTTCACCCATACCGTAGGTCAAAATATCGGCACGGCTGTCTACAAGTATACTGCGGCGCACCTTGTTATCCCAATAATCATAGTGGGCAAAACGGCGAAGCGAAGCTTCAAGACCGCCGATGATTATCGGCACGTCACCGTAAGCCTCACGGATACGGTTACAGTATACTATAACCGCACGGTCGGGACGGAGTCCCATCTTGCCGCCGGGAGAATAATAATCGGTGCTTCTCTTACGCTTGGCAACGGTATAGTGAGCCACCATAGAGTCAATGTTACCCGAGGTAACAAGGAAGCCGAGCCTTGGTCTGCCGAACTCTTTAAATGCCTCACAGCTCTTATAATCGGGCTGAGAGAGTATGGCTACACGAAACCCCTGAGCCTCAAGAACTCTCGATATTATAGACACGCCAAAGGAAGGGTGGTCTACGTAGGCATCACCCGTAACGTATACAAAGTCGGGAGTCTCCCAACCTCTACTCAGCATATCCTGTTTATTTATTGGTAAAAATCCGCTATACAATTTCATAATCCTCGTTTTTGTTACTTACCACATTATATCATTTTCAATTTTTCTTGTCAACCGAAGAGTTTTTGAAAAAATATTGACAAACAAGGAGAAATATTGTATTATTGTATTAGTACAGTAGTACAGTGAGGTGATAGAGTGCATCGAATATTAGACAAGAACAAGCCCCTATGTCCCCAAATATGCGAGCATATTTGCTTAGACGTGGCACTGGGAGACCTTAAACCAAACGAAAGAATAAAATCGGTCCGCGAGGCTGCCGTTGCCGTGGGAGTAAACCCCAACACCATGCAACGCTCCTACGAAACCCTGGAGCAGGAGGGTATCCTCTACTCTGTCAGAGGCTCGGGATGGTTTGTATCCGAAAACACAGAAAAGGCGAAGAATACCCTTGACAGGCTTCGCCGCGAAAAGACAGAAGTATTTTTCAACGAAATGAAAAACCTCGGTATGACAGCCGAGGAGCTTAAACAGTATCTTAAGGAGTGGAACAATGACTGAGATTTTAAAGGTAGAGGGTCTTGTAAAGAAATACGCCAAGACCGAGGCATTAAAGGGTATTTCCCTTACCCTGACACAGGGAAAGATAGTGGGACTTTTAGGTCCTAACGGATCGGGAAAGACCACACTTATCAAGATAATCAACGGACTTCTGACCCCCACCGAGGGCGAGGTATACATCCACGGCAAAAAGCCGGGTGTTGAGACCAAGAGCGTTGTGGCATATCTGCCGGATGCTATATATCTTAACTCATGGATGACGGTAAAGCAGATAGTAAACTATTTCTGCGACTTCTATCCGGATTTCAGATCCGAGCTTGCGTACAAAATGCTCGACAATCTGAACATCTCCCCCAACCACAAGCTCAAGACCCTCTCCAAGGGCAACAAGGAAAAGGTCTGTCTTATCCTTACCATGAGCCGCAATGCCCTGCTCTACGTTCTTGACGAGCCTATAGCGGGTGTTGACCCTGCGGCAAGAGATTACGTTATCTCCACTATTATAAACAACTACAATCCCGATGCCACCGTGCTTCTCTCCACACATCTGATCTCGGATATTGAGCAGATCCTTGACGAGGCGGTATTTATCAAGGACGGCAAGATATTCCTTCATAAGACCGTTGAGGAGATAAGGGAAGAAAACGGCAAGAGTGTTGACGAATTGTTCAGAGAGATGTTCAGATGGGAAGGGACTGTCCCCTTCACCCCGTAATCGGGTCGTTTTTAATCTTAAATTCACCACTCAGTGCCCGATTTGAAATAAGCAGTAACTAAATTTTGGAGAAATAATTATGTGTAATAAACTTTATAAGCATGAAATGCTGTCATACCTGCGCAAGTGGCTTCCCATCGAGATAATAATCCTCTGTGTAGCTCTTTTAGGCAGATTCGTTCAGTTCTTTGAAGCAGAGACCACCGCCTATGACATAATCTTCGGCAGTACCATGTTCTTCTACGGTACGGCTATCATAGTTTCCTTTGTTCTTACCTTTGTGGTATGTATCAAGCGTTTTCACAGCAACCTCTTTACAGGAGAGGGATATCTGACCTTTACCCTGCCGGTTACTCCCGCACAGCATATTCTCATCAAGGCATGTGCTGCTGTAACTGTCACGCTGTCTACTATTATCATAGCAGTTCTGTCTGTAGGAGTACTGACGGCAGGTGAGGTGTTCACCGAGATACTCAAGGCAGCAGCATATATTTTCAAGGAGTTCATTGAGGCATGTAACGCCCATTCTGTTCTGTATATAGCAGAATTTCTCATTCTTCTCATTCTTTCCCTCTTTTCGGGTATGCTTCTTATATACGCCTGCATCGCCCTTGGTCAGACCTTTAACAAAAACCGCGTAGGCTGGGCGGTAGCTATCTACTTCATCTACTACTTTATCGGAAGAATAATAACCACTGTCCTTACAACCGTATTCTCGGTAAATTTCGACAGCATCCCCTTTGAGAAGATCTCCGAATTTATAGAGAAGAACACCTTCGCATCGGTACATATATTCTTCGGTATCAGTATTCTTTTCACCTTGATTGGATGTGTGATATTCTACCTGATAACACATTTCGTTATCAAGAAAAAGCTCAACCTTGAATAGCAAACAAGTGTTTGCATCCGTAAAACAAAGAAAGGACAAAATTATGAAAAAGCTTATACGAATATCGGCATTGATACTGTCGGTACTGCTTCTCTGCTCTGTCTTTACAGGCTGTAACAGGCTTCACGAAATGAGACAAGCACATGCAACGAAAAAAGAAGACGGCAATATCGTCCTGAACGGTAATGAATATAAATATGTCCCCTTCGCTTCGCGTACCTCTTTATTTAACTTCGATCTCGTTCCAAGCAGCGACATCTACGTCACCGAGCCCGACGTCCCCGTGCTTCTGTCAGAGAACTTCTATGAAAACTCCGGTGCTGTGTCTGAGGACGGAAAATATCTTTATATTTATAATGTAGACTACAACTCGGTACCCTACTGCCGCGCCGACGAATACGACAACCTCATCGAACGTCTTGAAGCTCCCTTTGAGCCCGAGGTACTGGCATACCATTATTACTATTACGATACCGAGCTTGGTGAACAGGTAAGCGGAAACTATATTCTTTCCCCTGAGGAAAAAAGCGCGGTAGAGGAAGTTCTTGCCTTGGGTGTAACCGAAAGGGTTGAGAACTACGAGGAACACGAGGTGTACTCCTACTGTCACCTCTACGAATGTTCTGAGGATCTGATATTCAACCGCTCGAGTGTATACGGCATCGAATATCATAATGGAAGATATTCGGTTATGAAGGATCCCGACGGTACCGTTACCGAAAGATACCGCATCCCCCTTGAGCTTGAGAGCGTATTTCAGAATATAATGCTGCAGCAGTTTAAGACAGACCACGTTCTTTGGGACTTCGTTAATAATGATCCCGTATAAGGAAAGGATCTACATATGAAAAAATCATTCAAAGCTATAACGCTTATACTGTCTTTGATACTTATCTGCTCTCTTTTCACAGCCTGTAACTTACTTGATAATTTGAAGGAAGCTCATGCTATCATAAACGAGGACAAAAGCATAATCACCTACAAGGGCAACAGCTATCTGCCCATATCCGTAACCAATACCCGCTTTAATCCCCTGACCGAGCAAAACATCAACGTCACAGAGGAAGACGTACCTGTGCTTCTGTCAAACGATCGCAACGTCTACGAGGGGGAGATAACCGCCGACGGCTCGGTAATGCGGCTTAACACTCCGAATATTTATTATTACAATCATTTCTTCTGCCGCGAAGACCGTTATGACGAGATAAGAGAAATGCTTGAAACCGAGCCTGAAGGTGATGTCTACTATTACTCTTATTCGGGTTATAACGATGAGGACAAATATATATACGAGGATTATATTTTTACCGAGAAACAGTGTGAGGCTGTGGATGAGATATTGGCTACCGTAGAGCCGGTATACGCTGCCACATCCACCGATCCGCACGAGACTTTCGTATCAGTCCATCGGGCAACAGAGGATATGATGTTCCGTTGGGGATGCATGTCCATATATAAGAACGGTGACAGGTATATCATAGGAGATATCTCTGACAGCGATTACTGCTACTTTGTTCCGGATGAATACTCTTCTATCTTTGAAGAAATAATGGAAGCGAAGCTAAGCGTGTCGTCAACGCTTACCGGAGGTCATTATGAGTAAAAGAATATTTTAATCTTAACGGTATTGCTTATCTGTATGTGCATGTCCTCCTGTAAGTACAAGAATACACAGGTTAAGGCCACCACCCTTTAAATATAAAAGAAAACACTTGCCTCGGCAAGTGTTTTCTACATATATTCTGCATTCTGCATTTTGCATTCTGCATTCGATAAAGCACTGCGTGCTTTATCTCTTGACCTCAACCATCTGGAATGCTTCGAGAATGTCGCCTTCCTTAAGATCGTTGAACTTTTCAAGACCGATACCGCACTCGTAGCCGGATGCAACTTCCTTAACGTCGTCCTTGAAGCGGCGGAGTGAGGAGATCTTATCCTCAAATACCACGATGCCCTCACGAACTACGCGGATCTGTGCGGAACGAAGGATCTTACCGTCCTGAACGTAAGAACCTGCGATAGTACCAACGTTGGGAACACGGATGGTAGCACGAACCTCAGCCTGGCCGAGACGCTCTTCCTTGTATGTGGGAGCAAGCATACCCTTCATAGCCTGGGTGATCTCTTCGATACACTCGTAGATGATACGGTAGGTTCTGATATCAACACCGTTACGCTCTGCAATATCAAGAGAGTTCTTGTCGGGACGTACGTTAAAGCCTACGATGATCGCATTGGACGCGCCTGCAAGGATAACGTCACTTTCGTTAACACCGCCAACACCTGTGTGGATGATCTTAACCTTAACCTCTTCGTTGGAAAGCTTTTCAAGAGACTGCTTAACCGCCTCTGCAGAACCTCTTACGTCTGCCTTAACGATGATGTTAAGGGTCTTTGCGCCGTCGGAGATAGCTGCAAAGAGATCCTCAAGGGATACTGCTGCGTTAGCCTTGAACTCTTCGTTCTTAGCCTTGTCTCTACGCTGCTCTGCAAGCTCTCTTGCCTTCTTTTCGTCCTCAACTGCGTTGAACTCGTCACCTGCGGAAGGAACCTCAGAAAGACCGATGATCTCTACGGGGATAGAAGGACCTGCGGACTTGATGCGCTTGCCCTTATCGTCGGTCATTGCTCTTACGTGACCAACAGAGGTGCCTGCGATAACAACGTCGCCTGCGTTAAGAGTACCGTTCTGTACAAGAACTGTAGCAACGGGACCTCTACCCTTGTCAAGCTTAGCCTCGATGATAACACCCTTTGCACGGCGGTTGGGGTTAGCCTTATATTCCTTAACCTCTGCGATAAGGAGGATGTTCTCAAGAAGATCCTCGATACCCATTTTGGTAACCGCAGATACGGGAACACAGATAACGTCGCCGCCCCACTCTTCGGGAACGAGCTCATACTGTGTAAGCTCCTGCTTAACGTTATCGGGGTTAGCTGTGGGTTTATCCATCTTATTGATAGCAACGATGATCTCAACGCCTGCTGCCTTAGCATGGTTGATAGCCTCAACAGTCTGGGGCATGATACCGTCGTCAGCTGCTACAACGAGAACTGCGATATCGGTTGCCATAGCACCTCTTGCTCTCATTGTGGTGAACGCCTCGTGACCGGGGGTATCAAGGAAAGTGATGTCGTTGCCGTCTATATTAACTGTATAAGCACCGATATGCTGGGTAATACCGCCTGCCTCGCCTGTGGTAACGCTGGTATGACGGATAGCATCAAGAAGTGATGTCTTACCGTGGTCAACGTGACCCATTACACATACAACGGGAGGACGGGTTGTGAGGCTATCGTCGCTGTCCTCGGTAGAATCAAAGATCTGATCCTCGATAGTAACTTCAACCTCTTTTGTGATCTTAGCGCCCATCTCGTCTGCGATAAGATATGCGGTATCGTAGTCGATAGTCTGGTTTACGGTAGCCATAACGCCAAGCATCATGAGCTTCTTTACAACCTCTGCTGCCTTGAGCTTAAGTCTTGCAGCAAGCTCGGAAACGGTGATCTCCTCGGGAATGGAAACGTAAAGAACCTGCTTCTTTGCCATCTCCTGCTGACGGCGGAGCTTATCCATAGCCGCCTTTTCCTTGGAAGCCTTATCCTGCTTCTTGCCCTTCTGGTTCTGATTGTTCTGCTTCTTAAGCTTCTGCTTGTTGTTGTAGTCACGGTCAGAGTGATAACGGTCAAGCTTTTCGTCATACTTGGAAAGGTCAACGCTTGTAGATCTGGTATCTACTACACGTGTAGCGGGTTTCTTGCCGTGATTTGCCGCATCAATAGGCTGGAGAGGAGTCTTATTGTCCTCTTCGCTATGCTTTTTGGGAAGAGTAACGGTCTGCATATGAGGTCTTGCCTGTGCAGGCTGCTTCTTCTTAGGATCGGGCTTGCGCTCTTCCTTCTTGGGTTCGGGCTTAGCCTGGGGCTTGTGCTCTTCCTTCTTGGGCTCAGGCTTAGCCTGGGGCTTGCGCTCTTCTTTCTTGGGTTCAGGCTTAACCTCAGGCTTCTTTTCTTCCTTCTTGGGTTCAGCCTTAACTTCGGGCTTATTTTCTTCCTTCTTAGGTTCAGGCTTCTTTTCCTCTGCCACAGGCTCTTCCTTCTTAGGTTCTTCCTTTGCAGCCTTACGGGGAATAGTAACCTTAAGCTCCATATAATCGTTAAAATTGCTTATCTGATTATTTAACGAAAGCTCGTTTAATATTACATCAAAATCCTCGGATGAAAGGGTTGCGGAGGTAGACTTTGCCCCTCTGCCGCTCTTTTCAAGAATATCGGTTATATCCTTACCCTTGACACCAAGGTCCTTTGCCATGTTGCTGATCTTGTATTTAGGATTTAACATATATTACACCTCCCGCGGATCACGTTCCGCTTCGCTCATTTCATCTAAAAGTTTTGTGATACCCTTTGCCATGTTAGCGTCGTTCAAACTGAGAACCGATACAGCTCCCTTTTTACCTACAAAACGACCTAAGTCGTTCTGCTCTATAGGGATCTCGTAACATGCTGTTTCATAGTACTGTGCGCAATTAAATGCTCTTTTCTTCGTGTTTTGTGAAGCATCACAAGCTACCATAACGATCTTGGCGTTACCGCTTCTGACCGAATCGCAGGCGATATCCGTTCCTACGGACAGCATCCTTGCTCTGGCAGACAAGCCTAACATACGGCTAAGCTTTTCCGTTTCATTCTTCGCCATTCAGCTGCACCTCCAATGCCTCATATATCTCATCGGGTATCTCTACCTCTAAATTGCGGGCAAGTCTTTTTGACTTTACCGCCTTCTTAAGACAGGCAGCGTTATGACAAATATATGCACCGCGACCCGACATTTTACCTTTCAGGTCTATCTTTATCTCCCCCTCAGGTGTGCGTACAACTCGTATAAGGTCTTTTTTGTCAGCCTTGATACCGCAGCCGGTACACTTGCGCTGGGGAAGTTTTTTGATCTGTTCTGTCATTGCTACCTCTCTTTCGAAAATGCAAAATGCAGCCTGAGGCAGAGCCTCTTGGCACTCCCTTCGGTCGCTGCAAAATGCAAAGTTAAGGTCGATTTTGCTTTAGCAAAATCTTCATTAATTAGTTTTCCTTGATGTCGATCTTGAAGCCTGTAAGACGTGCAGCAAGTCTTGCGTTCTGACCTTCCTTACCGATAGCAAGGGAAAGCTGGTCGGAATCAACAATTACTCTTGCGCTTCTTTCGCCGTCTATTATAACCTCACGAACCTGTGCGGGAGAAAGTGCTTCGCGGATAAACTCAGCGGGATCATCGCTGTACTTGATAATATCTATCTTTTCGCCGCGGAGCTCGTCTACGATACCTGCGATACGCATACCGCGGTTACCGATACAAGCACCGATAGGATCTACGTCAGCGTCTCTACTTTCAACAGCCATCTTGGTACGGCTGCCCGCCTCACGGATAACACCCTTAATAACTACGGTGCCGTCCTGGATTTCGGGAACCTCGAGCTCAAAGAGTCTCTTAACCATACCGGGATGGGTTCTTGAAAGGTTTACGAGAGGACCTCTACTTTCCTTGCGAACCTCCATAACGAAGACCTTGATGTGGTCGCCGGGAAGGAAGCTCTCGCCGGGGATCTGCTCGCTCTTGATAAGGGTTGCAAAGCTTGTGCCTGTATCAAGTGTGATGTTGCCTGTGGTGGGATCGATCTTCTGTACGGTTGCAGTGATTATCTCCTCACGCTTGCTTTCGTATTCCTTGATCATCATTCCTCTCTCCGCCTCACGGATGCCCTGGATGATGACCTGCTTTGCGGTCTGTGCGCTGAGTCTTCTGAAGTTCTTGGGCTTCATCTCGATCTCTGCTACGCCGCCGAGCTTGTATCTCTTGGAAAGCTTGTGCGCCTCTGTCAAAGTGATCTGAGTAGCTTCGTCTTCAACCTCTTCCACAATGTCCATCTGCTTGTAAACGCGAACGTCCTTCTTTACGGGGTCGAGCACAACTCTTACGTTGCTGTTACCGCCCTCTTCACGCTTGAAGGCGCTGATAAGTGCCGCTTCAACACGCTCGATCATATACTCTGTGGGAATTCCTTTTTCCTTCTCAAGGAGCTCAAGTGCATTAAAAAATTCGGTATTCATCATTTATCCTCTCTAATTATATTAATCAAAGTCGTAAACTGTTCTCACCTTGGAGGCTAATTTGCGCTCAATGGCAACCTCGCCCTCCTCGGTATCAAGAACTATCTGCTTGTTTTCATATGCTTTGAGTATGCCGGTATATTCCTTTTTACCCTCAAGCTTGGTAAACAGCTTGCAAACTATCTTTTCTCCGATACAAGCCTCAAAATGTACGTCTGTTCTTATATCGCGCTCAAGGCCGGGTGAGGAGACCTCTAATCTGTATGCATCCTCAATAGGATCCGCCTCGTCAAGCACGGGATCGATAGCTCTGTGTACCTTTTCGCAATCGTCGATGTCAATGCCCTTGGGAGAGTCTATGGTTATTCTTAAAAACCACTCTGCCGCTTCGCGAACGTACTCGATATCCCATACGTCATAACCTAGGTCATTTATAACGGGAGTGAGCAGCTCTGTGACTACGTCTGCAATCTTCTTGCCGTTTGCCATTATGAAAATCCTTTCTGCATATTCATAGGGGAGTCGAACCAATACGCATTTGGACGGATATTTTAGGCTATTTCGGCCGTTTCCGTCCTTGATTTGCTAAGAGATATTGACTAAATCGCTGACAAAGATATGGCGGATATCTGCCGTCTAAAACCGTATGGGGCTCGACTCTCCTATGAATAAAACTTGGAGAGTGGCTGTCAACCACTCTCCATACATAACTTTATTTACTGTAATGCATTATACCACACTTGTTTTTAAAATGCAATAGAGTTCATCAAAAATTAATATATGCAGTTATCACTCAGCCTCGGCCTGCTCATATGCCTGAATAAGCTTCTTAAGCTTACGCTCAAAGCCCTTCTTGTTGGTCTGGAAGTAGGATACGAAGTTGGTGTTTTCCTGATTGATAAGGTTTCTGAAGTGTCCGCCGCTGCCGATAGCACCCTGATAATAGTATGCAAAGTCCATCTTGAAGCCCTGACGGATGATGTCAAGCATCTCACCGGACTCATCGTCACGTGCGTACTTGTCACGGAGAGCCATATCATAGTATGCGGGGATAACCATCTTGTTGGAAAGAGCGGACATAACGTCTATTACAGCACCGCTCATCTCGGGGTTCTTTACGTCGATCGGAACAACTGCTACAGAGTAGCCGTCCTGAGAATGAGTGTAGTAACCAGCCTGCTCCTCATTCCACTTAGGATAAGGAACGATACCGAAGTCGGTCTCCATACCGCGGAAGTCCTGAGCGCGGTTGAGCATTGCGTGATAGAAGAGCGCTCTGCCCTCGCGGAAGATCTTATCTACGGGGTTCTCGTCAAGAGTAACGTCAGCGCCAAGCATAACGAGCCATGTGTCATCAGACTTCTTGAAGTCTACAAACTTTTCAAGAACGCTTACCATCTTACCCTGGTCTACGTTAAATATTACGTTACCGTTTTCGTCCTTACCTGCCATAGGCACGTCAAAGTGAGAAGCAAAAGCGTCTGTAGAGTTGTTGATCTCAGAAACGTAGCCGAAAGCATCCTCGGAACCGGGCCAAAGGTCACCGTTAAGGTCGGACCAAACGCCCTTGGACATTTCAAGAAGCTTGTCAAAGGTCCACTTACCGTCCTTTACAAGACCGTAGATATCCTCGATATTCTGGTTCTCTGCCATAGTCTTGTTGAAATAGAGAACGTAGGTGGATTCCCAGTATGTAAGTGAGTAGTCACCTAAAAGGAAGTACAGGGTATCGTTAACCATAGCGGTATTGTTAACGTCTTGATAGTAATAAGGAGCATCAAGATTATCCTTAACGTAGGGCAGGTCGCAGAAGTTGGTATAAAGCTCAAAGTTACCGGGGTCTGCCATGTAGTCCTGCTGGCTCATAATAACGTCAAAGGTACCTGTAGCCGCAAGAATAGAGTTACGGAAGGTGTTTACAAAATCCTCGTGAACGTCATAATGGCCGGGGATGTCCATAACGTTGATCTCCTCGAGCTCAAAGCGCTCTTCTACCTCAAGGTTACGCTTATAAACAGCTTCGTTTACAAGCTCGGTAGCGTCCTCGTCAGCCGCGATCTCGTGGAGCCAGTTACCCCATGCGTTATCCTCACGGCAGAGGATGGTAAATGTCTCGCCGGGGAAAGTAACGTCGTCGGGAACTACGCTGTCCGTCTGGGTCAGTTCGCCGCCGCCTTGATTGCCGGAAGAGCCCTTGTCCTTGTCACAAGCGATAAGACACGGAAGGACCATCACAAGGATAAGCAGAAGCGATACTATTCTTTTTAAATTTTTCATAGTATTTCACCTTTCAGTTTAGTTATACCTATAATAACATAACGTCAACGTTTAGTCAATACGCGACATATATTTTCAAAAACGTGACCAAAAAAGAAAACAGCTGCAAAACAGCTGTTTTCAAGTTTATTAAGTTATATTACTCTGCGTTCTGATCGAGATTTTTGTAAGCATCAAGAAGCTTCTTGAGTCTTCTCTCGTAACCCTTCTGGTTTACAGCATAGTAAGAAACGAAGTTGGAGTTCTCCTGGCTGATAAGGATACGGAACTCAAGACCTCTGTCAAGAGAAGGTGCGTAGAAGTTACCGAAGCTGAACTTAAAGCCTTCACGGATAATGTCAAGCATCTCGCCGGACTCATCGTCACGTGCGTACTTATCACGGAGTGCCATATCGTAGTATGCGGGGATTACGCTCTCGTAAGAGATAGCGGAAAGAACGTCAAAGATCGCACCGGACATCTCTACGTTGGGAACGTCGATCGGAACAACTGCTACGGAGTAGCCGTCCTGAGAACGGGTATAATACTTATCCTGGTTTACGTCCCACTTGGGATAAGGAACGATACCGAAGTCGGTTTCCATACCACGGAAATCCTGAGCGCGGCTAAGTGCGGAGGGATAGAAGAGTGCTCTGCCCTCACGGAAGATCTTGTCGCACTTGATAGAATCTTCTGTCATACCGGAGTCGGTTGTCTCAAAGTAGGTATCGTCAGACTTCTTGAAGTCGATAACCTTCTCAAGAACCTGTACCATCTTACCCTGGTCAACGTCGATCTTGATCTCGCCGTTTTCGTCTCTGGTGGTAACACGGATATCAAAGAGATCCCAGAATGCGTCGGTGGTGTTGGGGATCTCGGTGATGTAACCGAAGGAGTCCTCTTCACCGGGCCAAGCGTCACCGTTAAGGTCGGTCCAGGAGCCCTTAACCATCTCTACCATCTTGTCATAAGTCCACTCGCCGTCACGAACAAGATCATAGATATCACCGATGTTACGGTTCTCCGCCATGGTCTTGTTGAAGTAAAGAACGTAGAGGTTTTCCCAATATGTAAGAGAGTAGTCACCTACCATGTACATAAGCTTACCGTCGATAGTAACCTCGTCGATGATGTCCTGGTAGTAGTGCTCTGCATCCATGTTGTCCTTTACGTAAGGAACTTCATAGAAGTTGTAGAACAGGTCGATAAGAGAGATATCCTCCATGTATGCCTGCTGGCTCATGATGAGATCAAAGGAACCGCTGGCTGCAAGGATGGAGTTCTTGAAGGTGTTGATGAAGTCTTCGTTTACTGCCCACTGACCGGGGATAGCGTAAGCCTCAAGAGCCTCAAGCTCAAAACGCTCTTCAACTGCAAGATTTCTCTTGTACACTGCTTCGTTTACGAGCTCTGTTGCGTCTTCGTCAGCTGCGATCTCATGGAGATACTGACCCCATGCGTTATCCTCACGGCAAAGAACGGTGAAGGTCTCGCCGGGGAAGGTAACGTCTTCGGGAACAACGGTGTTGATCTCAAGCTCACCGCCACCGCCGTTAGGACCGTCGTTACCGCCCTTGTCACCCTTACAGGAAACAAGCATAGGAACAACCATAAGAAGAACGAGCATCATAGCAAGTATTCTTTTGAAATTTTTCATAAAAGTGCCTCTGCCTTTCGTTAAAAGTTATAGTTATTCTATCACAAATTTGTTACTAAATCAAGATTAAAAAATGAACAAGGCTTGTATGGCCTTGTTCATTTAATAATTTTATTCTGCGCTGTCATCATAGGACTCAAGAAGCTTTCTCAGCTTTCTGTCAAAGCCCTTCTGGTTTACCGCATAATAAGATACAAAGTTGGAGTTTTCCTGACGGATAAGCTCTCTGTATACACCGCAGCATCCCAGAGCCTGCTGATAGAAGTATCCGAAGCTGAGGGTAAATCCGTCACGGATGATATCAAGCATCTCTGCAGACTGATCGTCACGGCTGTACTTATCCTTAAGCGCCATATCGTAGTAAGCAGGGATAACAGTTTCGTTGGATATAGCAGAAAGAACGTCAAGCACAGCACCTGACATCTCGGGATTCTTTACGTCTATCGGAACAACCGCTACAGAGAAACCGTCCTGAGCCTGAGTGTAATAACCGTCCTGCTGCTCATTCCACTTAGGATAAGGAATGATACCGAAGTCGGTCTCCATACCGCGGAAGTCCTGCGCACGGTTAAGCTGTGCGTGGTAGAAAAGGCTTCTGCCTTCGCGGAAGATCTTGTCAACGGGGTTCTGATCCATTGTCATGTCAGAGCTGGTGTATACAAGCCAGGTATCGTCGGATTTTTTGAAATCTACAAACTTTTCAAGGATGGATACTACCTTACCCTGATCAACGTTAAATACTACGTTATTGTTTTCATCTCTGCCGGTAAGGGGAGCCTGGAAGTGTGCGTCAAAGGCATCTGTAGTGTTGGGAATATCGGAAACGTAACCGAAGCTATCGCTCTCATCGGGATAAAGGTCGCCGTTGAGGTCGATCCACTTACCCTTAGACATCTCTACCATCTTGTCATAGGTCCACTTGCCGTCCTTAACAAGAGTATAGAGATCCTCTATGTTATGGTTCTCTGCCATTACCTTGTTGAAATAAAGAACGTAAGCGTATTCCCAATATGTAAGAGAATAGTCGCCAAGAAGGAAGTAGAGCTTATCGTTGATGGTCATATTTTCTATAACATCCTGATAGTAATATGATGCATCAAGATTATCCTTGATATAAGGAAGCTCATAGTAGTTGGTATACAGCTCGTTAAGTGCGGGGTCAAGCGCCATATAAGCCTGCTGGCTCATAATAAGATCAAATGCGCCTGTAGCCGCAAGAATAGAGTTTTTGAAGGTATTGATAAAGTCTTCGTACACAGCCCACTGTCCAGGGATTGCATAAGCCTTGAGCTCCTCAAGCTCAAAACGTTCTTCAACCTCTACGTTACGCTTATAAACAGCCTCGTTTACAAGCTCTGTTGCATCCTCGTCTGCTGCAATCTCATGGAGATACTGACCCCATGCGTTATCCTCGCGGCAGAGAATGGTAAAGGTCTCACCAGGGAACGTCACGTCGTCGGGAACTACAGACTCGGTCTCGGTCAGCGTATTCTTGTCAACGTTGCTCTTTTTGTCATCGGTTGTGTCACCGCATGCAATAAGCATAGGCAGTACCATAACCAGAACAAGCAAAAGCGCAATGACTCTTTTGATATTTTTCATGATAACACTCCTATTGATATTTTTTACTATTGTAACACATAAATACCTTATAGTCAATAACAAAAAGAAACACACTCAATATGAGTGTGTTTCTAAATAATTATTCAGCGTCGTCTGCGTAGGACTCAAGCAGTGCCTTAAGCTTACGCTCGAAGCCCTTCTGGTTTACTGTGTAGTAAGAAACGAAGTTTGTGTTATCCTGATTTACCATGTTACGGAATACCATGGAACAGCCGTTAAGAGACTGACCGTAGAAATAACCGAAGTTTACGGTAAAGCCCTCACGGATGATATCAAGCATCTCGCCGGACTCGTCGTCACGTGCGTACTTATCACGAAGTGCCATATCGTAGTAAGCGGGAATAACCATCTCGCTTGAAAGTGCAGAAAGAACGTCGATAACTGCGCCGCAGAGCTCAAGGTTGGGAGCATCGATCGGAACAACGCCTACAGAGTAACCGTCCTGCGCGTGAGTGTAGTAACCTTCCTGCTGCTCATTCCACTTGGGATAAGGAACGATACCGAAGTCGGTTTCCATACCTCTGAACATCTGAGCACGGTCAAGCTGTGCGTGGTAGAACAAGCTTCTGCCCTCGCGGAAGATCTTGTCGATGGTGTTAGCATCCTCGGGCTGATCTGCAAAATACTCAAAGTATACGTCGTCAGTCTTCTTGAAGTCGATCATCTTTTCAAGAATGCTTACGTACTTACCCTGATCTACGTCGAAGATAACGTTACCGTTTTCGTCGCGGCTGGTCATGGGAGCATCGAAGTGAGCCTCGTATGCGTCGGGAGTGTTGTTGGTTTCGGAAACGTAACCGAAGGAGTCTTCAACTCCGGGCCAGAGGTCGCCGTTAAGGTCAACCCACTTACCTCTACTCATTTCGATCATCTTGTCTACAGTCCACTTGCCGTCACGAACGAGCTGGTAGATATCCTCGATATTGTTGTTCTCTGCAAGGGTCTTGTTGAAGTAGAGAACGTAAGCGTGCTCCCAGTATGTAAGGGAGTAGTCACCAAGCAGGAAGTAAAGCTTGCCGTTAACGGTAAGCTCCTCTACTACGTCGGGATAGTAGTAGTCTGCGTCAAGATTATCCTTAAGGTAAGGAATATCAAAGAGATTGGTGTAGAGCTCGTTAAGAGAGGGGTCAAAGGACATATAAGCCTGGTGGCTCATAATGAGGTCAAAGGTACCGCTGTTGGAAAGAATGGAGTTACGGAAGGTGTTGGTAAAGTCTTCCTTAACGTCCCACTGTCCGGGGATAGCGTAAGCCTCAAGCTCTTCAAGCTCAAAACGCTCCTCTACTTCGAGGTTTCTCTTATAAACAGCTTCGTTTACAAGCTCGGTTGCATCCTCGTCTGCAGAGATCTCGTGGAGATACTGACCCCATGCGTTGTCCTCACGGCAAAGAACGGTAAAGGTCTCACCGGGGAATGTAACGTCATCGGGTACTACGCTACTGTTAGGGGTTATTGTAACGTTGTTTTCGTTGTTGTTCTTGCCGTCCTTGCCGCCGTCACAAGCAACGAGCATAGGAACTACAGTAAGAACCACAAGCATTAGAGCAAGAATTCTTTTGAAGTTTTTCATAAATGAATCTGCCTTTCTGTATAATTTTATGGATACATTGTAACACAGATATATTAAATATTCAAATATAAAAAATGAACAAGACATAAAGCCTTGTTCATTTCATAATTGTAATTTATTGGTTAGATGACTCTGCGTAGGACGCCAAAAGTTTCTTGAGCATTCTTTCATAACCCTTTGCGTTTACCTGATAGAAGGAAACAAAGTTTGTATTATCCTGCTGGATAAGGTTACGGAACACCATGGAACAGCCATTGAGAGACTGGCCGTAGAAGTAACCGAAGTTTACGCTAAAGCCTTCGCGGATAAGGTCAAGCATCTCACCCGACTCGTCGTCACGAGCATACTTGTCGCGAAGCGCCATATCGTAGTATGCAGGGATAACCATTTCGCTTGAAAGAGCTGAGATAACGTCAACAACTGCACCGCAGAGTTCAAGGTTGGGAGCGTCGATGGGTATAACACCTACAGAGTATCCGTCCTGCGCGTGAGTATAGTATGCAGACTGATCCTCATTCCACTTGGGATAAGGAACGATACCGAAGTCGGTCTCCATACCGCGGAACTCCTGTGCGCGGTTGAGCATAGCGGGATAGAAGAGTGCTCTGCCCTCGCGGAAGATCTTGTCGGCAACGTTAGAGTCCTCTGTATCGGAGGAGGTCGTATAGATAAAGTGAGTATCGTCAGACTTTTTGAACTCAACGAATTTCTCGAGAACGTTTACCATCTTACCCTGATCTACGTTAAAGACAACGTTGCCGCTTTCATCGTGTCCTGTCATGGGAACGTCAAAGTGAGCTTCAAGCGCGTCGGTGGTGTTGGGGATATCGGAAACGTAACCGAAAGTGTCTTCAGCATCCGGCCACGCATCACCGTTGAGGTCAGTCCAAGAGCCCTTGACCATCTCGGTCATCTTATCAAAGGTCCACTTGCCGTCACGTACGAGATCGTAGATATCCTCAAGGTTGCTGTTCTCTGCCATAGTCTTATTAAAGTAGAGAACGTATACCAGTTCCCAGTAGGTAAGAGAGTAGTCACCAAGAAGGAAGTAAAGCTTATCGTTGATGGTAAGCTCTTCTACTACGTCGGGATAGTAGAACTTAGCATCAAGATTGTCCTTAACGTAAGGCACGTCGTAAAGGTTGGTGTAAAGCTCGTTAAGCGAAGGATCGGAGGACATATAAGCCTGGTGGCTCATGATGAGATCAAAGCTACCGGTAGCAGCAAGAACGGAGTTACGGAAGGTGTTTACAAAGTTTTCACCCTCTGCCCACTGTCCGGGTATTGCATACGCCTCAAGAGCCTCAAGTTCAAAGCGTTCCTCTACCTCAAGGTTACGCTTATAAACAGCTTCGTTTACAAGCTCGGTTGCATCCTCGTCTGCGGAGATCTCGTGAAGCCACTCACCCCACGCATTGTCCTCACGGCAAAGTATAGTAAAAGTCTCACCGGGGAAAGTGACATCCTTAGGTACAACGCTGCCTGTAGCTTCAATAGTAGAGCCTGAGCCGTTGTTGTCCTTACCACTGTTTGTCTTGGTACAGGAAACGAGCATGGGAAGCACCATAACACATACCAATACAAGGGCCAATATTCTTTTGATATTCATAACAAAACCTCTTTTAAAATGTTTGGTTAAGTAAAATATACCACACCATAAGAAATAAGTCAACATCCCTAAATACAAGAAATAAATATATTTAATAATATATGAAAAGACTTGAATTATGTTTTATGTGATGATATAATTGTAAGGAATATATTGATTAGGAGACACACTATGAAGAACAATCACCGTTACTCTATGCTCACCACCAAGGAGATAGAGCCCAAAGGTTGGATCCTTGAACAGTTAAAGATACAGGCTAAAGGCCTGTGCGGTAATCTCCACAAGGTTTGGCCTGACGTTCGCGACAGCCAGTGGATAGGCGGCGACAAGGAAGGTTGGGAAAGAGTTCCCTACTGGCTCGACGGTTTTATCCCCATGGCTTATCTTCTTAAGGACGAAGAGCTTATAGCAGTAGCTAAAAAATACGTAGATTTTATCCTTTCCAAGCAGGAGGACACTCCCGAAGTTCCCTATCACGACGGTTGGATCTGTCCCTGCGGAACACAGCTTGAGTTTGATACATTTGACGAGTGGGCTGTTTTACTTATATGTAAGGCTCTCATCGTTTATTACGATTGCTCGGGTGACGAACGTATACCCAACGTAATATACAGAATACTTAAAAACCTCAAGTTCCGTCTTGAGCATACCGCTCTCAAGTCCTGGGGTCAGTTCAGATGGTACGAGGGTCTCATAGCAATCTACTGGATGTACGACCGTTGCCAAGAGGAGTGGCTTATTGAGCTCTGCAGACTCCTTGAGATCGAGGGCGCTGATTTCCACAAGATATTCTACCGCTGGAGAGACAAGGAAGCCCACGACAGACCTAACGTATGGCGTCTGCACACCCACGTTGTTAACCTGGCAATGGCTCTTAAGTCTGAGGCTATGGCTTCCAGATTCCTTGCATACGAGGGCAGAGAGGTTGACGAGGACGAGTTTGCAGAATATATGCTTAACACCCTTCACAAGTACCACGGTACACCTACAGGCTACTTTACCGGTGACGAGTGTCTTGGCGGAGACGATCCCACCAGAGGCACCGAGCTTTGCGGCGTTGTTGAGGCTATGTACTCTTACGAGTGGCTCTACGCTATCACAGGTAAGGAAAAGTGGATCGACCGTCTTGAAGCCCTTGCATTCAATGCTCTTCCTGCTGGTACCAGCGACGATATGTGGGTACGCCAGTACGATCAGCAGGCTAACCAGATCGCTTGTATCAGATTCCCCGGCACACACGAAGAGTCTCCCTTTGGTTCCAACGGCTACGAGGGCAACATGTTCGGTCTTGAACCTAACTACGGCTGCTGTACCGCTAACTTTGGTCAGGGTTGGCCTAAGCTGGTTCTCTCTGCATTTATGAGAAACGAAAAGGGGCTTGCTTCGGTTGCTCACGTTCCTTCAAAGGTTACTCTTGATATCAAGGGCGCAAACGTATCCGTAGATCTCGATACCATGTATCCCTTCAGAGATACTCTTACATATACAGTCAAGACCGACAAGGCTGTTGACTTTGACTTTGAGATAGTTATTCCCTCTACCCTTAACGGAGCTACCGTAAACGGTGAATCTGTAGAGGTAGGCAAGAAGCATATCATCTCCCGTACCTGGGAGGGTGAGACCGTACTTAACGTTGTATTCGACCAGAAGGTTGAATTTGTTGAGAGACCCCGCGATATGTACGCTCTCAAGCGCGGTGCACTTCTCTACTCTCTCCCCATCAAGGAAGAATGGTACCGCCGCGAGTTCACACTGGAAGGTATCGAGCGTAAGTTCCCCTACTGTGACTATGACCTGCGTCCCGCTTCCGACTGGAACTATGCTTACTCTGATGAAAACGTAGAGTTCGAAGAAGTTGACGATTATACCATTCCCTTCTCCTCTAAGAATCCTCCCATCGTTGCATATGCAAACATGCATAAGATCGGCTGGGGTTACAAGGAAGGCTTTGAGGGTACGGTTCCCAACACTGCTCCCGCGGACAGAACTCCTATAACAGAAACCGAAAGAGTTAAGCTCCTTCCCTACGGCGCTCCCAAGCTCCGTATGACAGAAATGCCTAAGGGCAAATAATAAGAGGTATTAATCAATGAACGTTTTAGCAATCGGTTGTCATCCCGATGATATTGAGATCTCCTGCGCAGGTACCCTTGCAAAGTGTGTTAAGCGCGGAGACAGAGTTGTAGTATGCCACGTATGTAACGGCAATATGGGTCACGTTGTGATCCCGCCCCACGAGCTTGGTCCCATGCGTAACGGTGAGGCTAAGAAAGCAGGCTCTCTTGCAGGTATTGAGGTTATTTCCCTTGACATCGGAGACCTTCGCCCCAACGCAAACGACTATGACCAGAGAGACAAGCTGATGCAGGTTATGCGTTATGCAGATCCCGACTTCATCATCACCCACTCTCCCACAGACTATATGCCTGACCACCTTGAAGTTCAGAAGATGGTATTTTCCGCTTGCTTTGCAGCATCCTGTCCTCAGTACGTTCCCGGTGAGCATAAGGCTTCCAAGGTTACTCCCATCTACTATATGGATAATCTTGCAGGTATGAAATTTGAGCCTACTATGTACGTAGACATCACAGACGAGATCGACCTTAAGCTCCAGATGCTTGAGTGTCACGAAAGCCAGATCAAATGGATGCGTGACCACGATCACATCGACTTCTGCGACTTTGTACGTACCTGCAGTAAGTTCAGAGGCTATCAGTCTAACTGTGCTTACGCAGAAGGCTTTACAGAAGAGCTTTGTTACCCCAAGGTTGTAACAAAGAGATTATTGCCTTGAGGCAATAATCTCTTTGAATGCAGAGTGCAGAATGCAGAGTGCAGAATTATGGAGAGTTTTCTCCCTTTAGGTCGAAAACTTGCATTTTAATTTTGGTTAAGCTGTATTTTTCAGTTTGTTACTTTGTGTTTTGTATATTGCATTTGTTTCATTACAAAAAAGATTTGATTAATCTTATATAATCTAATGGAATTTTTGTTGCTTTAATGCAACAAAAATCACCTCAATTTTGCATTGTGCACTCTGCATTCTGCATTATTGAGCTAAACTAATAATTTAAATAAAACTATAAATATTACGTGAGGTAAAAAATATGGATTTCATGTCAACAGTTAAGGGCAGTCTTCTTGACGGCTTCTATCCCAAGGGCTGGGATATGGCAAAGATCGACGCTTGCTGCGAAAAAGGCACCAAGCGCGAGGACTTCTGGAATAAGAAGTTCAACATTCAGGAGTGCGACAACGTAGCAGAGTTCGACGTTCTTATGGGTCACGAGTTCGCAATGCAGATCAAGGAGACACGTGATGCGGGCAGAAAGTGCGCTATGATCCTCCCCGTAGGTCCTATGGGTATGTACCGCTGGGCAGTATATTTCCTTCGTGAGTGGAAGGTTTCCTGCAGCCACGTTTACACCTTCAATATGGACGAGTGGTCTGACGACGAGGGCAACACCCTTCCTAACACCAGCACTGCTTCCTTTGAGTACTCCATGAAGGCTGCATTCTTCAACAAGCTGGGCAAGTACACCGTTCCCGAGTGTCAGAGAAACTTTGCTACCAAGGAAAATCTTCCTACATACGCAGAGAAGATCGCTGCTCTCAAGGCTGAGGACGCTAAGCTCGTTCTTGTATACGGTATCGGCAGAATGTGCCACATCGCTTTCTGGGAACCCCAGTTTGCTGATGAGTTCGACTCTGTTGAAGAATGGAAGAAGCAGACACACCGTATCGCTGCAAAGCTTCATCCCCTTACCATCGAGCAGAATGCTCTCACATCTTTCAAGTCCAGAACAACTCTGGTTCCTTGCAGAGCAAACACCATCGGCCCCGGCCTCTTCCTTCAGGCTGACTACGCTATCGGCGGTGCTGACGGCGTTCTTGGCAGAGGTATGGGTTGGCAGGGTATGAGCTTCCTCACAACCCTCCACTACGGTCCCGATATGAACATCACATCCACCTTTATCCCTACACTCCCCGGCAGACTCTTCTACCTCAAGGAGCTTAAGGGTCCCCTTACTGCAGAGTGCAACTAAGCGGCGAGTCGCCGCCCCCATACTGCGCTATATAGCTTAATAAACACCATTTATTCATTGCACGCCATAACGCAATTTCCTAAACGACAAAAAAGGATTTCCTCGGAAATCCTTTTTTTAATACTCATATTCTTCTGTCATGGAAAGATAGGTCCAGGGCATCTGATAGCTCATCTGAGCAACGGTTACCTTGTCACCTTCTTTTAGTTTGGCGTTTTTGACGGTAAGCGTAGTTGAATTGATATATTCGGTAGGCTTACGGTTTCCGTTGATATATACAGCTGAATGTTCGTTGAAGTTGATTCCTGTGACGTAGAGATCTCTATCTACGTAAGTAACGTCTGTTATCAAAACATCCTCTACTCCGAATTTAAGCTCGGAGGGATCAAAGGGATTCTCTCCGCCGTAGGTCAGCATATCACCCTCAATGATATCGTATTCAAGTACCTTGAGATATTCTTGATATTCGGGAGTATCTCTGTAGGTCTGGTGAAGCTTAGTTATCTGACCGCTGGAACATCCTATAAGGCTCTGAACGTGAGCGGCAAGCTGATAGGTGCAAAGGTCTCTGTCCTCAGCATCAATTTTATAGTTAGACCATATAACATATTCAGTCTTATACAAACTGCCTGTTTCCAACATATCCTCGGTGAGGGATATACCGGGCAGATGGTCACCGTAGAACACTACCACCGTAGGTTCATTATACTCTGACAGCTTATCGGTAAGCGAACCGATAAATGAGTCCATCTCACTAACTTGGGAAACGTAATAATCGATCTGTGGGCGGATGTCTTCTATGTCGGTACTTAAATAGGTCGTTGCAACGTCGCTTTCGCTGTCATCAAAATCGGTGGGGTATGATCCGTGCCCCTGTACCGATATTGCATAGATATAATCGGGCTCTTTGCTACTTTCAAGTGCGGTCATGATATATCGTTCAAGTATCTTATCCTTTGCCCATCCGATAGGATTATACTCTATATCGGTCATATACTCAAAGGAGGTAAAGGTATCGTAGCCAAGGTTAGCAAACACCTTGTTTCGCATATAAAAGCCTGCGCTGAAGTTATGCATGGCGTGAGCCTTATAGCCGAGAGCTTTATAGTTATATGCCGCAGACTCGCAGGTGTTTACGTCAAGATAACTTTCATAGGGATATTCTATAGTGCCGAAGTCCTTGATGTTCATACCAGTCATAATCTCAAACTCAGTGTTTGCGGTACCACCGCCTAACACGGATACGTTAAGATATCCCGAAGGGTATTCATCAATAAGTCTGTTGAAATTGGGCACGGGATCGTTTTCTAGTTCAAGACCGACAAATTCATCCGGATCTATAAAAGATTCCAACTGCACAAATATCACGTTGGGAGTAATATCGTTTGTTTTGTCATCTTCGGAAAATGCAGATATTATAGCTTCGACAGAGCCTTCCTCCAACTCCTCAGGTTCTTCAACACCGCTTTCGGTAACCGAGCAAAAGAAGGCGTAAACAAATCCGTTTTTAGAATAACCCTCTGCAATGTCGGTAAATCTGGGAAGAAGCAGACCTGTAAGGTTACCTATAAGACTCATTGCAACGATAATTACTGTAAGTATGCCCACGGTGATACCGTGCTTGCATTTATTGCCCGTAACTTTCCCACGATATCCCTTTTTATAGAGATAAACCACAAAAGTAATGACAAGCATTATACCCAAAGTGATGAGTATACAGTGAAGCAGACTAAGATATCTGGAGGTTATGAAAATACCGTATCTGAATATAAGTATATCACTGCAGTTAAACTGAGTGTTACGCTGAATAATCAGCATAAGGTTGATGACCGTCATTACGGTCCATAATGCTGCGGTAAGCGTATAGCAAAATAGTCTTCTCTTTAAGAACAGTGCTACAGAATAGGTCAGCATCACTATAGTAAGATTGAGAATAAATGCATATGGAGAGGCTAAGATAAAACGGACAAGTCCGCCAAAGCCTCTCTGATTTACACATTCTGATATGATATAGGTTATAACGGAGACCGCCACCCAGCTAAGATACGGGCGGTCAAGAAATTTCTTTTTTTGCATATTTTAACCCTTTACGAGCTTCATATCTCCCTTCTTTACCCAACCGAGACGGCGGAATGCCCAGTCAAAGGCAAGGGTAACTACTGCGGGAAGGATAAAGTGCATTACGATCACGGTAACCGTAGTTCTGAAAACTCCGTTTGCGGGAAGCATTGC
>JBGUUX010000098.1:0-13795 GCA_045133915.1 Eubacteriales bacterium | reverse complement strand
GTACGACGACGAGTCCTACAACTTCCACTACATTACTATCGCATAAGCGATAACATAACGAAAAAAGCATCCTTCGGGATGCTTTTTGCAATCTAACAGCGAAAAATAACGGTGTCTTTTTCAGACACCGTTATTTCAGTTATTTTTAATTTATGAGATCTTGAATACCATCTTGGTCTTATATGACTTCTTGGGGTCAAGGGTCATCATATCGCGCTTGGTCTCAAGGTCGTCGATAACGCCGTCGTCTGCGGGGATAGAGTACCAGGGCTCGATACAAACGTAGGGCGCCTCGGTCTTGGGAGCATGCCACATACCGAGATACTGCATATCGGGGTATTCAACTCTTACTGTTCTGTCGGATACCTTATTCTTAAGTGTAACAGCCTTGGGAATATTGTGGAGGAATACCGCATCGTTGTCAAAGAGAGAGTGCTTGAGGTTTATAACCTTGCCGTCGATACCGGTAAACTTGTCCATAGAGCCTGCATAGTAGCAGGTGGGGGACATATTGAGCTTTTCGGGAGCGCATTCCTCGTCAAACTCAAGGTAGTAGTCCTCAAAGCTGCCGTCACCGCCAAGGGGTACGTTGAAGCCGGGATGTCCGCCAAGAGCAAAGTACATTACCTTGTCGTCGTTGTTCTTAACGGTAAATGCGGTTGTAAGAGCGTTACGGCAGAGAGAGTAGGTGATCTCAAGCTTAAAGTTGAAGGGATAGATCTTAAGGGTGTTCTCGTCAGCGGTAAGGGTAAAGGTTATTTTTTTATCCTCTTGTTTTGTTACGGGTATTGAAGTTTTGCGAGCAAAACCGTGGAGGTTCATCTCATAGGTCTCGCCCTTGTAGGTGTACTTACCCTCGGTCAGTCTGCCGCAGATAGGGAACAGGTTGTATGCGTGGCCTGTCCAGTAGGTGGGGTCTCCCTGCCACAGATACTCGGTACCGTCAGCCTTGTTGATAAGGGATACAAGCTCAGCGCCTACGTCGGTAAAGCTAGCCTTGATCTTGTCGTTTTCGATTGTGTAGATCATTTCATTATCTCCTTTATTTTTAATTAATTTAAGTTTTAATTCTCTTGTCATGCCCTTGATGGCTCTTTCTCTTTTCAGAGCATAAGAGCGTGTAGGACATTCTTCGCTGTAGGCTAACTCAACGGGCAGACGGGCGCGGGTATACTTTGCACCCTTTCCGCTGTTGTGCGCCTTCAGTCTTTTTTCGATATCGTCGGTCATACCGCAGTACAGGGTATCATCGGCGCATCGCATCAGGTACACGTACCAGCTCATTTTGCATAGAGCTCAAGAGGCTCGGTTACGGTATATTCTTTTCCGGGGATATACACGTTACCGTCCTTGTCTTCCCAATGATCAAACTCGGTATCGGGTATTTCGCCTATGCCGTAATATCCGTCAAGGTTAGTCTCGGTCTTACTAAGACCGTAGTTGGTCTTTTCACCTCTGCCCAGGATAAGATATTCGTCTCCGCTTGTCTTATAAACAAAGTCACGGATAACGGTATCACCGATATGATAGTTTACGATAGGATCCCAGCAGGCATAAAGTGTCAGTGTTCCGCCGTCCTCTATGGGCATACCGTTAAGTCCCAGCCAGTTGGCATCGTGACCGCCCTTTGTTATTTCAAGAGCATCGTAGGGCCAGCAGTCGTATCCGAAGCCGTTACATATCTTTTCGGGATCAAAGCCGCCGCCCTTACCGTCGCCTGTATAGAAACGGGGAACGTTAAGGTATCTTTGTGAGGTCTGGTGACGGTAGCCCTCTCTTTTGAGACCAAAAGCGCCTTCGGGGAAGCGGAATTTATCCCCGTCAGCCATCATTCCGTATTCAGTAGCCGAGGGCTTGGGTTCTGTGGTTCCGTCAGGCCATACACCGCCGTTGGGAGAATAAAATACGTAGCATTTTTTCATAATAAACCTCTAATTGAATGCAGAATGCAGAATTCAGAATGCAGAATTACGGTTGATTTTCTCCCTTAGGTCGAAAATCTTCATACTATCATATTTCTGTTTTCTGAAATTACTGCTTATATCTGCAAATTTCCTGTGTCAATATAATTAAATGGAATTTTTGTTGCATTAGTGCAACAAAAATCTCCTCAATTCTGCATTCTGCACTCTGCATTCTGCATTCTCAAGCGTATCGCTTCATATCCCCAAAGCCCTTGCGCAGTCTGTTGACATGATCTTTTGTTTCGCTAATTTCGTATTCAAGGTTGCCTATATCGTTCATCCATGAGGTAAGCTCACCTGAGAAGGTTCTGAATTTATTGATATCAAGCACACCTGTCAGCGCCGCATACTGTGTAAAATGACGGTCAGAGCCAAGGTCGCGCATCATATAGAAATATTCTTCTATCACGTCTGCAGCTTCACCGTAGTATGCCGTTATAAACTCGTTTCTCGCTTCGTCAAATTCCTCTCTTGTAAGGTCGGTATTCCACATGAGCTTGGAGAGCATATATCCTCTCAGCGCTCCAAACTCCTCGCTTTCACGGTTGATATACGCCTGATTGAATATACCCTTTACATTGTTCTGCATAAACAGGGTATAGGTATCGTAGAGAGCGTCAAAGTTCATAAAGGGAGCGTTTCTGGAGTTTTCGGTAAACTCTACTGCATAATACCATATGTACAGATTGTCGGTTACCTTGCTCCACTCTTCGATCTGAGGACGGAAGCGCTTATTGATATCGCAGCTGAGGTCGCTTAAGGGACAGCCGCAGCACATATCAAGGGAACAGAGCTGTATTATCACGTTATCGTGAGGCTTGGTTACCTGAGGAACGTCGGTAGAGAACATATATGCCAGAGTCTCTATCTTTATATCGGGATACTCGTCCTCAAACTCCTCTGCCAAACGGTTAACAAATCTGATAAGGGGTCCTGCATGGCTTTTTTCCTCTTTGAACACCTTAGAGCAGTCGGCGCAGGTACAGTAATTGTTGTTGTCGTTCTGTGTTATGGATATTATCTCGGCATTGGGATTGGCTTTAAGGATACGTCTTGCCTTTTCAAGAACTGTCTGATAGTTTTCTTCACTTGAGAAGCAAGGCTGAGTCTCTTGTGTGCCGAGATCGTATACGGTGTCCATGGTGTGGACAAAGGCTGAACCCGCAAAATCTACCGACGAGCCCTGATAGTAGGTCATACCTCTGCCAAAGCTGGAGTTTATCTTACGTTTAGCGCCAACCTCGCCGCCGCGGTAGATATATTCGTCTATATCACGGTATTCCAGCTTGGGCTTGTATCTGTCATTTACGTCAGAGGGGATAACTATCTCATCCGCTTTGTATATTATCTCGCAGTCCTCAGCAAAGAAACGGCAGCCGATATAGTCCTCAAGGAAGGAGTATACGCCGTAGATTGCGCCTCTCTGCTCACCGCCTGTGATAACGAGGTTCTTACCCTCGGTCTTGATGATATATTCTTCAATTCCGTACTCAGTTGTATCCTCCTTTGTACGGTCGGTGTTACCGATAAGTATTTCGTATTCGGTAGCTTCGGATGCGTCTGTATCAAGGGTAAGCTCTGCGCCGATAGCATACTTGAGATATCTCTGCAGCTGCTGGGCGGCATATATCTCGTTCATACCGTAGCCGGAGTAGCCCTTGCCGAAATCGTGGTGGATTATACGGTATTCGGTGATATCTACGTCACCTATCTTGATAGATTTTACCGGACTGTCACCGTGTACCTTGTCCTCAAGGTAGGATACGTAAACAAAGTTATCGTTTTTCTGTTCCTTTAAGACGTCCTTGCCCTCGGCAGAAAAGTCCTTGGGGACGTTATTGCTTTCAAGCAGAGCATCAAAAGCCTTGGTAAAGGAATATATGCTGTCTGCGGAGACGGTTATATTCTTACCTTCGGTCTTTACCGTGTAAGAATCCTTTTCCTTTCCCGTTTCCAAACAGATACGGTACTCTGCCTCTGTGTTCTTTTCGTTTTCACAGGGAAGGATGATACCGCTGAGCTGACTTATCTGCTCGGCAAGTCTTTTTGCCGCATACTTTTCGGTACTGTCTTTTTCGGCATAGGTTCCGCCGGGATCGGGATAAACGATAGTATAAGCGGAGACGTCAGTGTTTCCTATCTTGATACCGTCGTATTTGTAATCATATTTGAGGATATAGTTGTTCTTTGAGGTAACAACACCGTCGGTTATAAACTCATCATAGTGCATATACAGATGATTTATTGCATCCAAAGTTGCCCCGTCGTCTATACCCGCAATAACAAACTTGCCCTCGTACACACCTACGGTAAACTCTCGGTCGCGAAGGTCAGCCAAAGCGGTACGGGTTGCGCTTCGGTTGGTGTTGCCGATAAGTATCTCAAAGGCATCCTCGCTCTCGTTACGGCTGTCATCGTATGAGGATATTTTGTTTATCGACATTCTCTCGCAAAATATTTTGATAAGAGAACCAAGCGCCTTCTCTACACTCTGATCTATGTCTTCGGGATAAACAAAGGCAAAATCAGCCTTGCCCTCGGTTGCGGTAAGCTTGACCTTTTGTGTGGGAGCGGCACCTCCGGTATTACAGGAGGTGAGAAGCATTAAAAAACAAAGTAACAGTATAAGTAATTTTTTCATATCATTTCAAACTCATTGCAAAACGCTTGACCTGACTAAAGCCCTTGCGTAAGCGGTTTACGTGTTCTTTTGATTCGGATCTTTCGTATTCAAACTTGTTTAAGGTATCCATCCAGTGGGACACCTCGCCTATGGTATGGGTGTACTTGTTCATGTCAAGGATACCGTTTGCTCCGGTATACTGCTCAAAGTGACGGTCATGGGCAAAGGCAGACATCATATAGAAGTATTCCTCCACCACGTCTGCGGCTTCGCCGTAGTATGCGGCGATAAACTCATGGATAGCCCCGTCAAACTCCTCTCTTGTCATGTGGGGATCCCACATAAGCTTTGAGAGAAGATATGAACGCAGGGCGCCGAACTCGGGACTTTCTTCATTCATGTTCGCTTCGTTGAACACGCCCTTGACGTTGTTCTGATAGAAGAGGGTATAGGTATCGTAGAGGGAGTCAAAGTTCATAAAGGGAGCATCCTTTGCATTGCCGGTGAACTCCACTACGTAATACCATACGTAGAGGTTATCGGTAAGTGTGCTCCAGTCGGCTATCTGACCTCTGAACTCGGCGTTTGTGGGACAGGAAAGATCGCTTAAGGGGTGTCCGCAGCAGGCGTCAAGAGAGCAGAGTTCTATAATAACGTTTTCGTGAGGACGGGTGATCTTGGGAGCCTCGTTTGAGAACATATACGCAAGGGTCTGTATCTTTATGTTGGGGAACTCGTCATAGAGCTCCTCGGCAAGACGGTTAACAAAGCGCAGAAGGGGAGCGGCACGGCTGCCCTCCTCCTGGTAAACCTTAGAACAGTCCTTGCAGGTGCAGGCATTGTTGTTATCGTTCTGGGTTACGGATATAAGCTCTGCATTGGGATTGGCTTTAAGGATACGTCTTGTCTTTTCAAGCACGGTATTGTAGGTATCCTCGCTTGAGAAGCAGGGCTGATGTCCCTGATCCGCAAGGTCGTATACGGTATCCATTGTGTGTACAAAGGCACCGCCTGCAAAATCTATGCTTGATCCCTGAAAATAGGTCATACCGCGGCAGAAGCTGGAGTTGATCTTGCGCTTGGAGGCAATCTCTCCGCCCTGATAGGTCTTGTCGTTGGTATCACGGTATTCAAGGGTGGGCTTGTATCTTTGGTTGATATCGGAGGGGATGATTATCTCATCAGTTTTGTATATTACCTCGCAGTCCTCAGCAAAGAAACGGCAGCCGATATATTCTTCAAGGAAGGAGTATACGCCATATATAGAGCCTCTCTGCTCGCCGCCTGTTATAACAAAGTTCTTACCCTCGGTCTTGATGATATATTCTTCAATTCCGTACTCGGCGGTATCCTCCTTTGTACGGTCGGTGTTACCGATAAGTATCTCGTATTCGGTGGGCTCGGAGGAGTCTGTATCAAGGGGAAGCTCAACTCCGGTGGCAAATTTGAGATATCTCTGCAGCTGCTCGGCGGCATATATCTCGTTCATACCGTAGCCGGAGTAACCCTTGCCGTAATCGTGGTGGATTATGCGGTACTCGGTAATATCCACGTCGCCTATCTTTATAGATTTAACGGGACTGTCACCGTAAACCTTGTCCTCGCCGTAGGAAACGTAGACAAAATCATCGTTTTTGCTTTCTTTTAAGAGATCCTTACCCTCGGATGAAAAATCCTTGGGGATATTTTCCTTTTCAAGCAGAGCATCATATGCCTTTGTAAATGCATAAACGCTGTCTGCGGTTATGGTCGTCTTTTTGCCTTCTGTTTCTATGCTGTAAGAATAATCCTCACCGCCAGACTTGATAACCAGCTGATACTCAGCCTCGGTGTTCTTTTCGTTCTCTTGTGGAACTATTATACCGCTTAACTGACTTATCTGCTGGGCCAGTCTCTGTGCGGCATATTTTTCCGAGCTTTCCTTTTCCGTATATGTTCCGCCGGGGTCGGGATATACGATGGTGTATGCGGAGATATCGGTATTGCCTATCTTGATACTGTCGTATTTGTAATCATACTTGAGGGTATAGTTGTTTTGGGAGGAAACTTCTCCCTCAACTATAAAGTCATCGTAATGCATATAGAGGTGATTTATAGCGTCAAGGGTAGACTCGTCGTTGGCACCCGCAATAACGAACTTACCCTCGTATACACCTACGGTAAACTCTCTGTCACGAAGATCCTTCACAAGGTTTTGTGAAGCGCTTCTGTTGGTGTTGCCCACCAAGATCTCCACCACGTCGGGATTTTCCTTACGGCTGTCGTCGTGTATCTCCACACGGTCGATGCCTTCCTTTTCTTTCAGGATATTACAGAATACCGACAGAGCTTCCTCTATATCCTGATCTGCCTCCTCGCGGTGGACTATTATAAAATTTGCTTTTCCGTCAGTTGAAGTGAGCTTTACCTTTTGCGTAGGGGTAAAGCCTGCCGTATCACCGCAGGCGGTAAGCAATAAAATAAGGGTTAATATAAGAGCCAAGGATCTTTTCATAATCGTTCTCCTTAAGTTAGTAATATAATTATACATTTAAAGTATCTTTTGTGTCAATTATTATATAAAAAAAGGTTGAAAAATAAAAAATAATAATATATAATTATCTTGATAAATTGTGCGAAAGGAAACTGATATGAAGGCAGCAGTCTGGACAGACATAGGAAAAGTAGAAGTCAGAGACGTAGAAAAACCCAAGGTTCAGCCGGGTTGGGTAATACTTAAGATCACGGCGGCAGGTCTCTGTGCTACAGATATTCATCATATTATGGGTAAGATATCTCTTACCAAGCCTCCCCACATCCTCGGTCACGAGATGGCAGGTGTCATCTGTGAGATAGGCGAGGGCGTTGAGGGCTGGAAGCTCGGCGACCGTTGTACAGTTGATACCATGATCGGCTGTAAGACCTGTAAGTATTGTAAGGAAGGTAACAGCGAGTTCTGCTGTAACGGCGGTGAGATAGGCTACGCTCCCTATAACGGAGCTTACTCCGAGTACGTTGCGGTTCCCGCTCCCAATCTCCACAAGCTTCCCGATAACGTAACAGATGAGGAAGCGGCTATAATCGAAAGCTGTGTATGTCCCTGCGGTTCTATGCTGGCTCATCCCGTAAAGCCGGGCGAGATAGTTCTGGTTCAGGGCGCAGGCCCTGCGGGCTTGGCGTATATCCAGATCGCAAAGATACAGGGCGCAAAGAAGGTAATACTTTCCTGCCGTAAGAGCTACCGCAGCGACCTTGCAATGACTTTAGGTGCAGATGTACATATCGATCCCACAAAGGAGGATCTCCTCACCAGAGTTCTTGAGGAGACCGACGGCTACGGCGTTGACGTTTCTATTGATGCGGCAGGCTTTGGCCAGACCGTTGATATGGCAGTCAAGTGTGCCTGCGGCGGCGGACGCGTTATCCTCTACGGTATTCCCGCAGACGACGACAAGGTAGACTTCCCCGTAACCGACATTATTATAAAGCAGTTATCAATTTTCGGTGCATGCTCTTCTCCCAAGGCTTGGGAGCCTATGCTTAAGTGGACAAGCGAGGGCAAGTTCAACCTTAAGGCTATGGTAAGCGCAGAGTACAGAATTGAAGATATAAACCAAGCGATAGACGATATCGAAAATCGCAGAAATAATATTATAAAGGCGGTATTAAGTTTCAAATGATTATTACAGATGTAGAAGTATTGGTTGTTAAGCAGCCCGAGATCAAAATGATTGGCGACGGTAGCCAGGATACCGCCGTTGTAAGAGTTACCACAGACACAGGCATTCAGGGTATCGGTGAGATCGACTCTTCTCCCTATATCATGAAGGCTATCGTAGAGTCCCCTGCATCCCACGAGGTATGCCGCGGTCTTCGCGATGCAGTTGTAGGCATGGATCCCTTTGACGTAGAGGTGATCTGGCAGAAGATGTACAACTACAGCTACTATTACGGCAGACGTTCTGCCGCTATCCACGCTATGTCCGGTATCGACATCGCTATCTGGGATATCATCGGTAAAGCACTTGGTAAGCCTGTACATAAGCTTATCGGCGGCGCTTTCCGTAACAAGATCAAGGCATACTGCTCCATCCTTATGCCCGAGACCGAAGAAGAGATCGCAAAGATCTGCGAGACCTACCTTCCCATGGGCTTCACAGGTATTAAGTGGGGTTGGGGCGCACTTGGCCGCGACGATGATAAGGACCTTGAGCTTGTTCGCCTCTGCCGTAAGCATATGGGTGACAAGGCTAAGCTTATGATCGACATCGGTATGAGATGGACCGAGTACAAGCAGGCAGTAAGACTTTGTAACAAGTTCAGCGAATATGACGTTCACTGGGTAGAGGAGCCCTTCCTTCCCGATGCGGTTGATTTCTATAAGAGACTTACACAGGACGTATCCTGCGTAAACATCTCCGCAGGTGAGGAGCTTGGTACTATGTACGAGTTCAACGAGCTTATCAACGGCTGTAACATCGACATTATCCAGCCCGACATGAGCCGTTGCGGCGGTATCACTGTTGCTAAGAAGGTTATGGATATGGCTATGCTCAAGGGTATTCCCATGATCCCCCACGCCTTCAAGACAGGTATCCTTATGTCCGCATCTCTCCAGCTTATCGCAGCTACTCCCAACTCTCCCTTCCTTGAGTACTGCAGCCAGGAGACAGTTCTTTCCAAGAACCTTGTTAAGCATCACTTCCAGATCGACTCCGAGGGTTACGTTAACATTCCCGACGTTCCCGGTCTTGGCGTTGAGATCGACGAAGAGGTTGCAGAGCGTTACACAGTAAAACTCTAATGTAAAATGCAAAGCATTTTTGCGAATGCAGAGTGCAGAATGCAGAGTGCAGAATTGAGGAGATTTTTGTTGCCGAAAGCAACAAAAATTCCATTAAATTTGTATATTGGTACAGAAAATTTGCAGATATAAGCAGTAAGTTACGGAAAGCGGAAATTATGATAGTATGAAGATTTTCGACCTTATGGGAGAAAATCCACCATAATTCTGCATTCTGCACTCTGCATTCTGCATTTTTGAAAGGATAAAACAATGGACAAGTATTTCATCCCCCAGGGTCCCTACGCCGTTCTTATGACTCCCTTTAAGTTCGACGGAACCATCGACTGGGAGGCTTACGAGGCAGAGGTAGAGTTTCTCTGTCAGAGCCCTATAACAGGTATCTTCCCCTGCGCTACCACAGGCGAGTTCGTTCATATGTCCCCCGAAGAAAATATGAAGCTCATCGAGGTCTGCGCAAGAATAAACAAGGGCAGAAAGCGTATCTCAGCAGGCGCCTGCGCTACCAACCTTGACACGGTAGAGATGTATGCCCGTCATGCTGAAAAGTGCGGTTGCGACTGTATCGTTGTATGCGTGCCCTACTACATTACTCTTCCTCAGGCAGAGATAGAGGAGTTCTTTGTAAGACTTTCCAAGAGACTTACAGGCATCAACATCATGCTCTATAACATTCCTATGTTTACAGGCGAGATCTCTATACCCACATATGAAAGACTTCTCCAGTGCGAGAACATCATCGGTATCAAGGATT
The DNA here is from genome assembly GCA_045133915.1 of Eubacteriales bacterium. Lineage (GTDB taxonomy): Bacteria > Bacillota > Clostridia > Oscillospirales > CAG-272 > RGIG7300. Next base: position 3,671 of record JBGUUX010000098.1, on the reverse strand, counting down.
CCTGCCAGAACCTTAAGCGTATCGCTCACCTTGTTGACATCAAGGACGAGATCAGACCCGACTTTGCAGTATTCTGCGGAACAGACGATATGCTTGTTCCCGCTCTGCTTGCAGGCTGTACAGGTTCTATGACCGCAATGTCCGCTATCATTCCCGAAGTTAACGCCAAGATCTACGAGCTCTTTGAAAAGGGCGAGATCTTAGAAGCTCAGAAGCTCAACAAGGCATACCTGCCTTGTGTACGTCTCTGTGACAGCCTCACCTTCCCCGCAGGCTATAAGCTTGCTTTTGAAAAGAGAGGTTTTGTTATGGGTAACAAGCAGATCGTTGCAAACGAAGGCAGCTTTGTATACAAGGGCATAAACGAGCGCCTTGCAAAGGAAATGAAGAAACTTACAAGACTTGTATAATACAACTAAGCCACCGCAAAAGCGGTGGCTTTCGCATTTCAAAACAGCCTTCTCCAGCGGGGAAGGCTTGAATATCGCAAAACGGACGGGAAAACCCGTCCGTTTTGTTTAATCCTATTCGGTTATCAATCGAGGAAGTGATTAATGATTTATATAAAGGATATTTAAAGGACATTATCTTCCATGTCGTTTTCACCGAATCAATTGATTTTTAAAAGTTTGCTTTATTACTTTATTTTATCAAATGCAGTAAGCATTACAGCAGCCTGCGCTCTGGTAGCTGTACCGTTGGGATTGAGCGAAATCTTGCCTTGAATATTCATACCGCTGATGATACCTGCATCCACAGCCCATTCAAGACCGTCACGCATCCAATCCTGTACCTTTGACGCATCGGCAAATCCGGAAAGATCCGCTCTGCCAGAAACGTCGATACTGTTCTTGCCGGCGAAGGTATAGAACATTCTCGCAAGCTGGGCACGGGTAATATCCTTTCCTCTGCCGAAGGTGGTAGCGGTCATACCGCTTACGTAACCTTCCTTAACCGCCCATGTAACGGCACCCGAATACCACTGTCCTGTAGGAACGTCGGACATACCGCAGGGGGTATTCTTATAGTCGTTGGTGTCTACGCCCGCTATGTTTGCAAGTATAAGAACAAACTGCTCACGCTTGATGTTGCCGTTGGGGGAGAAGGATGTAGAGGACATACCGTTCATATAACCCTTCTTCACCACGTAGGTAACAGCGGAAGCATACCAATGGCTGTCCTTAACATCGGTAAAGATATTTACGTATTCCTTTACAGGGATAGAGCGGTATTCTACACTGTCACAGGTTTCACAGTTGCGTATCTCCTTACCCTCAACGATATAGGTGGACTCGGTGTGTAAGCTCCATGATCCCCACTGATGCTCACCCGTTGCGGGAATGATCTCAGTATAGCTGTCACCGCAGCTGCAGGTATACTTCATTTCACCCTGTCCCATACAAGTGGGGATAACCACAACTACCGACTCATAGCTATGAGTATGAAGAGTTATATCCAGCTTGAATACACTGTCGGCTCTTGAAGCATCGTCATATCTGACAAGCACCGTATAGAGCCCCTCATCGGTAATGCCGTAGGTATAGTCATGAGCATCTGCGATCTTAGTGGAGGTGACTCTGACTATATAGTTGTTTTTGAGTTCTGCATAGCTGTTATAGTCACCCTTGGCGATGAAAAAGTCCTTGACACCGTAGAGATTATGAACCGTAATATTCAGCATATCAGAGGTCACGTACTGTTCCATATCCGCCATATTGCAGTTGAATATATAGGTATTACCGTTTTTAAGCTTCACCCAGAAGCTGTATACTCCACCCTCGGGGAAATTCTTGACAAACATACCGTTTTTCGTGTTTTCTCCGATAGTCTTTTCATCAAGAGTAACACAACCGGGTGCATTTTTAATTTCACTTGACGTTGTAAAGGTACCGGGAGCATATCTGATATAGGTCATATCCTCGGCAAGGGTTATCATTATATCATATCCATCCAGGATAAGCTCCGGGATTCTCGGAAGCGTAGGAATCTCCTTAGTTTCGTAACCGTTACAGGAGGTACAGTCACGTCTTTCGATACCGACCGTATCATAGGTAGGTTCTGTTACTACGTACCAGTCACCCCAAGTGTGTACGTGAATCTCTTCCACCACTTCTACCGTAAACGTTGTGGTGAAGCTTCCGTACTTTACGGTAACGGTATGCTCGCCGTAGGCAAGAGCATTGTAGCCGGAGGTGGTATAATCGGTTATCACCGCAACGGAGCCGTCGGTATAGGTAGCCTCAACCACCATACCTGTAAGGTCAAGCGACTGCTTACGCTCGTATACAAGCTTGTTGGGAAGGGTCTTGATACGGATACCGTTTACCTTGGGAGTGTTGTCAATAACTTCAACTGTAAACGTCGTACTTATTGTTCTGCCGTTAGGCTTAGTGTATGTTACGGTAACTGACTGTGTACCCTCCTTACTGCTGTCATAGCCGCTTACGGCATATTCTGTTATTTCCTTTACAGAACCGTCATTGTATACGACACGCAGCTTGAGTCCGTCAAGCTGCAGAGCCTCACCGATAAGATAGCTTGTTTTTGTGGGAGGTGAAGCTACCTCCAGCTTGCTCGCATCAATAACGTGTACGTTAAACGTATATGTAAGTCCACTGGTTACAGATGCGGTGACTACAGTATCACCTGTCTTTGAACCCACAAGATCAAGAGCGTTGATGCTGAGTCTTCCGTTACTTTCGGTGATGGTAACAATGTCGGTGGTGTTTTCGGGATAATATTCAACCTCTGCTCTGTAGGTTTCGCCTACCTCGATGGTAACGTTACTTGCACCGTCAAGAAGCGCAAAGCCCTCACAGGGAACCGTTTCATCAACAAAGGTAAATCCTCCGTTTTTTGCAAAGGTTTCCGCATAGCTGCCCTTAACGCCGTAGATAACCGTTTTTTGAGGATATGAGAAGGCATCTGCGGCAATCGAAGTTACAGACTGCGGAATTCTGACAGAGAGCAAACCTGTGCAGTTATTAAACGCCTGAGTCTTGATGCTTTGAACTCCTTTGGGGATAACAACGTTTACTATGCTGGGACAGTTCTTGAAGACGTAGGTACCAAGCTCCTTGATACTATAGTCCGCAATAGTGATGTCCTTAAGAGATTCGCATCCCGCAAAGGCATAGCTGTTGATGGTTTTGGTCGCATAAGGTATATAGATCTTTTCTAATGACTTATTGTTTTCAAATGCGTTTGAACCGATGGTTGTAAGCGATTCGGGGAATATAGCTTCCTTTAAGGAAGTACATCCGTAAAAAGCTTTTTCCTGGATTTCTTTAAGGTTTATACAGCTTTCGAAGTTGACCTTCTCCAATGCAACACAGTTATTAAATGCATTACTTGCAATTTTTCCCGTATTTTTAGAAAGTATAACGTTTTTCAATGAAGAACAATTATAAAAAGCTTGGGTAGGAATCTCAGTAACCTTATCAGGGATAACGATTGCTTCCAAAGCAGTACAGTTTTCAAATGCACGATAACCTATAGTTATCAGACTATTCGGTAATTTGATTTCTGTTAAGGAAAAACAAAGAGCGAAAGCGCCATCCCTTATATCAGTAATCGAATTTTCGATCTCTGCCTTTTTTAATCTAAAGCAGTTTGCAAAAGCTTCATTTTCGATAACCGTAACGGTATCCGGAATCTTTATCTCTTCAAGA
>JBGUUX010000097.1:0-7204 GCA_045133915.1 Eubacteriales bacterium | reverse complement strand
GTACGACGACGAGTCCTACAACTTCCACTACATTACTATCGCATAAGCGATAACATAACGAAAAAAGCATCCTTCGGGATGCTTTTTTTACGCCTTAATGCGAGAGCATCGGCATAGAACGAGCTATCTGCGACAAATCGGGATATTCTGAACTATCTGAAATTAAAGGGTGCAGGGCCAAACGTGGCTTTACGACGCCGTCGGAGGTCTCCAAAGCGAGTTTAACAAGCTTTTTGAGGGGACGGTAGCGGATGAGCAAACCGAGTTGCGCACCGTAACACAACGAATTTAAGAGACTATAGGAGTAACTGATGAGTTGATGTTGTAAACGGATCGTGTCCTTGATCTTTGCGTTTTATGTTAACACCAACTATACCATTGCTGAGTACATATATGATACAGATACGGTAATGTTATAGGACTCACCGGGGAGGAAAACCATATATTACCTATGTAAATAACGGTCTTGTTTTCTTGATTTTAACCCCACGACGGTATACAATATATATAACCTTTGAGTTTCGGCAGAATGTCGGAATTTGAAGGTTTTTATATTTTCAGCCCAAACTGTTCGTGTTTTTACGAACACAACAAGAACTTATGTTCGTTATGACGAAAAAAATTATTTGACACCCTCAATCGATTATAATTTTTTTATCAAGGGTATTGCAAAATATATAAAATTGCATTATAATTGATGTAAACGTGGGCAAAAGTGTATATTTGTGGTCAAAAATGGGTTATTTTTGAAGAAAAAGCATCATTTAGCCCCTTAAATTGCAGATTGCGACAAATATGTATATATATAAAATTGTAAAAAACGACGTTTTCGGAAAGGAGGAATACATATGGCAAGACTGTGCGGAACATATAAGCATACTATAGATAAGAAGAACAGAATGTTTCTTCCTGCTAAGATAAGAGCCAATATAGGTGAAAAATTTATCGTAGCAAAGAGCCTTTCTGCCAAGTGTATCGCTCTTTATCCCGAAGAGGTCTGGGAAGAGTTTGAATCTGCTCTCAAGGCGCTGCCTAAGGTGACGGGTGAACCTATACGCCGTAAGGTTTTTTCGGCTATGGAGGAGATCACACCTGACGAAAAGGGAAGAATACTGCTTCCCGCTGAGCTTTGCCAGTATGCTGAGCTTGAGAAGGATATTGTAGTTATAGGTGTTGACGATCACGCCGAGATCTGGAGCGATACAAACCGCGCTATCGAGATAGAGAAGGAAAATTCTCCCGAACTGCTTGAGCAGATTGCTGCATTGGGTCTCTGATATGTCTGAATTCAAGCATTATTCGGTATTACTAAACGAAACTATCGAGGGTTTAAATATAAAGCCCGACGGCACCTACATAGACGGCACTGCAGGCGGCGGCGGTCATAGCCTTGAGATAGCTAAAAGGCTTGACACAGGAAGACTTTACTGTGTTGACCAGGATAGCGACGCTATAGCGGCTGCAACCGAGAGACTGAAGGATCATCTCTCCAAGGTGACCTTTGTCAAGGACAATTTCGAAAACATCGGAAATATAGAGATAGACGGCGGTATAGACGGTCTTCTGCTGGATCTGGGAGTTTCCTCCTACCAGCTTGATACCGCAGAGAGAGGCTTTTCCTATATGCAGGATGCGCCTCTTGATATGAGGATGAATCGCGAAGCTACCTTTAGCGCGTACAACGTAGTTAACGACTACGACGAAGAGGAACTTACCCGAGTACTGCGTGACTGGGGCGAAGAAAAGTTTGCCCGCAAGATAGCACGCAACATCGTAAATTCAAGACCTGTATCCACCACGGGTGAGCTTGTGGAGATAATCAAGCGTTCCGTTCCGAAGAGCAACGACGCACACCCTGAAAAGAGAAGTTTTCAGGCTATCAGAATCGAAACAAACCGAGAGCTCGATATAATAGAGCCCACCATAGAAACTGCCGTAGAAATGCTTAATTCCGGCGGCAGGATATGCATCATCACATTCCACTCTCTGGAGGACCGTATAGTTAAGCAGGCGTTCAACAAGCTTTCAAGCGGTTGCACCTGTCCTCCTGATTTTCCGGTATGTGTATGTGGCAACAAGCCCAAGGGTAAGGTTATAACCCGTAAGCCTGTATTACCAAGCGAAAAGGAATTAGAGGAGAACTCAAGATCCAAGAGCGCTAAGCTCAGAATATTTGAGAAAATTTAAGTAAAGGAATTTTAAGAAATGACCTACCAGGCGCAGAACCCCAAGAGCAAACAGAATAATAACAGACGTGCTCAGAGCGGTGCGCCTGCATATAACAGAGCAACTGCTGCACCTAAGGGTGCAAGATCTTCGGCACCTGTTCGTGCCGCTAATCTTCCTGCAGTTACACAAACTTCAAAACTCAGCCAGATCAGAAAGAATCTGCGTCCTATGCTTTTGGTAAAGCAGGACAGAGTTACCACCGTTAAGGCGGCAACCAAGAGACCTTTTCCTGTCGGAGCTGTTGTTATGGTAACCATCTGTACTCTGCTGCTTATGTTCACCGTTATGAGCTACGTGCAGATCAACGAGTACACCATCGAGGTAGCTCTCCTCCGTGGAGAGCTCACCGACCTGGCAGGGGAGAAGAAGGAGCTTGCCCTTGCTCTGGAAGAGAAGAATGATATGCTCACAATAGAGCAGTATGCTACCGAAAATCTCGGTATGGTAAAATCAGATCAGCTTACAAAGAAGCATATAACCCTTGATCAGCAGGATAAGGTTGAAGTCGTTGAGACAGAGCCTTCCAAGGACGTTACCGTAGTATCCAGCGTAATGAGTGCTATAGGTGAGAATTTCCAGGGCCTGTGGGAATATGTGGGCTGATCGGAAAATATGATTATAGTGCAGGTTTGAGAGTGTGAATATCCACTCTCTGTTCTGCGTTTTAGCCGAAAGGGTACGTTTTGACCCATTCGGCTTGCTTCGGCTTTAGATATAACAGCAAAAAACACGAGAAAGGAGTGAGAAAAATGCATAACAGGACAAACAGACATATCCCCGGCAGAACTCTTACTATAATTCTTGTGTTTATGGCATTGTGGGCAGTGCTTGTTATACGTCTTTTCTCGCTTCAGATAATACAGCACGAAAAGTACGAAGCTAAGGTAATAGATAACATAGAGCGAGAAACCGAGGTATCTGCAAACCGCGGTATCATCTACGACTGCAACATGGTGCAGCTGGCTACCAACGAAACCACCTGGCGTATATTTATCTCACCCCGTGACATAGAGGATTCTACCCAGGGTGCTCTTATAGCCAGCCAGCTTTCTGATATTCTTGACGTCGAGTATGACGAGATCATGGCAAAGGTTGCTAAGGACCAGCGTGCCGACGAGACTATCAAAAAGAACGTTACCGAAGAAGAATACAACAAGATCATAACACTTATCAACGAGTACGATCTTGACAGACAGATACACTACGAGGCATATACCAAGCGTTATTATCCTTACGGCTCTCTTGCATCATCTGTTATCGGTTGTGTAGGCTCCGAGGGCGGACAGCTTGGTCTTGAACTCCAGTACAACACCGAGCTTACCGGTGTTGCGGGCAAGTACGTTACAGCCCGTGATGCGGTGGGTAACCGTATGCCCTACAAGTATGACAGCTACATAGAGGCAGAGCACGGCTCAAATCTGGTCAGCACTATAGATACCCGTGTTCAGTCGGTGCTTGAAGCACAGCTCAAGCAGACCTATCTTGACAATCATCCTCAAAACCGTGTCTGCGGCATCGTTATGAACGTCAATACAGGCGCTATCCTCGGTATGGGTCAGTACCCTACCTTTGACTTAAACGATCCCTATACACTTGATGCCGACTCTCAGGCTAAGCTTGATGCAAGCGAGCACGTCAAGGGCAGTGAGGAATATAACAACTACTACTGGGAACTGGTATATGCCATGTGGAAGAACAAGGCAGTTACCGAGACTTACGAGCCCGGTTCCACCTTCAAGGTAATAACCACCGCTATGGCTATCGAAGAGGGTGCTACCACCTTCTCTGATCCCTACTACTGTAGCGGTTCTTTGAAGGTAGAGGGATATCCCGATCCTATCCACTGTCACAAGAGAGAGGGACATGGAGCGGTTACCTATGCGGTAGGTCTTCAGCAGTCCTGTAACCCCACCCTTATGTCGGTGGCAGCAAAGATAGGCAGACAGAGCTTCTACAATTATTTTAACGCCTTCGGCTATACCGAGAGAACCGGCATCGACCTCCCCGGTGAGGCAAAGCCTATTTATAACGAATACAGCTCGTTCTCTAACGTATCCCTTGCGGTCTACTCCTTCGGACAGACCTTCAAGGTAAGCCCTATCCAGCAGATCCGCGGAATTGCAGCCGTTGCCAACGGCGGCAAGCTGGTGACTCCTCACCTTGTTTCCAAGATAATTGACGATGAGGGTAATATTATCAAGTCCTTTGACGAGTCCCCTGTAAGACAGGTGGTCAGCGAGGACGTATGTGCCGAGATATCCCGTGTCCTTGAGGAGGGTGTTTCGGGTAACGGCGGTGCTAAGAACGCTTACGTTGCAGGCTACAAGATAGCCGCAAAGACAGGTACAAGTGAGAAGCGAGATACCAAGGATACAGGAGACGTTATAGGCTCTACCGTAGCTTACGTTCCTTCTGACGATCCCCAGTATGCAGTGCTTATCGTAGTTGACGATCCTCAGACCGCTTCCCATTTCGGCAGCGTGGTCGCAGCTCCTTACGTTGCCGCAACCCTTACAGAGATACTTCCCACTCTCGGTATAGAGAGACAGTACTCACAGGATGACAGCCATATGATAACCACCGCAGTTTCAAACTACACCACATGGTCTGTAGCAGAAGCTAAGGCAGCTATTGAAGGTAAGGGTATCAAGTGTGAGATAGTGGGCGACGGTGACGTTGTCACCGCTCAGGTTCCTTCCGCAGGATCTATCATACTTCAGAAGAGCGGAAAGATAGTTCTCTATACGGGAGATTCTACCCCCGAAAACAATCTTATTACCGTTCCCGATCTTGCCGGTTATGGTGCAGAGGCGGCAAACAACGTGCTCGTATCATACGGCTTTAACGTTAAGATAGACGGCGCCGTAAACCAGGCGGGAGCATCAGTAGTATCCCAGAGTCCTGCTCCCGGCGAACGCCTGCCCTACGGTACGGTGGTAACCATAACCGTTAGATACTTTAACGGTACAGAGTAAACAAAAATTCCGGAAGTTAAAAGATATTATATTCCGGAGATGATCATATGCGTTTATCCCAACTTCTTTACGGGATAAAGATCCTTGAAACCAATATAGAAAAATTTGATACCGAGATAGGTTCGGTATCTGCAGATTCCCGCAAGGTCGAAAAAGACGACGTCTTTGTTTCGATCAACGGAAGCTTGTACAATGGACACAAATATATAGGGGAAGCGTTATCCCGCCGTGCTGCTGTTATAGTAACCGAAGATAAAAGCTTTTCCGGCGGCTTCCCCTATATACGTGTTCGTTCCACGAGAGCGGCATACGCCGTTATGTGGAACAATCTTTGCCACAGACCCTCAGAGCGTATGAAATTCATCGCTGTGACGGGAACTAACGGCAAGAGCTCTACACTTGCCATGACCCTTCATCTTTTAAGGGCATGGGGAATAAAATGTGAGGGTATAGGTACTCTCAACTCAACCTTGACTACTCCCGATCCTCCCGAGCTTTATCCAAGACTTGCACGGTTAGCCGAAGAGGGCTACGAGTACGTGGTGATGGAGGCAAGCTCCCACGCATTGGAGCACCGAAAGCTAGAACCTCTTAACTTCGAGGCAGGAGTATTTACCAATCTTACTCCCGAGCATCTTGATTTTCATAAGAATATGCGGTGCTACGCCGCTTCAAAATCAAGACTATTTTCAAAATGCAATATTACACTATATAATAAAGATGACAAATATGCCGATGCCGTAACAGGCAGAGCCGGGAGGAGAGTATCATACTCCTTTTCGGACAACTCGGCTGACTATATATGCCACAATATAAAAACGGCACTTCACGGCAGCAGTTTTGATCTGTTGACCATAGGAGAACTATTTCGTATAAGTTTCCCGCTTCCCGGCAGGTTTGCAATATATAACGCCATGGCGGCGTGCTCTCTTGCTCACTGTCTGGGTATGCCCAAGGAGCTTATAAAGCAGGCGGCGGCTTGTATGCCGATGATACCCGGAAGACTTGAAAGGGTAGAGCTTTGCAACCAAAATTACAGCGCTTTTATCGACTATGCCCATACACCCGATGCGCTGTCAAAGGTATTATCCTCCCTTCGGGAGATGACCCAAGGCAGATTAGTGTGCGTTTTTGGCTGCGGTGGAGACCGCGATCGCTCCAAAAGACCGGGTATGGGAACTATAGCAACCGCACTCAGCGATTATGTGATAATCACCTCGGATAACCCGAGAACTGAGGATCCTATTGCTATAATCAGAGATATCCTTGCAGGTGTCAATAAGTCCAAAAGATATACCGTTATTCCCGACAGACGGGGAGCTATAAGATATGCGGTACACTCTGCGCGTATGGGAGACACCATAGTCTTCTGCGGCAAGGGTCACGAAAACTATGAGATAAACTCCTGGGGTAAGGTCCCCTTTGACGAAAAAAAGATAATACAGGATGCAGATAAAGAAAGGAACGGGAAAATAGGAAATGAGTATAATCCATGTTGACAAGATGAGAATGTCCTTGGCGGAGATAGCCAAGGTCACTGACGGAGAGCTGTTTTATTCAAGCTCTGCCATTATACGAAATATTTCCCTTGACTCCCGAGAGATAGAGGAGGGCACACTCTTTGTTGCTATCAAGGGTGAGCGCTTTGACGGCCACGACTATATCGGTAAGGCCTTCGAGGACGGTGCAGCTGCTATCATCTGCGAGCGTATTCCCTACAAGGTAAAGGGAAACGTGATCCTGGTTGATAACTCTCTTGCAGCCTTCGGTGCTATCGCTAAGGCTCACAAGCAGCTTATCAAGCCTTTGACCATAGGCATTACAGGCAGTGTAGGTAAGACTACAACAAAGCAGTTCATTTCCGCTGTTATGGCTTCAAAGTTCAAGACCCACAAGACAGACGGAAACTTTAATAACGAGATCGGTATGCCTATCACCATGCTCCGTATGCCTTGTGATACCGAGGCGCTTGTACTTGAGATGGGTATGAGCTTTGCAGG
>JBGUUX010000096.1:0-5479 GCA_045133915.1 Eubacteriales bacterium | reverse complement strand
CTGATCTAAATCAAAAACAGCCGCAAGCCTTGCTTGTGAGACGTGTATCCCTTCTCTCAGCTCGGTCAATCTATGTGCAACAATGGCGGGTTTCTTTTCCATAATATTCTCCCATAATCGTGATAATATAAATATTATATACAAAATTTATATTATTGTCAATACATATAACGAATTATCGGCAGGGATTTTTCTCCCTGCCGACGCTAATATTATGCGAATATCAATTCTGCGTTTACAATTTCTGTTGCTCTGCTGCGGATGTTATTCATCCGACCAACCCACTCCATTTGGTTTTCTGCTTTGAGTTTTTCCGTTACTCCCTCACGTTCTGCCATCTGTTTTACGAGCCGAAAAAACATATCCTCAGCCTGCTTGTCAATCTCGGAAAGGTGGTCATTGAGTTTTCCGGCAGTAAGCAAATTGGTGTATAAAACCTTTCGGTTTTGCTTTAGATACCGTAAATGCCGCTGTCCCCATAAGCCTATAGGCTTTTCCTCTTGCTCAGCAGGGAGCAAATCCGGCAAGTAATAATCACCGACCAAAGTGTATGTGCCGCCCATCTGTTCAAATAATAACTTTCCCATAATCAACCCTCCTTCGTAATAACCTTGAATTTCTTAGTTTTCGCATCAATGATTTTTAGTAGAACTTCGTCCACCGCATCGGTGTACCGACCTTGTTGGAGCAGGCTGTTCCGCATTTCGTTAAGTGCGTTCACGATAACTCCACGCTCATACCCATCCAACGCTATGTAATACTTCTTTTCTCGCATATTGTTCACTCCTTCAGCAAGTCTTGAAATGTGGTGTCGGTGGCTACAAAGGTGTCATATGTGAAATTAGCTCCCAAGCGAAAACCCATCATAAAACTATCAAGGTTGGATTCACCGTTTGCCACGCCCCACGCATTTACAAAGTCGAGAAACTTCTTCTTGTTCTCACCGGAAAGTGCTTCGGTCAGAAAATCCTCGTTTAACATCAGCACTTCCATTTGCTTCTGCACGGCTTTATTTTGTTTGGTACTTCGTGCCTGCGGATTAATGTTGCCGTAATAAAATTCTTCTATGAATTTGCCCATATAGTTACCTCCTTTGATTTTCTACCATAATTGTACTTAAAGGTGGTTTGTTAGTCGAATGTGCCGCTAAAAACAAAAAAGGGCAAGAAAAAAGAGAGAAGCCTAAACTTCTCTCAATTCTCTTGCCCTCGCAATGCTCGAACCTTTAAGTTATTGTCCTTAAGGGTACGATGCATTTGACAAAGTCTTTTTTATATGCTATTATATAGATATCAAAGCAAAGGAGATTAAACGATGGATTGCTTATTCTGTAAAATAATCGAGGGTTCTATACCCTCTAAAAAGGCGTATGAGGACGATAAGATATTCGCCTTCTACGATATAGCACCCCAGGCGCCCGTTCATATACTGGTCATTCCTAAGTGCCATATGGCGTCTATGGACGAGGTGAACGCCGACAACGCCGACGTTGTTGCTCACATCTTTACCAAGATACCCGAAATCGCAAAGGAAGCAGGAATAGTAAACGGCTACCGTGTTGTATCCAACTGCGGTGACGATGCCTGCCAGACCGTAAAGCACCTGCACTTCCATATCCTCGGAGGCGCACAGCTTAAGGGTCAGATGTGCTGATAAAACAATAGGCTTCATTTCGGTTCTGTGCCGTCAGCCGCACCTCGTTACTGCGGTCGGTTTCGGTTCTGCTTGTTAAAATTAAAGACAAAAAAGAAGTTGCCGCAGGGCAACTTCTTTTTATAATGCTTCGTTTTCTTTTTTCTTTCCTTTTAGCTTGCTTACCAGCTTCTTGCTTGTGAACTTAAGCTGTGACCACATGATGATTATTATCTGTCCGGGGATACCTACTACCGCAAGCAAAACGATATTAATTCGGCAGGCAAGGAAGGTCACAATCAGAGCTGCAAGCAAGGACCACATAAGAATAGAGATGTAGATGAAGTTAAATTTTATATCGAACCATGCCGTATTGAATACTATAAGAAGTACCGAGCATACGGGCAATGCGTAGAGATAGCTGATAAAATGCCAGTATCTAAATTCCATTGCCATATTCATTATTACAAAGGCAAAGGTGGATACCAACAGTACGAGAAAGAGAGACATGATGGTAATTATAACTCTGTTCTTTGTCAGTATCTTCATATCGCTTTCTGCAAGCTCTGCAGGTGACGTTTTTTCCTCGCTTATGAGGTAATCCACGGTGACACCGAAGATATCGGCTATTTCGCTAAGAACGGTGATATCGGGAATGCTCTCGCCTCTTTCCCACTTGGATACCGCCTTGTCTGAATAGTTGAGCTTTTGCGCAAGATCTGCCTGAGTTATGTCGTTTGCACGGCGAAGCTCGGATATATTTTTAGCTATAATAGGTTTTAAATCCTTGATAAGTATCACCACCAAAAAGAGAATCGGTCTACTGCATAAAAAACGGCTTTCGTAAAATATGCTTTTTCTAAGGCTATTATACCATACTTTTACACCGATTGCAAGTAGTATTTATAAGGGTTTCTACTATGGGTAGAGTGGTGTTTTTGCAACTCTACCGACGGTTATGATACTGTATAGCCGATATAATTAACAGTTTCGTGACTAATTGAATGTAATAGTGTATTATAATATGTATAGTATTACTATATTTGTATATACGGAGGAAGTCAAAATGAATGAATTTGTGATCTATACCGATTCGGCTTGTGATATCGACGTGCCTACCCTTAAGGAATGGAACGTGAAGCATATCAGCCTCAGCCTTACCTTTGAGGACGAGGGCAAGGTGCTTCTTAACGATGAGGTCGAACCGGTTGCTTTTTATAACAGAATGCGTGAAGGAGCGGTTGCCAAAACAGCGGCGGTAAATACCGAGAGCTTTAAGCGTGCTTTTGAGATCGATCTTAAGGAGGGTAAGGATATCCTCTATATCGGTTTTTCCACCGGTCTTTCCACCACCAGCAATTCCGCAGCGATCGCTGCAAAGCAGCTTGCAGATACATACCCCGACAACAGAGTCGTATGCGTTGATACTCTTTCAGCATCCGCTGGTCAGGGTCTGCTCGTTTTTCTTGCAAAGAATCTCCGTGACGAAGGCAAGAGTCTTGATGAGATAGCTCAGTATATTGAAGATAACAAGCTTAAGCTTTGCCATTGGTTCACCGTTGACGATCTGGTTTATCTTAAGAGAGGCGGTCGAGTAAGTCCCGCTGCCGCTTTTGTTGGCGGAGTGCTTGGTATCAAGCCTGTTATGCACGTTGACGATGAGGGTCACCTTGTAAACGTGTTTAAAGCGAGAGGCCGTAAGGCTGCGCTTAAGGGTCTTTGTGATAAGTTCGGCGAGACTGTAATAGATAAGGACGGTCCCATATTTATCTGCCATGCAGACTGTGATGCGGACGTTGAGACCTTAAAGGAGATGCTCAAGACAGAGCACGGTGCAAACGTAGACAAGGTAGTATATACCGGTCCTGTTATCGGCGCCCATTCGGGCCCCGGCACCATAGCACTGTTCTTCCTCGGAAATGTAAGATAACATAGGAGTAAGCTATGACTATACCACAGAAAATTGATGGAGTTATATACTCAAAAATGCTTCACAGAGGCGCTTTGAGACTTCACAAGCACGTAGAGGAGATCAATAACCTTAACGTATTCCCCATACCTGACGGAGATACCGGTGACAATATGTTCCTCACCTTTATGGGCGGCGTTGAAGCCGCAAAAGAGGAGAACGAGTCTATTGCTGCCGTTGCCCGTAAGGCGGCGGACGGAATGCTTCTTTCCGCAAGAGGAAACTCCGGTGTTATCCTTTCCCAGTTTTTTGACGGAATAGCGGCAGGGCTGGAGGGTATTGACGCAGCAGACGTTGCTGACTTCAAGAGAGCGCTTCAGCAGGGTGTTAAGCACGCTTACGGCGCTGTTATGAAGCCTACCGAAGGAACCATACTTACCGTTGCAAGAGAGGCTGTAGACTATGCTTGCGAGCATAACAGCAGAACTGTAGAGGGCTTCTTTACCCTTGTGGTTGACGAGGCAAAGAGATCTCTTGGACGTACTCCCGAAAGACTTCCCATGCTCAAGAAGGCAGGCGTTGTTGACTCGGGCGGTGCAGGACTGATCTATATACTCCGCGGTATGAGAAGAATGCTCATCGACGGCGAGGAGGGTACTGACATTCCCCTTACCCAGGCGGCTGAGAATGCAATAAACCCTGATCTCTTTACCGAGGACAGCGTTCTTGAGTTCGGTTACTGTACCGAACTTCTGGTAAGACTTCAGAATGCTAAGACCGATATTGCGGCGTTTAACGTAAAGACCGTAACCGATTATCTTACCTCTATAGGTGACTCTGTTGCTGCCGTTAAGACAGGCAGTATCTTAAAGGTTCACGTTCATACCATGACTCCGGATAAGGCGCTCAGCTTCTGTCAGCAGTACGGTGAGTTCTTGAAGCTCAAGATAGAAAACATGTCGCTTCAGCATAATAACACCATTGACAGCGGTCTTAAGGCAAAGCCTTCTCCCGAGACCCGTAAGGAATACGGTGTTGTTGTTGCCGCTTGCGGCGCAGGCATACAGCAGACATTCCGTGAGGTTGGCGCTGACGTCATTGTTGACGGCGGCCAGTCCATGAATCCCTCGGCTGAGGATTTCCTTCGCGCATTTGAAGAGTGTAATGCAGATACCATATTCGTATTCCCCAACAATTCCAACGTCATCCTTGCGGCAAAACAGGCTGCAGGATTGTATAAAGAATCTGACGTCCGCGTTATAGAGAGCAAGACCGTCGGCGACGGTTATGCGGCGCTTTCTATGCTTGACGTCTCCTCGGGCGACACCGATGCTATCGTTGAGGATCTTAACTTCTGTATGGAAGGCGTTGTCACCGCAAGCGTTTCAAAGACGGTACGTGATGCGGATATGGGTATAGAGGTACATGCAGGCGATTATATCGGCTTTGTAGGTAAGGATATTCTTTCCAGCGATCCTGACAGAGCAAAGACCGCAAAGATCCTTATTGACAATATTGATACAAGCTCTCATGATATATACATCCTGATAAACGGTAAAGACTCTACCCCCGAGGAAACAGCTGAGCTTCAGGAATATCTCGCTGCAAAAGCCAAGGGCTCCGAGATATATACCATCAACGGTGAGCAGGATATATACAGTTATATCATAATTGCAGAATAAGCGGCAAACGATGCCGTGTATGCGGTGATTTTGATCACACAAACCCTATAAACTTCATATACGTTAAAAAAGCTCCTTCGGTTTACCCGAAGGAGCTTACAGACTGTCGAGAAACCCACGCATCGGTTAAGCCAAGCGTGGGTTGATTTCGTATATATTGAAAAATAAGGCTAAAAGTGTAGAAATCGAAGAATCTGTAGGGGTTCTCCATTTCCATATTGCCAGCTTTTTCAAATTCATGGCAGCATATTTAAGC
>JBGUUX010000095.1:0-49025 GCA_045133915.1 Eubacteriales bacterium | reverse complement strand
CGTGATGACGGGAAGATGCCCAAAACCCACACGGTTAAAGGCTTTTTGGAATATTGACCTCCGTTTGGCGAAGAAGATTTCGAGTCAGCCCCGTTATGACCACTTCGATACGTCTCCGTATATTACCAAGCAAGTATATCATGAACAAAAGCAAAAATCAAGTATTTTCATTAATTCTCTTGAAAATTTAATTTAACATGTTATAATAATAAAAGTATGCTTTGGAGGTGATATTATGCTTACCGTGGGTCTTACCGGTGGTAGCGGTAGCGGCAAGGGTTATCTTAGCTCTCTGCTATCCGATAAGGATATCTGTATAATAGACACCGACAGGGTATATCATGATATGATATCATCGTCCTCGCCTTGCGTTGATGCACTTGTATCTGCCTTTGGAGATAAGATAGTCAATTCAAACGGCGGTATAGACAGAGGCGTGCTTGGAGGCATTGTGTTTTCCTCCAAGGAAAAGCTTGAACTGCTTAACTCTATAGCGCATGCCTTTATTCGTGAGGAATGTAACGGCATCATAGAACGCAGTACGGCAAAGATTGTCATCATCGATGCCCCCGTGCTCTTTGAAAGCGGATTTGACTCTATGTGCGACCTGATCGTAGGTGTGGTTGCAAGCGAGGATACACGTATAGGGCGCATAATAAAGCGTGACTCTATAAGTCGCGAAAAAGCATTGAACCGTATACGAAATCAGAACAGCGACGACTGGTTCAGAGAAAAGTGTGATATTGTCATAGAGAACGACGGCGGAGAGCTTGAGTCAAAGGCAAGCGAGCTTAAAGCCCGTCTTATGAGGTTATATGGCGAAAAAGAAGAAAAGAAGAAATAAGCGTAAGGGCGGCGGTTGTCTTGTTGCGCTGTTTTTGGCGGTGCTTGTGGTCTGTGTACTTATAGTAGCCGGTCTTAAGCTTACCGAAAAGATAACAACAGAGATAGATCTAAAGACATATCCCCTTGAGCATACCGATATCATATACAAGTATGCCGACGAGTATGACGTGCCTAAAAGTGTTGTACTTGCCATGATAAAGGTGGAGAGCAATTTCAAAGAAGACGCCGTATCGGGAGCAGGAGCCTGCGGTCTTATGCAGCTGATGCCGGATACATTTATCTGGCTTGCGTCTACCTTGGGAGAAGAGGTAACCGAGGATCAGATATTTGATCCCGAGCTTAATATCAAATACGGCACGTATTATGTATCCACCTTGTACTCAAAGTTGGGTAATTGGGATAACGTATATGCCGCGTACAATGCGGGTCTGGGCAACGTAAACAAGTGGCTCAGTGACCCCCGATATTCCGAGAACGGAGAACTTACCGATATTCCGTTTTGGGAAACGGCAAACCACGTACACAAGCTCAATAACGTTAGAGCTAAGTATATAGAATTATATTTTTTAGGAGAATAAAAAAATGAGTGAATTAAAAGACAAGCTTTTCTACGATAACACAAACGTGTATGACGTTGTAGACGAAAAGGAAGTAGCAAAGATCAACGATTATTCTGTTGGTTATATGGAGTTCCTCGCTAAGGCTAAGACCGAGCGTGAGGCAGTAAGCGAAGGCATCAAGATGGCAGAAGCTGAAGGCTTTGTACCCTATACCATGGGTATGGACGTAGTTCCCGGCGGTAAGTACTACTACAACAACCGCGGTAAGGCACTCTACCTCTTCGTTATTGGTTCTGAGTCTATGGAGAACGGTATCCGCATCTCTGCGGCTCACGTTGACTCTCCCCGTCTTGACTTAAAGCAGGTTCCTCTCTATGAGTCCGAGGGTATGAGCTTCTTCAAGACCCACTACTACGGCGGTATCAAGAAGTATCAGTGGACCGCTATTCCTCTTGCACTTCACGGTGTTATCTTTAAGAAGGATGGCTCCAAGGTAGAGCTTGCTATCGGCGAAAAGGACGAGGATCCTGTATTCTATATTAATGACCTTCTTCCTCATCTTGGCAAGGACCAGATGCAGAAGAAGCTTGGCGAGGCATTCACAGGTGAGGATATGAATATCCTTATCGGTTCCGAGCCTGTTAAGGGTGAGGGCTCCGATGCAGTTAAGCTTAAGGTTATGATGATCTTAAATGAGATGTACGGTATCACCGAGGCTGATTTCCTCTCTGCAGAGCTTACTCTCGTTCCCGCAGGTAACCCCAGATACGTTGGTTTTGACCGTAGCCTTATCTGCGCATACGGCCACGACGACAGAGTTTGCGCATACCCCGCTATGACCGCACTCTTTGAGAATCCCAATCCTACACATACTCTTATGGCTATCCTTGCCGACAAGGAAGAGATCGGTTCTGAGGGTACCACAGGTATGAAGTGTGAGGTATTCACCGACATTATGGCTGAGCTTGCAAAGGCTACAGGCGCAAACTACCATATCGTTAAGGAAAACTCTAAGTGCCTCTCCGCTGACGTTAACGCAGCGTACGACCCCAACTTCGGCGAGTGCTACGAAAAGAAGAATAGCAGCCACGTAAACCACGGTGTAGTTATGACCAAGTATACAGGCGCAAGAGGTAAGTCCGGCAGCTCTGACGCAAGCGCAGAGTACGTTTCCTTCGTACGTTCTATCTTTGACAAGTACGATGTAGTATGGCAGACAGGCGAGCTTGGTAAGGTTGACCAGGGCGGCGGCGGAACTGTAGCTGCTTATATCGCACAGAAGAACATTGACACCATCGACCTTGGCGTAGCGGTTATCTCTATGCACGCTCCCTACGAGGTTATCTCAAAGGCCGACGTTTATATGGCTCACAAGGCGTTCAGCGCATTCAATAAGTAATATATGGCAAACGAAATGTTTGACCTCAGAGTTCGTGAGGTCATAGCCAATACTCTTCGCATCGAGCTTGAGAGCGTGGTCGATACTGCAGATATAATGGACGATCTGGGTGCAGATTCTCTTGATGTGCTTGACCTTATCGTAGCTCTTGAAGAAGAGTTTGATATTACTATATCCGATGCAGACGTTATAAACAACCGTATTGTTGAGGATATCGTGGCTTATATAGTCAATCATAAATAACACAAAAAACACCTTCCTCGGAAGGTGTTTTTTATCGTATAGAAAATTACGTTGTGACGTGTAATATGCAAAGGGTATTTATTTAGCTCCGGTGCGTAGTTTGGGTGGGGCAACCTGTCCTTATGGGAATACGCGTATAGCCTTTATAACGTAAGCACCTCTTATATTTATACTTCTGTAGGTGGTTCCTATCTCAGGCCATGCGTCGTATATCATGCCGTCGCCTGCGTATATACCCACGTGGATTACCTTTGAGGTACCGTTGTTTGCATAGAATACAAGGTCACCTCGTTCTATCTGTGAAACGGGAACGCTAAGACCAAGCTTGGAGTCTGCCGCAAGCCAACGGGAGGTGTATTCATATTCGGCAAGTCCGTGGTCGATTATGTTTGTGTCGGGGTTTATGCCAACCGAATAGAGACACTGATAAATAAGACCTGAACAGTCCGCATACGTACCGGGTTCTCCCGAAGCACCTATGCGGTATTCGGATCCTGCCTTAGCATATTCATAGGCAGTTGAGAGCATTGCTTCTATATGCGCCTGCCTTGAATCCTTCGGCGTGACCTTACGGGGAGTTATATATGCCGCAAGGTTATACCAATCGTACTCGCTGTAGCCCATAGTAAGCCAGGTATTGATATCAACAACGCCTGTAGCGGGTAAACCGTATTCCTTTTGAAAAGCTATTACTGCATTTCTCGTTTGCGAGGTAAAGGATGCGCTTGTGGTACCAAGCAGAGCATAGTTGGTATAGATTACCTTCATACCGATGTTCCTTGTGGATACGTTGTATCCGCCGGAAGGGATATCTATGCTATCGCTGAACTGATAATAGGAAGAATGCCTGTACAGCTCGGTCTGCTTGTAGTTACAGTATACGCACTTGTTAGCATTAACTCCGGTTACCGATCTCGTTGCCTCGGTCTCGGTATACCATCCTGTATATACGTGGTGTCCTATCTTAGGCAGAAGCTCGGCGTATGAGGTGCCGCAGCTTGTACAAGTGTGCTTTTTATATCCGTCTGTAAAGCAAGCGGGAGCAAGGGTAATTTGTGAAGTCCAGTTGTGATAACCGGGGGCGGGGATAGGTTCGTTTCTGTTAAGAGAACAGCTCATACAGGTATAACGTTTGTTACCGTTTTCAAGACAGGTAGGCACTTTTGTTATCACACCTTTGTTCCAGGTGTGGTAAGGAGAGTATTCTATTCTTTTACCTTTGCCGCAGTGGTCGCAGGTATATTCGGCATAACCTTTAAGGTTGCAGGTTCGCTCACTGTTTGCGCCAAGTACCCAGTTATGTCCCATCACACCGTCTAAGAGCTTCATCATAACGGCGGTTTCCGCTCTGGTTATATATCCTCGGGGTTTGAGAGTAGAGTCGGGATAACCTGATATGATCCCCTTATCGCAAGCCCAAGCTAACGCATCCCGAGCATATTCGGCAATGCTTGAGGAGTCTGTATATCTGTCAAATGAGAACTCGACCTTTTCGTTATTTGCGGCGTATCTGTAGAGTATGCAGACAAAGTCCTGTCTTGTAATATTACCGCCCGGAACAAAGGTGGTGGCAGTCATACCCGATACGATACCGTCGTGGTATGCGGTGCCGACAGCCTCGTAGAACCAGTGGCTATCCTTGACATCAACGAAAGGGGTACCGTATCTTGCTGTGGGTAAGGGACTATGGTTGGCTATAAGCTGGCAAGCCATAGCTCTTGTAAGGTTGGCAGAGGGTGAGAACACACCGTCGTCGGTTCCTTGCATATAAGCAAGATCATAGCAGTACTGTGCCGCATTATTGAACCACGCTGTATCCGAAACGTCGGAAAACGTAACCGTTTTTGCGCTTAATGAAAAGGGAATACAGGTCAGTATTGCCGTAACTGTAAGTATTGTAGATATTAATTTCTTCATGACGTCACCTTAGTGTTTTGATGTTAAAATTATAACAAAATAAAGCAATTTTGTCAATGAAGAGCTCTTTACAAATAATAATAATTATGATAAAATATACTGATTAATATTACAAAAGAGGAATGACTATGAAAGCTGTAATGTACGGTGCCGGTAATATCGGCAGAGGGTTTATCGCCCAGTTATTTAACTTATCAGGATATGAGACCTGTTTTGTTGACGTCAATATGGACGTTGTCAACAGACTGAACGAAGAGGGTAAGTACCCGCTCTTTATCACCGATAAAGGCGAATATATCAAAACAGAGGTCGACCGTGTCAGATGCGCTAACGGCGCAGACCTTGAGGCTGTTGCACATGAGATAGCAGAGGCTGATATCATGGCAACCGCAGTAGGTGTAAATATACTTAAGTTCATTGCAAAGCCTATATCCGAGGGTGTTAAGGCAAGAATGAAGTCGGGCAAGGGTCCCCTTGATATCATTATCTGTGAGAACAAGATAGATGCCAACATCTATCTCCACGATCTTATTTCCGAGTATCTTAACGACGAGGAAAGAGAATATTTCGACGCCAACTTTGGCTTTGTAGAGGCTTCTATCGGACGTATGGTTCCCAAGACCCCCGACTCTATCTCTGCAGAGTATCCTCTTGCAGTATGCGTAGAAAAGTTCTGCACTCTGCCTGTTGACAGAGATGCCTTTAAGGGTGAGATCCCCGAGATCAAGAATATGCTTCCTTACGCTCCCTTTGAGCTTTTCATTCAGCGTAAGCTCTATATGCACAACATGAGCCATGCTCTTTGTGCTTATCTGGGTAACCTTAAGGGATACGACTACATATGGGAGGCAGCGGCAGATATGCGTATCCGCTTTATAGCCTTGGGTGCGCTTACACAGTCCGCACAGAGCCTTGCAAAGGAGCATAACGCAGACGTGGCCGATCTTAACGATCACTCCTTTGATCTTCTTACCCGTTACGATAATAAGCTTCTCGGTGACACCGTAGCAAGAGTAGGTAACGATACCAAGCGTAAGCTTTCTCCTGTTGACAGACTTCCCGGCGCTATCAAGTTAGCATCTAAGCAGGGATTGCCTGTAAACTATATGGTAATGGGTCTTGCGGCAGGACTTTTGTTTGACCGTGACGACTCTTCCAAGGAGATCTGTGAATATACAAAAGAGAACGGCGTTGCCGCCGCTCTCGCTAAGTATTCCGAAATTACAGACGAGTCTGTAGTAGCACTCTGTACAGAGTATTACAACGCTCTTACAAAGGACGCAGATTCCGCAATGGATCTTTTGATTCACGCATAAGGTAGAGATGGCGGATATCTGCCATCTAAAACCGTATGGGGTCGATTCTCCTGACCTTAAGTCCCGATTATGGGACTTATTGTGTGGTATTATCTTAATAGATATAGGTTATATCATTTGTGTTCAGCTTCTTTTTCAGTATAAAAAAGTAGTTGAGCTTTAATACCCATATATTATCATCAGCTTTTCTGGCTACAAGAAACCTGTCGTGCTTGAAGGAACGGGATATCACAAGTACGGTATATCCCTCGTTGCGAAAGCATCGTGCCATATTGTTTAGATATGCCCGACGGCCAAAATATCCTTTTTTTGCGTCTATGACGACTGTCTTTGCGTCGGTCATATCCTCGGATATGAGCTTTGTGTATTTTTTGTACTGAGAGGTACTTAAGATCACCGTTATACCGAAGATAATAAGGGCAATGGGTAAAAGCACCAGTAATACAGAGAAGATCACCAACAGCACCGCGCTCGTCTCAAGGGCGGCGATAATATACGAAGCATAACGTATAAGCCTTGAAATAAGGAAATACCGCCGTGTGTACCTGACGGCACGCATAGCGATATTCCATAATCCGTTTTCCTTTAACTGTCCCAAGCGGTAGGACAGAAGGGAAGTATATTTATCATAACCCACATATATCACCGCTTATAGTATATTACTCTGTAAGCAGTTTTATGTTGCGTTCTATGGTTTTTCTTTTCCGCCAGCCAAAGGCTCTTGTTTTAAGCTCTTCATCCGACATGCTGTCTAGTATCTCTGGTGTAAGCTCAAATATCCTGTCCTGCCAAAAGAAATCTATCGGCGTGGTTTCTGCATTTTTATTAAGGGGACATACCTTTTGACAGATATCACAACCCCAGGCGGTGTGATGCTGTCTCATAAGAGAGATAGTCTTGTCGTCAAGCTCGCCTTTTTGCTGAGTCAACGCTGAGAGACAGTTATCCCTTGAGGGACAAGCTTCGGTACATTTACCGCAGTGATGGCAGAATGAAATTTTTTTTGATTTTTCTGCGGTCACCATATCGGTGAATATGCCGCCGATAAAGACGTAGGAGCCGTACTTTTCGTTTATCAGACGGTAGTTGTCTCCGATGATACCCAGTCCTGCCATGGCTGCGGCTGAGGTCTCGGCTATAGGCGAGTGATCCGCCATACCGCGGAACCGTCGGTCAGGTTGCATATACTGCAGTCGCTGTACCGTTCTGTCGGTAAGGTCTGCCATATATACGTGGTAATCCTTTGCAACTGCATAGAGCGAAATATTCCTCTCCGGCTTATCCTCGGTATAGTATGGTACTAAAAAGAGAATAACACTTTTAGCCCAGCTGCAGGTTCGTTCATAAAGAGACTGATTTATAATTTTACAGCTTTCTATAGGCAGGATGCCTATATATTCGATATTTTCGTTCTTAAAAACGTATTTACATAATTCAAGCATATTATCACCCAAAAGCATTTTAACATATACAAAGAGATTTTTCAATAAGGAGAATTTTAATGGCTAACACAAAAGCAAGCTATTCTAATGACGATATTACGTTACTGAAGGGTCCCGATAAGGTTCGTAAGCGCCCCGGTGTCATCTTTGGTTCTGACGGACTTGAGGGATGTGAGCATTCGGTATTCGAGATAGTGTCAAACTCTGTGGACGAAGCAAGAGAGGGTTTTGGTAAGGTTATTACCGTTACCGTTTTCCGTGATATGTCTATAGAGGTAGAGGACAAGGGACGTGGTATTCCCCTTGATTATAACGAAAAGGAAAAGCGTTATAACTGGGATCTTGTATTCTGTGAGCTCTATGCAGGCGGTAAGTATAACAATAACCAGGGCGGAGGCAACTACGAATATTCTCTGGGTCTTAACGGTCTTGGTGCCTGTGCTACTCAGTTCTCCTCAGAGTATATGGAGGTCAAGAGCTATCGCGACGGCAACCTTTACGAGATAAACTTTAAAAAGGGTAATCCTGCATCAAAGCTTAAGATAACTCCCCTTGACAAGCGTCGTACCGGTACTGTTATTAAGTGGAGACCTGACCTTGAGGTATTTACTGACATCAATATGCCCCGTGACTTCTTTACCGAGATGCTTCATAAGCAGGCGGTGGTAAACAGCGGCATTAAGTTCGTTCTTAAGTTTGAGGGTAACGGCGGCTTTGAGACCACCGAGTATTATTATGAGCACGGTATCAGCGACTACGTGCTTGAAGCTGCGGGCACCCCTATGACACAGCCTGTTATCTGGGCAACCGAAACACAGGGACGCGACAGAGCAGACCTTTCCGAGTACAAGCTCAAGGTAGAGCTTACCTTCTGTTTTACCCAGAACAAGTCATTTGTAGAGCATTATCACAATTCAAGCTTTCTTGAGCACGGAGGTGCCCCCGACGACGCTATGCGTAACGCCTTTGTGTTTGCCGTTGACAAGTATCTCAAAAACAACGCAAAATATAACAAGAACGAGGCAAAGGTCCGCTTTGACGATATCGGCGCATCCCTTGTTTTTGTTTCCAATAACTTCTCTACACAGACCTCTTACGAGAACCAGACCAAAAAGTCTATCACCAACCGCTTCATCAAGGAATTTCTCACCGACTATATTAAGCAGCAGCTTGAAACCTATTTTATCGAAAATCCCCTTGATGCCGAGCAGATTGCAAACGTAGTTCTTGCCAATAAGCGAAGCCGTGAGAGCGCTGAGAAGACACGTTTAAAGACCCGCGACGATCTTATTAAGAATATTGATATCAAGAACAAGGTGGAAAAGTTTATCAACTGCCGCTCAAAGGATCCCGAGGAACGCGAGGTCTATATAGTTGAGGGTGACTCGGCTATGACAAGCTGTAAGCTTGCCCGTAACCCCGAGTTTCAGGCTATCATACCTGTCAGAGGTAAGACGCTTAACTGTCTTAAGGCAGGTTACGATAAAATATTCAAGAGCGATATAATCCGTGACCTTCTCCGTGTTATAGGCTGCGGTGTTAAGATAGACGGCAAGTTCAAGACAGAGTTCCCCAAGTTTGATATCAATCTGCTTAAGTGGAATAAGATAATCATCTGTACCGATGCCGACGAGGACGGATTCCAGATCAGAACTCTTATTCTTACCCTTATTTACCGTCTGCTTCCCGACCTTATTGACGAGGGCAGGGTGTATATCGCAGAGTCTCCGCTCTACGAGATAACCGTCAAGGACGATACCTACTTTGCTTACAACGAGTTTGAAAAGGCTGATATCTTAGCAAAGCTTGAGGGAACCAAGTACACCCTTCAACGTTCCAAGGGTCTTGGCGAAAATACGCCCGAGATGATGTCCCAGACAACAATGAACCCTGCGACCCGCCGTCTTATCCGTGTGGATGCGGCAGATGCAGAACAGACCGCTATTATATTTGATACACTTTTAGGTGACAATCTCCCTGCACGTAAGGAGTTTATCACCTTAAACGGCGCAAAGTACGCAAAGGACGCTGACATTTAAAAAATACCGTAGGGAGGGGCTATCCCTCCCTGTAACATAATTTTGAGGTTTTAGTATGCTTTCTTTTATTTTAGGTTCACCGGGAAGCGGCAAGACGAGGGAGATGATCCGCCGTGTCAAGCGCGATCTCGAAAATGAAATAAAGGTCTTGGTGATAGTGCCCGAGCAGGATATTCTTTCCTCCGAGCGCTTGATATCCACTGCCCTGGGAGCTACCCCTAACGTTATGGAGCTTGAGGTGGTAAGTTTCAGACGCTTCTGTAATACAGTTTTCAGAGCGCTTGGCCGACTATGCTATAACTATCTAGACAAGGGAGGACAGGCCATTATGATGTGGCGTGTCCTTTCTGAATTATCACCTACGCTTAACACCTTTAAGCAGGGCGCTTCGGCCGACGTGGGACTGGTCTCGTCCCTTGTTACCCTTTGCGATCAGTTTGCAGACTATAGCGTTGATCCTATTTCATTGGAAGACGCGGTATATCAGCTTGATGAAGCTTTGATCCCCAGAGCAGAGGATATAGCTACCCTTTATTCCCGCTACGACGAGCTTATTCACGACGGCTTTGACTCAGCAAAGGATGATCTCAAGAGAGCGGCTGAGCTTATAAAGCACAGCTCTATGCTTGACGGTACCAATATTTACATAGACTCCTTTTCCGGTTTTACCCCTGCGGAGTACGGTCTTATTGAGGCTATTATCCCAAGAACCTGCAACGTTACTGTTTCTCTATGTTTAGATCCCACGCGCGACGGTGAGGTTTTTGAAAACGTAAATAAGACCAAGAATCGACTTATAAGACTTGCTGAGGACAATAAAGTATCGGTAGCTGAGGATACTATCCTTACCTCAAAGCGTACCGATGACCTTTCCTTTTTTGAAAAATATTGCTACGACAGCTATTCCACCGCTTCCTTTGAAAGGGAGTGCGAAAGTATCTCACTTCTTTGCGCACCGGATATTTATACCGAGTGTGAGCTTGTATGCGCTGATATAATGAAGCAGATACGGGCAGGAAGGCGTTACCGTGACATCACCGTAGCCATGGGTGATGGCTCGGCGTACCTTGGCATACTTGACTCTTTGTTTAAGCGCCACGGTATTCCTTATCATTTTTCGGTCAAGGAGGACATCCTTCAGAAGCCTATAGTCAAGCTTATCATCTCGGCGCTTAATATCATAACCTACAACTGGCGTTTGCCCGACGTTATATCATATCTTAAAACAGGGATTTGCGGCATCACCGACGAGGAGTGTGACATCATCGAGGAATACGCCTCCACCTGGTCTATACAGGGCTCTATGTGGAAACTTGATTCTGCCTGGAATATGAACCCCGACGGCTACACCGACCGCACCAACGCCGACATTACCAACAGACTTATACGTATAAACGATATCCGTGACCGTCTGCGTGAGCCATTGATAGCTTTGTCTCAGTCTGTTAACGGCAAGACCTCGGCAGATGACTGCGCCAAGGCTATATACGCATTTATATGCCAAACGGTAGATATCCACGCCTTTGACGACGAGGATACTGCGGTATATAACGGTCTTATCACCGCTCTTGAACAGCTTTCACTGTGCGCAAAGGATATACCCATAGGAGACCTTGAGACCCTTAAGAGGCTTATCCGACTCCTTACCTCCCAGACCGACTTTTCCCTTATTCCCGCGACGGCAGATCAGATAAACTGTACCTCTATTGGTTCCCTTAAGAGCGCAGGACTTAAAAAGTGCTATATCATGGGTGCGGTGGACGGCAGTTTCCCCTCGGTATTTAAAGAAAATAACATACTAAACGACGAGCTCAGAAGCGCTTTATGCGAAAAAAATATAGCTCTGCCAAACGACCCCGAGGAACTTTCAGTCTCCGAGCTTTACGGCTTTTGGAGAGGTGTTCTTTCGGCAGAAGAGGTTACGGTAAGCTATTATACCGGAAGCCTTGAGGGCAAGGATGTTCTGCCCTCAGCTTGTATATACGAGCTTAAGAGACTTTTTCCGACCCTTAAGGAACAAAGCGTTGATATTCACGACCTTGTATACGATAAGGAATCAGCCTTTGACTTTATCAACGACCAAAGATACACCGAGGCGGTAAGGGAGCTTCTCTCTGAGGATCCCCGTTATGCCGACGCTATAAAGGCTCTCGAGGTTCCCATAACAACCACTCTTTGCTCGGTCACCGACCCCGAAAACCTCAAGGTGTTCTCAGGGGATATCAACCTAACTCAGTCAAGGGTAGATTCCTACGTTCATTGCAGCTTTGCATATCAGCTTGACTACGTCCTTAAGCTTAACGAACAGCGTAAGGTCAGCTATGACCCAAGAGACGTGGGTAACTTTATCCACGCTCTGCTTGAGGAGTTTTTTACCTGTGTGCGTGACGCCGCAAAAGAGGGAAGAGAGATAGACAGTTTCGAGACCGAGGCTATAGTTACAAGACTAGTTGACGCTTATATCGAAAAGACCTGCGGTGACGCTCTTAAGGTCAGCCGCCGTATGATGGCGCTCTTTAAGCGACTTAAGAGACAGGCTCTTGTCTTTGTACACAGTATATACGACGAGTTTAAAAATTCAGATTTTAAGCCCGTGCTGTTTGAGTTACCTATAGTCAAGGGTAACGAGGGCGGCATATCCCCCTTCCGCGTACCTCTGTCCGACGGAAGCGAGGTCTACGTTTACGGTCAGATAGACCGTGTAGACACCTACGAAAAAGACGGCAATACATATTTCCGTGTGGTAGACTACAAGACTGGAAGTAAGGCGTTTAAGCGCTCGGATCTGGAAAAGGGTCTTAACCTGCAGATGTTCTTGTATATGTTCTCGATAATGGAAAATAAACAGCGCTTTGCCCACCTTGCCGACTGCAACGCAGAGCTTGTTCCCGCAGGAGTGCTTTACTATATAGCAAGACTTCCCAAGGACAGCCACGAGGTACTTATGTCCTCCGAAGAGGCTGAGCGCAACGTTATAGAGCATATCGAAAGACAGGGTATGCTGTTAGATAACGATGAAATAATCAAGGCTATGTCTAAGACAGAAGGAGATATTCCTCTGCCTAAGGGCATAACCACGGGCACCAAGGCAAACGCCGAGGACTCCGTGTTTACATTAGAATCTCTCAACGATATTAAGACCACCATTACCGACACCCTTGTTCGTATAGCCGACGGACTTAAAAAGGGTAAGGCAGATGCAGTACCTATGCGAGATTCCCGTAACCCCTGTGAATACTGCCGTATGAGGGCGGTATGCAGACAAAACAAGGAAGGAGACCAGGACAATGAGTAACGATATCAGATGGACTCCTGCCCAGCGTATGGCAATAGATGCCTCTAACTGCGACCTTCTTGTTTCGGCTTCAGCCGGTTCGGGTAAAACTGCGGTGCTTGTGCGCCGTATCATAGACCGCGTTACCGACGACAGCTACGACGGTAATATACTTGAGATGTTGGTTGTTACCTTTACCAATGCGGCAGCAGCTCAGCTTAAGGACAAGCTTAACCGAGAGATCAAAAAGGCTATCGCACTTGACCCAAAGAACAAAAGATTGCGCCGACAACTTCGCGATCTGCCAAGAGCATCTATATGTACCATCAACAGCTTTTGCCTTGAGGTGGTCAAGACTCACTTTGCAAGGCTGGGACTCTCAAACACCGTACGTATAGCCGACGAGGCGGAAAATAAGCTCCTTATGACCGAGGTCATGGAGCAGACTATAGAAGAGTTTTATGCCAACTCAGCCGAGCACGGAGTTGCCGACTTTGCGGCGTTCTGCGATAATTTTGCACAGCTACGCGATGAAAGCCTTGGTGAGATATTTATGTCTCTCTACAACAAACTATACTCCCGTATGGAGGGTCTTGAACTTCTGTCAGACTGTGCAGACAAGCTCCGTGATAACACAGCCGAGCCCTTTGACAATCCTTGGGGACTTGAGCTCAAGCGCCATACTCTGGACAGTATAAACGCCGTTAAACGTGGATATACCAACTCTATTCGTATTATAGAGTCTACCGAGGGTCTTGATAAGGCTTACGGACCTGCCTTTAACGACGATTTAGCTCTTATGGACTCTATAACCGATGCCTGTTACAAAGGCTACGATGCAGTAAGAGAGGCATTGCACTCTATTAAATATACTCGCCTTGGCAGTATACGTGGTAAGGACTGCGCCGCCGAAGCAGAGGCAGTCAAGCCCGCAAGAGAATTTTTTAAGGATGTGGTAAAGAAACTCACACCGCTCTTTGCAAACGACCTTGACACGGTAAGCTACCTTGGCGCCAAAACAAGTGAACTTAACTCAGACCTGTATAAGCTTCTTTCTTATTTTCACAAGAGCTTTATGGCCCAAAAGCATAAGAGGGGCATAGTCTCCTTTGCTGACTGTGAGGCGTTGACCCTCGGTCTGCTTTGTGACAAGGGTGAACCTACCGAGACCGCCCTTGAGTACAGACGACGCTACAAGGAGATATATATAGACGAGTATCAGGACGTCAATAGCGTTCAGGACGCCATATTCCGTATGATAGCCGCTCCTAATACCCGATTTATGGTAGGGGATATCAAGCAGAGCATCTACGGTTTCCGCGGAGCAGAGCCTGCTCTGTTTGGCGCATACCGTGAGAACTTTGACGACTATACCGAGGATAAAGAGGCAACTGACCGAGGTTGTAAGATATTTCTCTCCAACAACTTCCGTTCTTCCGATAAGATACTTACCTTCGCAAACGCCGTGTCCCGTACTTGCTTTGAAAAGGGAGACTCCTCCATAGAATACGTTGACGGTGACGATCTGGTATACTCTAAGTCCGAGACTGATACCCAACCTGTTACCGTAGCGCTTATAGCAAAGAACGAAGAAAAAAGCGCCGAGGCGGCATATGTATGCGACCGTATCGAGGAGCTTTTGGCAAAGGGAAGCGCTCCTTCGGATATTGCAATAATGCTGCGCAGTCTTTCAAGCTCGGCTCTGCCCTTTACCCGTGAGCTTGAAAAGAGGGGGATACCCTATTACTGCGATGTTAAGAGAGAGTTCTTTGATAACCCAGAGATAATGCTTGCCCTGTGTTGGCTCAATGCTATAGACAACACCCGCCGTGATGTTTTTGTGTGCGGTATAGCCAAGAGTCCCGTGTACGACATTACCCTTGACGAGCTTATCCGTGTCAGAAGAGAAGCCCCTGCAGACACCCTGTTCAATTCTATAAAGGAATACTGCGCTACCCGCAATTTTGAAAAGGGAAACCGCTTTATAAAAGATATAGAGTCGCTTCGCCGTGATGCAAGGGGTATGAGCGCCCACGAGCTTCTATGGAAGCTTATCTACCAAAAGGGTCTTATGTCGGTAGTCACCAAGGATAAGAACGAGGGCGAGGCTAAGGTGGCAAGGAACAATCTCCTCTTGTTCTATGACTACGCCAAAAACTTTGAAAACGGAGAGTTCAAGGGGGTATACAACTTCCTTGCTTATATAGAAAAGGTAATCGATGCGGGACAGGCTCTGCCTGCGGCGGCAGCCTTTGCAGGTTCTGGTAACGCCGTCAAGATAATGACCGTCCATCACTCCAAAGGTCTCGAGTTTCCATACTGCTTTTTATGCTCCTGCGATAAGAACACTAGCACACAGGATATGAAGGAAAAGCTCTATTTCCACCCCGACTTCGGTATTGCGGCAAAGATAGCCGACCAAACGGGGCTTATACTATACGACAGTTATATTATGAACGCAGCAAAATGCCGTATCACAAGGGACAATATAGACGAAGAATACCGTGTGCTCTACGTTGCTCTGACCCGAGGTATAAATAAGCTGTGGATAACCGCGTCGGCAAAGGACCCCGACGCGAGCTTTAATAAGTACACCTCCGCCTCCTCCCTGGTTTCCGGAACCTATATGATCCACAACCACTCCTACATAGCGTGGATACTTGCATCCCTTGAGGGTTGCGACAGATCAGCCTACGATATAGAGCTTATAACCGGTACCTCCGACCCAAAACATAGGTCAAAGAGCGAGGTAAGTGAGCCTACGGTTATACGGGCGGACACCGACAGATTAAAGAAAAATATCGGCTACGTATATCCCTACGCCGCCGCAAATATGATACCTGCCAAGATGTCGGTATCAAGGCTCTACCCTGATATACTTGATAACCTTGAGGGCTCTATGCTATCTACCGTTATCACTACAAAGACGCCTTACTTTGCTATGGAGCATAGCTTCAGCCGAGGGGCAGATACAGGTAACGCTACCCACGCCTTTATGCAGTTCTGCGACTTCGATACGGTAGAAGAGAAGGGAGTTACCGCCGAGCTTGACCGCCTTGTAGAGAAGAGATTTTTACCGCCCGAAGCAAAGGAGCTGGTAAACGTAGGTGCGGTAGAAAGCTTTTTTAAGTCGGAGCTCTATTATGACATACGTACGTCCCAAAAGCTCTACCGCGAAAAACGATTTAACGTTAATCTCGGAGCGTCCTACTTCACTGAGGAAATGCAGGAGCTTATGAAGGACGAGTACGTTCTGGTACAGGGCGTTATAGACTGCTTCTATTACGACGGCAATGGCGATATAGTTCTTGTAGATTATAAGACCGATTCAGTCAAGGATGAAAAGACCTTAGTAGACCGTCACCGCCGACAGCTTTACTACTACAAAAAGGCTCTTGAAGCAATGACCGGTAAAAGGGTAATTAAATGTATAATTTATTCTTTTGCGCTTAAACGTGCAATTGAGTGTGAAACATGATAACAAAAAATCCACCGAAAGGTGGATTTTTGTTATGATACTACGTTTTTAGGTGTTCCGTTAAGGAAGGAGCTTACGTTGTCATCAACTATATCGAGGAGTCTTATTCTCGTTGACAGGGGTGCCCAGGCAACGTGAGGAGTCAATATAAGGTTGGGAACGCTTTCGTTAAGTACGCAGTCCTTGGTCTGAGGCTCGGTGGTAAGTACGTCTACCGCCGCACCTGCTATCTTACCCTCACGCAGAGCTCTTGCAAGACCTTCTTCTTCGTTTACGCCGCCTCTTGCGGTGTTGACGTAAAGCGCAGTAGGCTTACAGAGGCAGAAGCGCTCGTAGGTCATAAGCTTTGCCGTACCTTCGTTAAGAGGACAGTGCAGGGATATGATATCAGACGTTGCTAAAAGCTCGTCGAGGGGCAGGTACTCGGCGTCGTTATCCTTAATAGTTCTGGTGTATACCACCACCTTCATACCAAAGGCTTTTGCTATCTCGGCAACCTTGCGTCCTATAGAGCCGTAGCCTATAATACCCATGGTCTTGCCTGCAATCTCGTCGGTGGGGAACACAAAGGGAGAGAACATGGGCGACTTACTCCAACCTCCCTCACGGACGAAGGCATCAAACCTTCCTACCTTGCTGAAATGCTCCAGTATAAGAGCAAAGGTGTGCTGTGCTACAGCATCGGTAGAATAGCTTCCTGCATTGCAGACGGTGATGCCGTGCTCACGGCAGTATGCTACGTCGATGTTGTTATAGCCTGTGGCAAAGAGGCAGATGAGCTTAAGATTTTTGGTCTGTTCAAGCACCTCACGGGTAAAGAGTGTCTTGTTGCAGATGGCTATATCCGCATCCGCTACACGTTCTGCCACCTCATGGGGCAGGGTGTTGTCGTACTTTATAAGCTCTCCGTATTTTGCAAATATATCTATATCTACATCACCCTGAGTGACGGTCATTGCATCTGTTATTACTATTTTCATATTCCATCTCCTGTTTTTTATAGGTTAATTGTATTATAAATTTCTCTTTTCGTCAATAACTATTGAAAAAAATTGTTACTTATGTTATTATAATATAATAATATTATTTTATTGGAGATACCAATGCCGCGTTATATAGAAAAACTTGAAATGATGAATATAACCTGTATAGTTGCCCGCAATACCCTT
Organism: Eubacteriales bacterium; assembly: GCA_045133915.1. Classification (GTDB taxonomy): domain Bacteria; phylum Bacillota; class Clostridia; order Oscillospirales; family CAG-272; genus RGIG7300. Next base: position 31,342 of record JBGUUX010000095.1, on the reverse strand, counting down.
GCGTTTCCTTTTTTGCCACTCAGCCTTGAGATAATAGGTGATGAGGATGTGGATGCCTGCGAGGCTGCCTCCGACAATCAGGAATATATCTTTATACTTGCACAGAAGGACCCTGCAATCGAAGAGGTTACTGCCGAAGACCTTTACGACGTAGGTACGGTCTGCCGCATCAAGCAGTTTCTCAGACTGCCCGAGGGCAACGCCCGTCTTACCATAGAGGGTGTTTATCGCGCAAAGGTCCTTAACCTTGAAAAGACCGAGGGCGTATGGCACGCTGAGGTTATGACCAAGGCTATCAACGTAAATGAAAATACCGCTAAGGCTCAGGCTTTGCTACGTGAGGTAGACCTTCAGTTTGAGGAGTTCAAAAAGTATTCTCCCAAGCTTTCTGCTGAGGTCATCGCCGCTGTAAATACCATCAAGGAGCCGGGGCTTCTCTGTGACTTTATTGCTGCAAACGTTTTGGTTGCATTTTCGGATAAGCAGGCGATACTTGAAATGTTTGATCCCTTAAAACGTCTCGAAAAGCTTGCGGTCATTATGGGCAGAGAGCTGAGGATACTTTCTACCGAGCTCAATATACATAACAAGGTCCGTCAGCAGATAGAGGACAACCAGAGAGAATATTACCTGCGGGAACAGCTCAAGGTCATTCAGAACGAGCTTGGTGAGGGCGCAGGAGACAGCGAGATAGAAGAGTACGATGAGATGATATATAACGCTCATCTGCCCGAGGCTGTTGAAGCAAAGCTCTTAAAGGAGCTTAAAAAGCTCGCAAAGACCCCCTATGCCTCCTCCGAGGCTGCGGTTATCCGCTCGTATATCGAGACCTGTCTTGATATACCCTGGTCAAAGGTTACAGAGGACCGTGACGATATAGAAAACGCCTCTCAGATCCTTGAAAACGACCACGACGGACTTACAAAGGTCAAGGAAAGAATACTTGAGTTCCTTTCGGTAAAGAAGCTCAATCCCAAGTTAAACAATCAGATACTTTGTCTCGTAGGCCCTCCCGGTACAGGTAAGACCTCTATATGCGAGTCTGTTGCCCGGGCCCTTGAGCGTAAGTACGTAAGAGTCTGCCTTGGCGGTGTCCGTGACGAGGCTGATATAAGAGGTCACAGAAGGACTTATATTGCATCTATGCCCGGACGTATAGTCAACGGTCTCGTTCAGGCAGGAAGCCGCAATCCCCTTATGCTTCTTGACGAGATAGACAAACTCACCAGAGATTCCCACGGAGATCCCTCTTCAGCTCTGCTTGAGGTGCTTGATTCCGAACAGAATCAGCATTTCCGCGATCACTTTGTCGAGATGCCTATAGACCTGTCCGATGTGCTGTTTATAGCTACGGCTAACAGTCTTGATACTATCCCCAGACCTCTGCTTGACCGTATGGAGATAATAGAGCTTGATATATATAACCGTTATCAGAAGCTTGAAATAGCAAAGCATCACCTTATCCGTAAGCAGTTAAAGAAGCACGGACTTAACGGCAGACAGCTTCGTATAACCGATGAGGCTCTCTTTGAGATAATAGACTCCTATACTCACGAAGCAGGCGTACGTAACCTCAACCGTGAGATAGCTTCGGTATGCCGTAAGGCTGCCAAGCGTATCGTAACAGGCAAGTGTAAGAGCTGTACGGTGACATTAAAGAACCTCCACGAGTATCTCGGTCCAAAGAAATTAAGCGATCGTAAGATAGCGGAATCGGATCAGGTGGGCATAGTAAACGGCCTTGCATATACTCAGCTGGGCGGTGATATACTTAAGATCGAGGTTGCCGCAATGAAGGGTACGGGTAAGCTGGAGCTTACCGGCTCTCTTGGTGACGTTATGAAGGAGTCGGCAAGAACAGCCGTTACATGCATCAGACAGAGAAGCGAAGCTCTCGGTATAGATCCCGATTTCTATAAGGATATGGATATACATATTCACGTGCCTGAGGGCGCAGTACCCAAGGACGGTCCTTCTGCTGGCATTACTATGGCTGTGGCTCTTGCAAGTGAGCTCAGCGGTCGTAAGGTAAGACGTGACGTTGCAATGACGGGTGAGATAACCCTAAGAGGTAACGTACTTGCCATCGGCGGTTTAAAGGAAAAATCTATGGCTGCTTTAAGGGCGGGAGTAAAGACGGTGCTTATCCCCTGTGAAAATCTCCGTGACCTTGAAGAGGTAGATAAAACAGTTAAAGAGGGAATAGAGTTTATCGCCCTCGATAATATAGACGATGCCCTGAAAGCGGCATTGACAGAGGAATAAATTATGGCAATCAATTTACAGAACGTTAAATTAGAGATGACCGCAGGTCTTAAGAGTCAGTTTCCCAAAAACGACCTGCCTCATCTTGTATTTTCGGGACGCTCAAACGTGGGCAAAAGCTCACTTATAAATACTCTTCTCGGCAGAAACAAGCTGGCAAGAGTGTCCAGCGCTCCCGGTAAGACGATCACTATAAATTTCTATAACGTGGACAACAAGTTCTACTTTGTTGACCTTCCCGGCTACGGCTTTGCCAAGCGTCCTCCAAAGGAGAGAGCTATATGGCAGAAGCTTGTAAACGACTATATGGTAGAGGCGGGGGAGCGTAGCGCTCCTATGTTCGTTATGCAGCTTGTTGATATGAAGGTAGGTACTACCGCAGATGACTGTATGATGCTTGACTGGCTTAACCAGACCGAGACCGACTATATGATAGTTGCCACAAAGTCGGACAAGCTTAACGCTACTCAGAAGAAGGCTCAGTACGAGGAACTCAGTAACCACGAGCTTATCCGTGAGGGTACAGAGATTATACCTTTTTCTGCCCTTAAGGGTGACGGCAAAAACGAGATTTGGAACGCTATTAACAAGATAATATAAGTAAATGTTAAGTTCGCTTTTAAGAAACGGTTTTTCAGCCGATGCACTTATAATGGTGCTGTGCAGTATACCGATAATCATACTTGCTCTTTGCGTGCACGAGTCGGCTCACGGCCTTGCCGCAAAGTGGATGGGTGACCCAACTGCTTATAATCTGGGTCGTATAAGCCTCAACCCTATAAAGCACCTTGACCCCATAGGCGCAATACTGATGTTCGTCTTTGGATTTGGATGGGCAAAGCCTGTTCCCATAAACACAAGATATTTCCGAAATCCCAAGTGGGGTATGGCGATATCCGCCCTTGCAGGACCGCTGTCAAACGTTTTTTGCTCCTATATCTTTTTCCTTGGAGCTACCCTTATAGAGCGGTTTGCAGTGCCCACAAGTCAGATGTCCGCAACGGTATGGACCGCGCTTCTCATATTCTGCGTGGTAGGTTACACCCTCAATCTCTCTCTTGCGGTATTTAATCTTATACCCTTGCCACCCCTTGACGGTAGCCGCATACTTTTCGTGCTTCTTCCTGCAAAGGCATATTTTGCGGTGATGAAATACGAGAGATATATCTATATCGGCGTTATGCTCCTTGTGTTTACGGGTATGATTGATATGCCTCTTGCCTTTGTACGCAACGGTATAACGAAACTTTTTGAATTATCTATAGCTTGGATGGTATAGAATGTCAGAATCATTAAACTTTAAACTGGAGATATTTGAAGGTCCTCTTGATCTTCTGTTATCCCTTATTTCTAAAAACAAGGTAGATATATACGATATCCCCATATCCCTTATCCTTGACCAGTACCTGGAGTATCTGGAGGAGATGAGAAAAATGGATATGGAAGTAGCCGGTGAGTTTGTCACCATGGCGTCCGAGCTTATGTTGATTAAGAGCCGTATGCTTCTGCCTAAGTCTCCTCTTGAAGAAGACGTTGACCCCCGTGAGAGACTGGCTCAGGCGCTTATTGAGTATAAGCGCGCCAAGGAAGCCGCAGTCATGCTCAACGAAAATTATATGAAGTACGCAGGCCGTATAACCAAGTCTATGGACGAGGCGCCCTTTCAGGCTATCCCCGAGCTTGCCGATCAGGACGCCAAGCTTCTTGAACAGGCGTTTGCAAGGCTTATGCAGAGAGCCAAACAACTTAAGGAGACTATGCAGCCTCCCGAAAAGACTCTGGAAAACCTGCTTAAGCACCGTGTTACCCCTGTACCTGAGCGTATTGTGGGTATCATGAGATATCTGTATAAAAACGGCAGAACGAGCTTTGACGATCTTATGCTCCAGTCAAAGACCCGTTCGGATATTATAGCCTCCTTTGCGGCGTTGCTTGAGCTTCTACGCGCAAGACGAGTTATGATAGCAAAGGACGACGGTGACGAGATAGTGTTAGAGCTGAACAAGAGAGGTAAGAACTCAAATGAGTAAGAAGAATGAAGATATACTTGAGACCGAGCGCAGTATAGAGGCTCTGCTCTTTGCTACGGGAGACCCCGTTACATACGAAAAGTTAGGTTCACTTTTGGATCTGACCCCCGGACAGGTAAAGAGCATTACCCTTGATATGCGTGAAAACTATGAGGACAGAGGTATTCAGCTTCTGTGCTACGATACGGCGTGTCAGCTCTGTACCAAGGAAAAATACGAGGATATCATTAAGGATTGTCTTGGTATCAAGAAGAACGGAGCGCTTTCAAAATCAAGCCTTGAGACCCTTGCTATCATTGCCTACAATCAGCCCGTAACACGAGCTTACGTAGAAGAGGTCAGAGGCGTTGACTCTGCCTATGCCTTTGGTATTCTACTGCAGAGAGAGCTTATTGAGATCAAGGGCAGACTGGACGTGCCCGGCAGACCCAACCTCTACGGTACAACAAAGGACTTTTTAAGGATATTCGGTCTTTCTTCCTTAAACGAGCTTCCTAAGGTCGAAGCTCTTACTGTTGCAAACGAGGAGCCAAAGACAGAGGAAGCAGCAGAAAATAACGGGGATTAAAGCGCTGTATTTAAGACAATAATCAAAGGAAAGGGAGGCGGTATCTGTGCTTTGGTTGTGGATCCTTTTGGCAGTCGTTGCTCTGATACTGCTTGCGCTTTTGAGCAACGTAAGAATATATATTGTTTACGACAAAGAGCTTTATTCCTATTATCGGGTATTTTGGTTCTATAAGGACCAGCTTTATCCCGAAAAGGGACCCGAAAAATATATATCTGCCAAAAAGCTTAAGGGCAGAAGAAGAAAGCTTCAAAAAAAGAGAACCAAACGTCTGACCGACAAAAAGGAAAGTATCGGCGAGGTGTTTACCGACGTCAGGGATATGGTCACCGAGCTTCTGGAGCTGATATACATTATACTCAAGCGCTTTCTCGGCAGGGTGGATATCATCGTTCGTAAGCTTGATATAACCGTGGCAACAGATGACGCGGCTTCAACCGCTCTTACTTACGCCTTTGTATGCGATTCTGTCGGTGTCTTTGCAGATATGCTCAGCAACAGTGAGCGTATCAGCTGCAGCTTTGAGGAGATGGATTGCAGGTGCGATTATATCTCGACCCAGTCTAAGGTTGAGGCAGACGTGCTTATAAAAATAAGGATTATACGAATTATCAAGGTTCTGTTTGACTCGATGATGGAACAAATAAAATCGACTATATAGATCGGAGGAAAATAAAATGGAAAACAAGATAAGCGACATTATAAGAACCTCTCTGGAAAACGTCAAGGATGTGGTTGACAGCAATACCGTTATCGGTGAGGCTATACCCACCTCAAACGGTACCGTCATTATTCCCGTTTCCAAGGTGTCTATAGGCATCGCTACGGGCGGTCTTGATTATAAGGGCAAACGCGTAAAGGAAATGCCCAACAAAACCAACAATTTCGGCGGCGCAGGCGGTACAGGTGTTACCGTTAAGCCCGTTGCCTTTCTCGTAGTTAAGGCTGACGGCGGTGTTGACCTGCTTAACGTAGATCATCCCACCGAGACCTCGGGTGACGATACCGTTGAGCTTATTGCTTCCTTTATCCGTAAGTCTCCCGACCTTATTGCTAAATTAAAGGCGTTCTTCAAGAACGACCTTGGCTTTGCTCCAAAGTCGGAGGGCGAAAAATCAGCAGAATAAGCGGACTTGCCCCGTCATATAGTGTAATAAAAACTGTGTACGGGGTGGCTTATGAAGCTTAAGGCTATAATTTCTTTAATACTGATATTTACTTTTACCTTAGTTCCTATAAGGGCTTCGGGTATCGATTACGATAGGGCGGTAGAGACCCTTTCTTTAACGGGTACGTCAGCCGAGAGCTGTGTGCTGTACTGTCTTGATACAAACGAGGTTGTCTATGCTTCAAACGAGGCAAAGCGGCTTCCTATGGCAAGTACCACAAAGATAATGACGGCAATAGTGGTACTTGAGAACTCTGACGTCAACGGTATGATTACGGTACCGCAGAGTGCCACAGGCGTTGAAGGCTCGTCTGCTTATCTTATGAAGGGCGAGAGTATCAGTATCAAGGATCTTTTATACGCCCTGATGCTGGAAAGCGCCAATGATGCGGCTATGGCTCTTGCAATAAGCGTTGGCGGAGATGCTGAGAGTTTTGTTGCTATGATGAACGCAAAGGCGGCGGATATAGGTATGAAGGATACCTGCTTTGCCAATCCCCACGGTCTTGACGATGAAGACCATTATTCCACCGCATACGATATGGCGTTACTGTGTGACTATGCCATGGATAATACCGATTTTACCGACATTGTCGGCAGTTACAGGTACCAGACCCACAACCGACTGTTTGTAAATCACAACCGACTTCTTAAGACCTGCGAGGGTGTTATAGGTGGCAAGACAGGCTTTACCAAGCGAAGCGGCAGATGTCTTGTATCTGTGGCTAGGCGGGACGGGGTTACTCTATGTGCGGTCACCTTAAACGACCCTGATGATTGGAAGGATCACAAGTCTCTGTACGACGCAGGCTTTGATATATACGAGTCGGTTACGCTAAAGGGCGGTGAATATAATATTCCCGTTATAAACTCTGACGTTGACATCGTTACCGTAACTGCTCCCGATACAACATTTGTTTGTAAAAAGGGAAGCGCTGAAGACGTAGTGATAAGGGTATGTCACGATAGATTTATCTATTCGCCTGTAAAGAAGGGTGACGGGTTAGGTTATATCCTATATACCGTAGACGGTAAGGAGTTAGCGCGTACCGAGCTTATTGCTCAGAGTGATATATCACAACTTAAAAGAAAAACTTTTATAGAAAGAATAATTTCATTTTTATTTCAGGATTAGTATGGAACAGATAAGATTACAGAAGTTTGTTGCCGAATGTGGTGTTATGAGCCGTCGCGCAGCAGAAAAAGAAATAGAAGCAGGAAACATTACCGTAAACGGTGAAGCCGTTGAGGTAGGCAGAGTTATAGATCCCGCAAGAGATAAGGTAAGATATAAGGGCAGACCTGTTATGCGTAAGCGTAACAGTCATAAGGTTTACCTTATGCTTAATAAGCCCCGCGGATATGTTACTACCATGTCGGACGACAAGGACAGAAAGTGCGTTGCTTCTCTTGTTAAAGACGTGGGAGAACGCGTTTATCCCGTAGGCAGACTTGACTACGAGAGCGAGGGAATGCTCATTATGACCAACGACGGAGATCTGGCAAACAAGCTTATGCATCCCGCTCACCACGTACCTAAGACATATAACGTAAGAGTAGAGAGCGCTGTGACTAAGGAACAGCTTGCGCTTTTGAACTCCGAGATGGTTATAGACGATTATAAGATAAAGCCGGTTGAGTGTAAGATACTTCGTTCCAAAAACGGCTATACTGTCCTTGAGATGATACTCCATGAGGGCAGAAACAGACAGATACGTAAGATGTGTGAGCAGGCGGGTCTTGAGATATCCTATCTTCGCAGAATTGCCGTTGGTAGTATTGAGCTTGGTGACCTTCGCGCAGGTCAGTGGCGTTGGCTTACCAAGGAGCAGGTAAAGTATTTAAAGGAGTATAAATAATGCTGGAAGTATATCCTATTCAAGATAAAGCCGAACAGAAGGAGCTGTGCGAAAAAGCAGGTATTGTGTACAATGTTGACAGACTTGCGTACAAAGGTATCGTCGGCGGTGAGCTTATAGGCGTTATGCAGTTTGGTATTAAGGGTAAATGCGGCTATATCTATGATCTTGAAAATATCAAGGGAACTGATAACGAAGAGGTTCTGTTCGTTATGGGAAGAGCCGCTCTTAACTTTATTGATCTGTGCGGTATTACCGATAATTATTTTGAAGCAAGGGATATGGGCAGAGAAGCGCTGATTTCTCGTATAGGCTTCAGAAAGAACGAGTCGGATAAGTGGTATATGAATACCCGGGGATTCTTTACCGAACCGTGTAAATGTGAGGGCTGATTTTCAGTCCTCTTTTTTGTATAAACTCAGCTTATTAGTGCAATTTGTGTATATTGACAAAAAATGGAAAGGAATATTTGTTACAAATTATTACCAGTTTTCTATTGCATTATTTACCATATTATGGTAATATATAGGAGTAATAAATAAAATATAACGGAGCGTGTAAAAATGGAGAAAAATGTTAAGATACTGGTCGCAGATGAAAACAGAGAGTTTAGAAAAAGCTGTAAGGAGAACCTTAAGGGTTTCGGTTACCGTTTGATTGAAGAAGCGGCAGACGGTGAAGAGGCAATGTTTCAGATAGAGAAGCATCATCCCGATATCGTTATTATGGACGTATGGATGGGAAAGGTGGAGACCCTGAACGTTATCCGTAACTGTCAGCGACTTTCTTTGGGCGAGGACAATCCTCCTTCCTTTATAATCACTTCTATAGTTAATAACCCTAATATGTTTAACGAGCTTTCAAATGCGGGAGCTCATTACTGCGTGCTTAAGCCCCTTGACTACAATACCCTTCACGAGAGGATAAGGAGATTATACGATGCCAGGGTCAAGGATGGTCGCAATGCTTCGGTTATCCCTGAGCAGGGTGACAACCTTGAGGCGCAGGTGACCAAAGTGATACATCAGATAGGCGTTCCCGCCCATATTAAGGGATATCAGTATCTGAGAACGGCTATACTTATGACTATATCCGATAACGATATGATAAACGCCGTAACGAAGATACTCTATCCCTCTGTAGCCAAGAAATATCAGACTACTTCTTCCCGTGTAGAACGTGCAATACGTCACGCAATAGAGGTAGCATGGGACAGAGGAGATATAGACGTGCTCAATTCTTACTTTGGATATACCATACATAACAACAGAGGTAAGCCTACCAACAGCGAATTTATTGCTATGATAGCGGATAACCTCAGACTCACCAATCAGCTTTCATAAATGCACCGTAAAGGTGCATTTTTTATTTTATCCTTACATATATATGCTATGGGTGATGCGGTGAACAAGCTTGACAGATATCTGCCCACCGATATTTTAACAGAGATTAAAGGGTACGGCAGAATAAATGAAATAAGATTAAAACGAAATTCTTATATTGTTATCAAAAGGGATGACCGATATTTTACCCTTAACGTCAAAACAGATTCGGCAACCTTTGACGCTATAGTGGATAACTTGCTTGAGCATTCTTATCATTCCAAGCTTTCGGGACTTATTGAGGGTTATATCTCTCTTGGGGACGGTTATCGCGTGGGGGTTGCGGGACAAGCTGTAGTACATAACGGGACGGTCACTAACTTAAGTGAAATCGGATCCGTTAATATACGTATACCTTATTTAATAAGAGGTGTGTGTCAGCCTGTGACCGAATATTTGAGAACAAATAACTTCAGCAAGGGGGTACTTATATATTCGCCACCCGGTGTGGGTAAAACAACTCTTTTGCGGGATCTAATTCTCACGTTAGCGCAACCTCCTTATATTAAGCGGATCTCAGTTATCGACTCGCGAAACGAGCTATATCACCCTATTATGGATGATATACCTATGCTTGATATATACGCCTCTTACCCTAAGCATAAGGGTATCGAACAGGCTATACGTACTATGTCTCCCGATCTTATTATCTGTGATGAGATAGGCAACGTAGAAGAAACGGATGCTTTGCTTTTAAATCAAAGCTCGGGTGTTCCTATGGTAACTACCGCTCACGGAGACTGCGTTACTTCTCTTATCATGCGTAATAATATTCGCCGTATGGACGAGCATGGGGTGTTTGGTTGCTATATAGGGATAAGAAGAAAGGGAATATCAGAAAAATACGACTTTGAGTTTACAGAGTGCAGGTATGGGGTATAGATATTCGGCGATCTTGATAATATCGGTCATAGCCGTATATACGGCGTTTTGTATAAGGCGCTTTGGCAGAGAGCGCATAAGCTTTCACGTTGCAGTGATAGACTTTATAACCTACGTAAAACAGCAGATAAGTTATTTCTGTACCCCCACCAACAAACTGATAGATAATTATACTGACAAAAGGATAGTTGACAGCGGTGTTTTTGACAAAGAAGGAATAGATACAAATATTTATCTTGATGCTAGAGGTAAGAAGCTTTTAAAGGATTTTTTTGCAAAGCTTGGTAAAAGCAGTGCGGAGGATCAGATAGCCAACTGCGACTACACTATACAAGCATTGAACAGTCTGCTGTCCGAATATAAGGCTGATATACCGAAAAAATACAAGGTCTATTCCACGTTGACGCTTATTGCAGGCGCTATGCTGCTTATTCTTTTGATATAGAGGTGAAGGATGGATATAACGGTTATTATGAGGATAGCGGGAATAGGTTTTCTGGTAAGTATATCCTATATTTTACTTAATCGGGCAGGTAGGGATGAGATGGCAATGCTTGTATCGGTTGCAGGTGCGATAATAGTATTGATAATGATAATATCTCAGCTTGGTGATCTGCTTGACACTGTCAAGGGCACCTTTGGTTTATGATATTAAAAGCAATAGGTATAGCTGTAGTAGCCGTCATTGCCTGTTCAGTCATCAAGAGTGTTCATCCGGGGTTTGTGCCTTTTGTTATATTCTCTGCAGGGCTTGGAATATTTATCTTGTCTTTTTCGCAGGTGAGGGAGATATTTGGGTATTTTTACAGCCTATGCGATTCTAACAAATACGGAGATTATTTTAAAGTAATGCTTAAAGGGGTGGGGGTATCCTACCTAGCCTGCGTTGGTGCTGATCTCTGCCGTGACAACGGGGAACATCAGCTTGCGGGACGGGTTGAGCTGGCAGCAAAGGCGGAGCTTCTGGTTCTGGCGTTTCCTCTTATCAAAAGTATTATAGAGCTTAGCGAAGGTATGCTGTTGACGTGATGAAAAGGATATTGTGTTTGACGGTCGTTTTGATGCTATTGGGTATGCCGGTAATGGCAGATGACGTTTCGGAGTATATAACCGACGATATGGAAGAGAACCTTCCTGATGGTATAGTTGGGGATGAGGGCATCAGCTATAAGGTTATTATTGATACGGTCACAAAAGCTTTGAAGAATGTTCTTCCACGGGTGCTGGGTGGTATGAGTGCGCTTTTAGCTGTGATAGTTCTTTCGGCGTTGTTTAGTGTACTTGCAGGATCGGTACAAAGTAAGGGTATACAACGGGGTCTTGGGTATCTGTCAACTGCCTGTATAGCTGTGACGGTATATAATAACCTATTAAACGTATGGGAAGCTATGGCTGAGCTTATGTCACGTATAAACGGTTTTATGGTAACCCTTACACCCGTAACAACACTTCTTTACGCTACGGGAGGAAATCTGACCACGGCGGCGGTAAACAATACGGCTATGGGGATCATACTGACGGTTTTTGAAACTATCTGCTTTCACTGTATTAAACCTATATTGCAGATATGTTTTGGGTTCAGCATAATAAACGCTCTTTGCGAAGTGGTAGACCTTAGACGGCTGGGTAACTTTTTGCGACGTACGTATACTACGGTACTGCTATTTGTGATATCGTCAATGATAGCTATACTTAGCCTTCAGAATATGTTATCTGCGTCAAAAGATTCGCTAGGTATGCGAACAGTCAAGTTCGCGGCGGCAAATTCTATTCCTATAGTCGGCGGTGCATTGGGTGAGGCAGCCGCAACCGTAGGTGTAAGTATGTCTGCCATACGGTCAAGCTTTGGAGCATTGGCAATATTGGCGCTTATAATGATGATATTTCCTACGGTAATGAGTATGTGGCTGAACAAAATATCATTTTCTCTTATGTCTGCTGTTTGTTCTGTTTTTGGTTTAACCAAGGAGGAGGGGATAGTATCGGGAGGCGCGGAGCTTATGAACTTTGCTTTGGCGATAACTGTATCGTCAGCGGTCATGTTTATTATAAGCATATACCTGTTTGCATCGGCTCAGGCTGTAGTGGGAGGCTAGTATGAGCGGTGTCAGAGATTTTGTTTATTCATTACTCATAGTGTCGGTATCCTGCTCTGTGGTAACGATGATAATGCCTGAAAATCCAAGGGTATCAAAATACCTGAATTTTCTCATCAGCATTGTGGTAACTTCGGTGCTTCTTTTTCCTCTTTGTAACGCTTTGGGTAAATTACCGCAGCTAAATACGGTGGATATTGAAGTTGATTCCGGACAGGCTGACTTAAGCTTATATACTGATGCCATCCTAAAAGAAGCCTGTGTGAAAATAGAAGATGAGGTACGTGATATGCTTAAAGAACGTTTTGATACGGAGCCGGAAGATGTTAATGTAATAAGCAACAATGACCACCAAGCCCTTAAGGTAGAGGAGATAACCGTAGTATATTCTGTAGATAAAAAACTCTTGTTTTCTGATACGGTAAACTATATCAAAGATATTTTTGGTACTGACTGTGAGGTGAGGGTAGTGTATGAAGATACTTAACCGTAAAAGTATTATACTGATATCTGTGGGTTTGGTTTGCGCTTTGATATTGTTACTTACCGGTGAAAAAGCAAAACTAAATACAGAGCCCGAGACAAGCTACGAGGAGATGATAGAAAATAAGCTTATCGAGCTTATTTCGGGGCTTGGAGGTGTCAGTAACGTAAGAGTAATGGTGGTCCAGAGCTGCGGGGCTGAAAAGGTATATGCCGTTGATACAGAGTTGTCGGGAGACCGCGAAAGCGCAAAATACTACAGTGCGGGTGATGAAGACTCGCTATTGATCAAGGAGATAGCACCTGTTATAAAGGGTGTTGCCGTGGTTTGTGACAGTGAGGGTAAAAATTCTGCCAAGGCGAAGATTATCGAGCTTGTAAGCTCGGTACTAGATATCCCTGCAAACGACATCTTTGTAGATACGTAGTAATATAAGGCAGATATGCCGAATATTAATATATAAATATAAAAAACAGAGAGGTAACGTTATGAACATAAGTAAAACGAAGAACTTACTTACCGACGGAGCAAAAAAGATAAAGAAAGGGTTTTCAAGAGAAAACCTGAAGCGAAACATAATAGTCCTTGCATCCCTTGGTATAATAGGAGGGGCGGTATATCTGAACTGGAGTTATTTTAAGCCGGGTGATGACGTAAAACCAACGTCAGAAAACGCAGGGGGAAGCGAACTTGTTGACGTGGAAGAGGCAGAATCGTATTTTGCTATGACCGAGGTATCAAGACAGAGAACCAGAGACGAGGCTCTTGAGGTACTTCAGACTATCGTTGACAACGAACAGACCCTAGAGGAGGACCGTAATGCCGCTCTTAATGCAATAAACGTTATTGCCGCAAACATACAGTCGGAAGGAAATATAGAATCTCTTATTGTATCCAAAGGTTTTGAGGAGTGCGTTGCGGTTATAAGTGAGGGTAACGCTACCGTTGTGGTCAAAAGTGACGGGTTACTTGAAAACGAGATAACTCAGATACGTGAGATCGTATATACAGAAGCTGGGATATTACCTGAGAATCTGAAGATAGTAGAAAAAACGACATAACAAAAGTGCTATCCGTAATGGATAGCACTTTATATATCTTAGTATGCGATCTTTGCAGCAAGGTAAGCCTCAAGATCCTCGATCTTGATTCTTTCCTGTTCCATGGTGTCACGGTCACGTACGGTTACGCAGCCGTCTTCCTTGGACTCAAAGTCGTATGTAATACAGTAGGGAGTACCGATCTCGTCTTCGCGGCGGTATCTCTTACCGATAGAACCTGTTTCGTCAAAGTCAACGTTGAAGTTCTTAGCAAGCATAGCATATACTTCCTGAGCCTCGGCAGAAAGCTTCTTGGAGAGGGGAAGAACTGCAGCCTTGAAGGGAGCGATGAAGGGGTGGAAATGCATAACCACACGGGTGTCGTTTTCGCCAACCTGCTCTTCGTCGTATGCTTCGCAGAGAAGTGCAAGGAGCGCTCTGTCTGCACCAAGGGAGGGCTCGATAACGTAAGGAACGTACTTCTCGTTAGTTTCGGGATCAAAGTATTCAAGAGCCTCGCCGCTGTGCTCAGCATGCTGAGAGAGGTCGTAGTCGGTTCTGTCTGCAATGCCCCAAAGTTCGCCCCAACCAAAGGGGAAGAGGTACTCAAAGTCTGTTGTTGCCTTAGAGTAGAAGCAAAGCTCCTCGGGAGAGTGGTCACGGAGTCTGAGGTTTTCCTTAGCGATACCGAGACCGTAGAGGAAGTTTTCGCAGTAATCCTTCCAGTATTTGAACCACTCAAGGTCTGTACCGGGCTTGCAGAAGAACTCAAGCTCCATCTGCTCAAACTCTCTTGTTCTGAAGATAAAGTTACCGGGGGTGATCTCGTTACGGAAGGACTTACCGATCTGGCCTACACCAAAGGGCACCTTCTTACGTGTGGTACGCTGTACGTTCTTGAAGTTAACAAATATACCCTGAGCGGTTTCGGGTCTGAGGTAGAGCTCGGAGGTAGAATCCTCGGTTACGCCCTGATATGTCTTGAACATAAGGTTGAACTTACGGATAGAGGTAAAGTCCTTGCTGCCGCAGTCGGGACAAACGATGCCGTTCTCTGCAATGAACTCAGCCATCTTATCGTTAGTCCAGCCGTTGGGGTTGATGTCAAGGTTGTTTTCGGTGATGTAGTCCTCGATGAGCTTGTCTGCGCGGTGACGTGTCTTACAAGCCTTACAGTCCATAAGAGGATCGGAGAAGCCGCCTACGTGACCGGAAGCGACCCAAGTCTCGGGGTTCATGATGATAGCACAGTCAAGACCTACGTTGTAGGGAGATTCCTGAACGAATTTCTTCCACCATGCCTTCTTTACGTTGTTCTTAAGCTCAACACCGAGAGGACCGTAGTCCCAGGAGTTAGCAAGACCGCCGTATATTTCTGAGCCGCTGTATATAAAACCTCTGGTCTTACATAAAGCAACTATTTTGTCCATAGTTTTCTGCTTGTTATCCATTGTATATAAACTCCTTTAATAATTTTTGTATTCAGCTAACATCTCTATTGCTTCTTCAATGTCGGGATTGAAGTAATCCTCATTACCGTCCTTTTTGAAGTCGCCGGGGTAGGTAAGGACCTTGCCCTCGTAGGATGAGTAGTTGTATATTGTGTCAAGGTGCTTTATGAGGTCGTCCTCTTCAAAGTTAGAAACGAGGTATTCAAAAACCGTGGTGTATAAGTGTTGTGCATCACCCTTAAGCGCGGTCTTTGTATACTTTTCCACAAGAGTTCTCATAAACTGAACGTTACGCAGCATTCTGTCGCTGTAGCTGTCGCTGCGGTAACGAAGCATATCAATAGCATTTGCACCGTCAAGCTCCTGCTCGCCCTTTTTGAGATCTATCTTGAGGTTCTGCTTCTTGTCCTCGTATTCCATATTGACGGGAACGGGATAATTAACTCCGCCAAGGGAATTGATGATATCGTCAAAGATAGCAACCGAAGCTATTGCGTAATAGTTTATCTGCAGACCGGTAAGACCCTGTATCTTTTCGGTAAGATATTCTATACCCTTATCGGTATAAGCTTTTGAGAGTGTGGTGTTGTTACCGTCAACGGTTATCTGGGTAACCGCGGGTATATTCATATATATTACGGTATTTGTCTCGCAGGAGAAACGCACCAGTATGATACTGTCCGCTCTTGAGGGTGCATCGGGGGTAACTCTGGGCTGATAGTCGGTACCCACAAGTAACGCTGTAAAACTGGAACCGGTTACGTTGTCATTGGTTACCGCATCCTCAAAACCAACTACCATATCGTCAACTGTTTCAAGGGCTTCGGGTTCCTTTTTCTCCGCAGGACCTAAGAACATTGACATTATTATATAAGCTACGATTCCGAATATCAGAAAGGATATACAGAACGTAATTCCGAATGTAAGAGCATTTCTTTTGAATGCTGACATTTCCTCACCTCTATAAATAATTATACATTTTATGATTATACCACAAGCGTTTCTAAAATTCAAGTATTTTATTAGAAAGACTTGAAAAAATAAACATTATAGTATATAATACACTCAATGCCTGCATAGTTAAATGGATATAACAAACCCCTCCTAAGGGTTAGTTGTGGGTTCGATTCCCGCTGCGGGTGCCAAAAATCTCGTTCTTTTGAACGGGATTTTTTTAACGGCATATTGATTTTAGTGTCAAAGTGTAATATAATGTTCACAACATTCTTATATAGTCTGGAGTTTGTTATGAGTAAGGTTAATCACAATTTATCTATACGTTGGATTTATATGGTCGTTGGTGTCATTGCCATGCTCTTTGCAGGTGTTTTGTATGCATGGTCTATTTTAAAGTCTCCTTTGTCGGGAGAATTTGGTTGGAGTGCATCTCAGCTTGCCCTTAATTTCACCCTGGCTATGACCTTCTTCTGCTTAGGAGGTCTTTTAGGTGCGCAGATATTCAAGCGTCTCGGTCACAGAACAGCTCTTATATCGGCAGGTATTTTGTCTGCTTTAGGCTTTGTTTTGACAGCGGTATTGAATAACGTTTCCGTTGTGATGCTCTACGTTACCTACGGTGTACTGGCGGGTGTAGGTATAGGAATAGCTTACAACGTAGTTATAGCAACCGTAAGCTCCTGGTTTCCCGATAAGAAGGGGCTTTGCTCCGGATGCCTGATGATGGGCTTTGGTGCTTCTGCTCTCATTTTGGGTAATGCAGCCGACGCTATGTTTAAAAGTGTGTTTGGATGGCGCATTACTTATATTATTTTAGGTGTTTCTATTCTCGTTGTTTTGACGTTGGCTGGCATTATACTGAAAACACCCACCGCCGAGGTTGTATTTCCAGGCGCAGGCGCTTCAAAGAATACAAAAGAAAAAGAGGACAATAAGCAGGATCTCACTTCAAAGCAGATGCTTTGCCGTCCCTCTTTCTGGATGGCGTTCTTTTGTATATCCTTCCTTGCTGCAGTGGGCAGCTCGGTTATCAGCTTTGCAAAGGACCTGGCACTTTCGGTAGATGCTCCCGAATCTCTTGCTGTCTCTTTGGTCGGTGTGCTCTCTGTATGTAACGGTATCGGCCGTATTTTAACAGGTGCGATATTTGATGCTATAGGCTGCCGCAAGACTATGCTTTGCGCCAATGTCATTACCATTGGTGCTGCTGCCGTTACTCTGATTGCCGTACACGCGCATTCTCTTGCACTGTGCATTATCGGAGTGTGCCTAACAGGTATGTCTTACGGTGCTTGTCCCACGATTACTGCGGCGTTTACTTCTTCACATTTCGGTATGAAGCATTTTTCAAACAACATGGCGCTTATGACCTTTACCGTTATGGTAGGATCCTTTGTAGCCACGGCGTCTAATAAGGTGCTTGAGGTAACAGGGGGATACACGGCTGCGTTTGTTATGCTGTTGGCATTGACCTTTGCTGCCCTTGTACTGAACCTGTTTATCCGTAAATCATGATATTAAATTATGAGATCCCGTTAAACGGGATCTTTTTTATAGGTAAATTGTAGTATTGACAAAATACGATTTTTAGTGATATAATTAATTTAATTATAAATATTATGATGGAGGTATTATGGATAAATTTAGCAAGAAGCATCTTTTCCGTAAGTTATTGGTCGTACTGTCTGACGTTATGATCATATTACTAGATGTTGCTGTAACTCATTTTATATACAGAGAGTTTTATAAAACTTTATCCTCAAATCACCTTATTATAGCGGCATTTACCTCTGCGGTCCTTGTTGTTTTTATTTTTATATTGCTTGGTATATACCAAAGGCCGTGGAAAAACTTTGCTTTAAAAGATTATATTCTTTGTATTATTGGTATTGTCAGTGCTTTTTTTATTGAAATATTGTGCGTGTTTGTTATCAAAGGACGTGTTCCATATCGTTTTTATGTATCTTATTGTGCGATGACGGTAATAAGTATACTCATAATGAGGTTCCTTTTTAGGCTTAGTTTTAATATTATTTCAGATTCAGGAAGAAAAAACGCTGATATTAAGCGCACGTTGATCATTGGTGCGGGGGATACTTGCGCCAGCATCATTAAAGAGATCTATCTTGCTCAAGATGATGATGCGGATATGCAGTTGGCATCGTTTGAGCCGGTATGTATCGTTGATGATAATAAACGTAAGCACGGCACGAAGATACGTGGAGTACCTGTGGTGGGAACTACCGAGGACATTCCCTCGGTTGTTAAGAAATATGCCGTAGAACAGATTATATTTGCGATTCCTACATGTCCTGATGACACACGGCAGGAAATATTAAATATATGTGCAGAGACCAATCTGCCGGTAAGATTGGTTCCTAAGTTGGCCAATCTTCTGATGGAGACGGAAAGTGCAACTATCCTTAAACAGATCCGTGATATCAAGATCGACGACCTGCTGGGACGAAAGACTATTGACTTTGATAACGAGGTTATTAAGAACTTTGTTCGAGGAAAGGTGTGTCTTGTTACCGGAGGCGGTGGTTCTATAGGTTCAGAGATTGTACGTCAGTTGGCTATGTATGAACCGAAGAAAATAGTTATCGTTGATATATACGAGAACAATGCCTACGATTTGCAGCAGGAACTTCGGATGGAGTACGGTAATGAGCTTGACTTCATAACGCTTATTGCCTCGGTACGCGATTTTGGTAGGATGGATAATATCTTTGGTAAATATAAACCGGAGATAGTTTTCCATGCGGCTGCGCATAAACACGTTCCTCTTATGGAAAATTCTCCTGCTGAGGCTATCAAGAACAACGTTCTTGGAACATTTAACGTTGCAACGCTTGCCCTTGCGCATGACGTCAGCCGCTTTGTGATGATCTCTACCGATAAGGCGGTGAATCCCACTAACGTAATGGGAGCCTCCAAGCGTTGCTGTGAAATGATAATACAGTATCTTTCTCAGCAGCCCGACTGTAAGACTGATTTTGTCACTACCCGATTTGGTAATGTTCTTGGTTCTAACGGCTCAGTAATTCCTCTTTTCAAGAGACAGATTGAGCAAGGCAAACCGATCACTGTTACTCATCCCGACATTATAAGATATTTTATGACTATACCGGAGGCAGTCAATCTTGTTCTTGAGGCGTCTGTACTTGCTCATGGCGGAGAAATATTTGTTCTTGATATGGGTAAGCCGGTCCGTATAGTAACTCTTGCAGAAAACCTTATTCGTATGTACGGTAAGCGACCCTATAAAGATATTGAGATCAAATTCACAGGGCTTCGTCCCGGTGAAAAGATCAAAGAGGAGCTTCTTATGAATGAGGAGGGATTGCAGAAAACATCCAATGAGCTCATATTTATCGGCAAGCATATAGAGCTTGATGAAGAGAATTTTATTAACGATATCCGAGCTTTGAAGCAGGCTGCATCCGATAATGATGAGGATGGAGTTGTAGATGCTCTTCGCCGCATCGTTCCTACTTTTGTTACACCGGAAGAATTTAACTCTAAAGAGCTTGCAAAAAAATAAAACAATTACACCCCGATGCATTGCAACGGGGTGTGTTTTATGTTATAATTGATTCTATGATTAGAATAACTAAACCTTATAAGGATGATATGATAATACCGATATCTGTCAGCCTTTTGAACGATGAATTGAATATAGACGTGTACGAGGAACTTCTTTTTGTTGCCGAGGAATATGCCAAAAAATTTGAAGGCAAATATTTTTCCGACGAGGCTCTGGATTTTCTTAATACAAGCATAGATATCGAGGGTTATGTCAGGTATGACAATCCCCGTGAATACTACGTAGTTTTTGAGGGAACAAACGTAATTGACAGTGATATAGACACCGTTGATATTGAGAATGCCGAATATACCGTAGATGAGACCGAGTTTGAAGCGGACGTTATCAAAGAAAACTCTCAGCCTGCGTCTCTTGTGATAAAAGACGGACGTATAGCGGCTATTGCAGCGACCAACTATTTTATCGAGGATGACGAGGATGAGGTCGAGTTGGCGGTAGAGACCTTGCCTGAGTTCCGAGGCAAAGGATATGCAAAAGCCGTCCTTTGTGATATGGCGCATAAGGTCTTAGATATGGGTAAGACCCCCACCTACCGCGCATCGTGCTTTAACGTTGCCTCTATCGCCACAGCTTTGAGCTGCGGTTTTTGTGAGATAGGAAAAGAATATTATTACAACTGTTACAAGGAGGAAGAATAATGGCTTTTGATGCCGGAATGCTTTCTGCATGCGTATACGAACTTAAAAATAAAATAATCGGTGCCAAAATAGATAAGATATATCAACCGGGCAGAGAAGAGTTAGTTTTTAATCTCCGTCCCGAGGGCAGAAAGGAAAATCTTAAACTCCTTATGTCTGCAGGAGCGAATACCCCCAGAATAAATCTTACAAATCTTTCGTTACAGAATCCCGCAGTTCCTCCTACATTTACGCAGTTGTTAAGAAAACATCTGCAGAGCGCCAGGATAACCAACGTCGAGCAGCTTGGCTTTGAGCGTGCCTGCCGTATAGATTTTGAAGCTAGAGACGATATGAATTTCAAAACCAGAAAGTCTATCGTCTGTGAGATCATGGGTAAATACAGCAACATCATCTTTTGTGATGCGGATATGAAGATTATATCTGCTATTAAGATCGTTGACCTTACTACAAGCCATAAGAGACAGGTGCTTCCCGGAATGCTCTATGAGATGCCTCCCTCTCAGGATAAGATCGATCCTCTTACCGAGACCGAGGAGGGATTTAATGCGGCAATTGCCGATTGGCAGGGAGACGTGTCTAAATTTATAACTTCAAGGTATATGGGTGTTTCCGCCCTCGTTGCAAGGGAACTTGCAATTTCGGGAGATTGGACAACTTTCAAGGCATTTGTTGACAGGATCAGGAACGGTGACTTTGTTCCAGTGCTTCTGCGTGACGACGAGGGTACTCCCAAGGAATATTGCTTTATGCCCATAACTCAGTACGGCAACAAAATGAAGTGTGAGAAATGTGGTTCTTTCGGTGAACTTATTGACAGTTATTTTGACGAAAGAGAGCGTACCGACCGTATCAAGCAGAAGGCAAGCGATCTCTTTAAGCTCATCGAAAACGCTATATCCCGCCTTGAGAAAAAGACCGCTCTGCAGAAGGAGGATCTTCGCAACTGTGCCGATAAGGAGGAGCTTAAGCGCTATGGAGATCTGATTACCTCCAATATATACGCTCTTAAGAGAGGTATGAACAGGGCTACCCTTATTGATTATTACGATCCCGATATGGCAGAGGTTACTGTACCTCTTGACTATCGTCTTGACCCTGCAGCCAATGCACAGCGTTATTATAAAAAATATAACAAGCTTAAAAAGGCAGAGATAGAACTGCAGAAACAGATGGATATTTCAGCTGCAGAGCTTGAGTATCTGTACAGCGTTCTTGAGTCTTTTGATAGAGCTGAGGGCGAACTTGAGATAAACGAGATCAGAAGAGAACTATATGAATCCGGTTACGGCTCCCGTATGAAGAACTATACGCAGGTAAAGCAGCAGCAGACTAAGCCTCTTGAGTTTGAGACGACCAACGGATACAGAGTCCTCTGTGGCAAGAACAACACTCAGAATGAACGTCTTACCTTTAAGCTAGCGTCAAAGGGAGACTATTGGTTCCATGCCAAAAACATGCCCGGTTCTCACGTTATTATGTTCTGTGACGGTATGGAGGAGCCCCCTGCTGAAGACTTTACCGAGGCTGCCATTATAGCCGCAACACATTCTAAAGCATCGGATAAAGCATCGGTAGAAGTGGATTATTCCCTTGTTAAGAATATAAAAAAGCCTGCGGGCGGCAAACCAGGTCTTGTTATTTACCATACCAATTATTCGGCATACGTTACACCGAGTAAAGCTGTGTGCGATGCACTTGCAAAAAAATGATAATAAACATTGATATATCCCGAATAGGGAAAACCGTAAAGGAAATACTCTTTGGTGAGCTTGGTCTGTCAAGAGGGCAGGTGGTATCTCTTAAGAACAACGATGGTATCCGTGTTAACGGTGAACACGTTACCGTCAGATATATTCTTAAAGAAAACGATATACTTGAACTTGACGTAGAGGATAACTGTGAGGATATGAATGAGCATATTACCCCTGTGGAAATGCCTATAGATATCCTCTATGAGGATGATAACGTAATATGCATTAACAAGCCTTCTGGTATGCCTACTCATCCGTCTCATAACCATCATAACGATACTCTCGCAAACGCTCTTGCGTATTATTACGGTCAAAAAGATATTCCCTTTGTCTTTCGTGCCGTCAACCGTCTTGACCGTGAGACCAGCGGTGTGGTTCTGATTGCAAAAAACAGAGCGGCGGCCGCAAAGCTCTCAAAAGCTCTTCAGGATAACAAATTTGAAAAAACATATCATGCCGTGGTATGCGGACTCCCTGCAAAGAAACAGGGAGAGATAGTCGCATACATATCACGTAAAGAGGGAAGTATTATTTTCAGAAAAGCTGAGCGGGAAGGTACCGACTCTGAGTATGCAAGGACCCTGTATTGCTGCAAAGAGTATTATGACGATCATACCTTGCTCGAGGTCATGCCTATAACCGGCAGAACGCACCAGATAAGGGTACATATGCAGTATATCGGTAATTCTATATACGGTGACGGCCTGTATGGGACAGAGGCTGCCGAGGGTCTTATGTTACACGCATCATCCCTTAAGTTTCCTTTGCCGACAGGTGAGGTGATAACAGTTACCGCTCCCTTGCCGGACAGATTTAATATCTTTAGGAGTAATAATGAAATTTAAAAGATTTCTTGATAAATATTTTTCCCCGGCTTCGCGTATCTGTATCCTGCTTGCGGTTTTGTCAGCGGTGATATTGTTTATATCAAAGATGTCTGAAATCTTTTCAGACTGGTTTAACAGATATGTAAGCTCCTTTTGCCGCCTTGTAATATCAAAGGTCACGGGTGTTCTTCCTTTTTCTTTGGGCGAGGCTATGTTTCTTTGCTTGCCCCTGTTTGTTTTTATAGCCCTGTTTATATACTTTAAGGTATGCAACGAGGATGACGTAAAGGCGGGTAGATTTATAGTATCTCTTGTGGCGTGTCTTTCCCTTATGTTCAGTTCGTTTGTGTTTATGTTCGGTGTTGCATATAACGGTGCAGCGCTCGAGACCAAGCTCGGTCTTGAGGCTAAGGACGTTACTTATGATGAACTCGAGCATACGGCGAACTGTCTTATGGAGGAGATAAAGGCTGTTATAGATGAGGTGGATTACGTATATGACGGATCCTCAACGATGCCGTATTCATTTAAAGATCTCAACAATAAGCTTAATGATGCGTATGCTTCATTTAACAAAAAGCATAGCTTTGTGCCTGAGCTTCGTTCAAACGTCAAGATTCTTGCAGTCAGCCCTATAATGACCTATACACATATATCCGGAATATTCACCTATTATACGGGAGAGGCAAATCTCAATATTAATTATCCGGATTATTCTATGCCTTATACCATGGCTCACGAGATGGCTCATCAAAGAGGGGTAGCGCCCGAAAACGAGGCTAATTTTGTTGCTTTTTTGGTATGTCTTGAGTCAGATGATCCTTATATACGTTACAGTGCATCCCTGAGTATGCTTGAATACGTTCTTTCTGCGATGCGTCAGGCGTCTGCCGAAGAATATAACCGATATATTTCGGATATGGATCTTCGCATAAGAGGGGAAATGGTGGCATTCTCTAACTTTTTTGACAGGTACAGAGATTCGGTTGCGTCGAGTGTTACGGACACCATAAACGATACTTATCTTAAGGCCTCGGGTGATACTGCAGGTTCTCAAAGCTACGGAATGGTCGTAGATCTTGCCTGTGCTTATTTTGCGGATTAGCATCATTGCGGTTTTTGCATAGAATGTTAACAGTAATGTTTTGAACTTAATGAAATATCTATTAATTTTTCCAAAACCTCTTTATTTTTTTTGAGCAATGTGATATAATAACTTGAATAAATTATACATATGCATTTTTGCTTTTACAGTTCGCTATAAATAATTTTTGAGAAGGGTGACATTTTGCATGGAGAAAATCGTTATCAACGGCGGTCAGCCGCTGTACGGTGATATTGAAGTCAGCGGTGCCAAGAACGCAGCAGTTGCTGTTGTTTATGCGTGTCTGCTGGTAAAAGAAAAGATAGTCCTTGAAAATATACCTCCCATTGTTGATATTGGTGTTTCTCTTGAAATACTTAAGAGCATGGGTGTTAAGATCAAAATGCTCAAGAAGGATGTTGTTGAGATAGACGCGTCCGAGGTTCAGCAGGGAAGCAGCCCCGCAGAGCTTGTAAGACGTATGAGAGCATCCTATTACCTTATCGGTGCCGAGCTTGGCAGATTCGGTAAAGCGAGCGTTGATTATCCCGGCGGTTGCGATTTCGGTGTTCGTCCCATCGACCAGCATATCAAGGCGTTTACCGCTCTCGGCGCAGACGTTGTGGTAGATAATGGACGTATTGAAGCAACCACTCAGAACGGACTTCAAGGAGCTGAGGTATTCTTTGACGTTGTAACGGTAGGTGCTACTATGAACCTTATGATAGCAGCTGCCTGTGCAGAAGGCACTACTGTCATTGAGAATGCTGCCCGTGAGCCCCATATCGTTGACCTTGCAAACTTCCTTAACGCCTGCGGCGCAAACATCAAGGGCGCAGGTACCGGCACCATCAAGATCAAGGGTGTCAAGGAGCTGCACGGTTGCACCTATGCTATCATCCCCGATATGATCGAGGCAGGTACCTATATGATCGCCGCAGCAGCAACCGGCGGCAAGATGAAGATAAAGAACATCATTCCCAAGCACCTTGAATCGGTTACCGCAAAGCTCAGAGAGATGGGTGTTGCCGTGTTCGAGGGTGACGATTACATTATAGTCGGTGCTGTACCCGAGCTTAAGCGTGTTAACATAAGAACTCTTCCTTATCCCGGATTTCCTACCGATATGCAGCCTCAGATGTGTGTGCTGCTCTGTCTGGCTAATGGTGTCAGCCTTCTGAACGAGGGTGTGTGGGATAACCGCTTCAGATACGTAGAGGAGCTTAAGCGTATGGGCGCTAACATCAAGGTCGACGGCAAGACCGCAGTTGTCGAGGGTGTCGAGAAGTTCTCACCTGCAAAGGTAAGAGCGGTAGACCTCAGAGCGGGAGCCGCTATGATCATAGCAGGCCTTGCTACCAAGGGTAAGACCGAGATAGAGGATATCCACTATATCGAGCGCGGATATGACAACGTTGTAGGCAAGCTTGCTGCAGTAGGTGCTTCTATCAAGAAGGTAGTTATTCCCGACGAAAACGTTTTTGAAATAGCCAATTAAATTTTAACGGCGCATCAGTTGATGCGCCGTTTTTCCATAGTATGCTCTGTTCTGTTGATTATATAGTAGTTTTCTTTATCAAAGTCAAAGCTGTAAATATATAAATTATTGTTGCTGCAGCCCTTGAATTTTTCGGTATAAGAGTTTATAATAGCCCTTAAGTGTTCGGTATAGAACTCTGTAAGCTCTTTAGGCGGATTTTTGTTTTCGTGTATCAGTGTATCCAAAGCGAGCTTACCCATAGCCGTTTTGTCGTGGCGAAGCAATTCTATAAGCATCATTCTGCACTCATGCTGTGACGTCTTATCCAGCTCTTTGGTCTGCATATCGCAAAGCTGACTAAAGAACTTAAAAGGTGATTTGACGGTTTGAAGTACGTATTCCATAGTGTTTTCAAAACGAGAACTGCTATAGAATCTGTCGATGGTAGCCGCTATGCGTTCAAGGCGGTACAGTTCATTATATGATATAAAGTTGTTTGAAAGTACCGTGTACGGCGTGTCACTATGGTATATATAACCGTATTCTTCCGAAACATTTCTGATATGGGAACCCTTGAGCATTTTTAGAAATCCAAGCTGCAGTTTATGGCAACAAGATATAGATTCGTCAAAGGACCGGGCAAAGCTGTTGATATCTTCGTAGGGTAAGCCTGCAATAAGATCAGCATGGATATGGATGTTTCCGCCGTCTTTAAGTCTTGTCAGATTTTTTATTACTTTTGTACTGTTTGGTTTTCTGTTGATTGCTTCAAGTGTTACGGGATTGGTGCTTTGTATACCGGCTTCAAACTGTATTTTGCCTGCAGGCATTTTTGACAGTATTTCAAAGCATTCTTCGTCAAGCAGGTCTGCTGCTATCTCAAAATGATAGTTAAGCGTATATTCATCAGAGCATAAGGCTCTCCATATCCGCTTGGCTCTTTGGATATCATAATTAAAAGTACGGTCTATGAATTTTATAATTCGAGGTTTGCTTTCGAGCTTTTCAAACTTCTTTAATTCGCTAAGAGTCTGTTCTGCGCTCTTAGCTCTTATACCTTGGGAAAGAGATGACAGACAGTAACTGCATCTGTAAGGGCAGCCTCTTGTTGATTCATAGTACAGTATGTCACCTTCTGCGGGATATACGTCGTACAGTATACCGGCGTGTAAGAATGTGTCTGCACATGAACCGTCAACTAACCTATAACTTTTTGGGTCTTTACAGATATCGGCGATTACAGATTCTCCCTCACCGCGTATAAGTATATCTATATAAGGATGCTTTGAAAGAAAGCTCTCATCCTCAAAACTGACTTCAGGTCCGCCGAATACTATGTGCGACTGCGGTCTGAGCTTTTTTAGATCTCTTGCAAACGACAACATCTCACGGATGTTCCATATATAGACAGAAAACGCATATATATCAGAATCTGCACAGACAAGCTCGTATAAAACACTTGCTTTTTTGTCCTTTAAGGTGTATTCTAATATATGGGTGTCAAATCTTGCCTGATCCAGTACTGACGCAAGATATCTTACTGCAAGATTTGTGTGTGTATACGAAGAATTTAGCGCAAACAGAGTAACTTTCAAAATATATCTCCTAAGTTTAGTTGATACATTTTAACATACAGTAGGAATTTTATCAAGAGAATAATTCTTTTATTAACTTATTCTGATACTCTTCTTTAAGTGCAAAGTTCATTGCGGATATGTATATCTTTTCTAGCTCAAAGTGTTCTTTTTCGATCTTAGCAAGAAGCGAATATGCATCAGACATCAGACTTTCTTTTCTTGTCATTGCGGTGTTGTGAGGGATGAAACTGCTTGATATAAAATCATCCAGATATATTTCTTCGCCGCAGTTACCGTTGAGTATAAACAGTATCTTATCGGTTGGCAGATATAACATATTAACCTTTTTACTGTCAAGGGCGTCGTAGGAAACAGTAACCTCGCAGTCGTAAAGTATCTTAAGTATATGACTCAAAAACAGATGTCCGATACCATACGTATCCTTTAAATTATATACGATATTTGCTTCGTTTTTATAGGGCTCAAATTTACGGTATCCCTTCATAGTTATACCGTCGATTAATCGTATGCAGGTTTTTCCTCTGCGTATCGGCAATACCTCGGTGTAAGAACGCGCAAGTGAACAAAGGGCTTGCGTGTCGGTTGCATTTAATAATGCTCTCTGGATCATTGTATCCATGGTCAATGCAGCGTTAAGACACAAGTAGGTATCTATATACAACTGTTTCTTTTGATCGGCTGAGAATACTATCTGTTCATAGTAATCTTTGAGTATATTTTTGTTCCAATAATCACTCAGATTGATTATCTCATCGGTCAGGCCCGGATATTTCGGATCTGCCGTGTGTGGAGAAGTACCGTCGGTTATTCCTACGGATAGCTCTTTTATGATAATTCCGTCAAAAGAATTCGGATCGCTTGAACAATAAAACTTTTCAACGGTCATTGTCCTCTTTTCTGCTTCTTTAGCTACGGCTTTCATAAGTGAACTTTTACCTGTGCCGGGCCCGCCTTTTATGATGTAGTGCTTCTTCAATCCTTTGAATATCTCTTCATAAAAACTAACAAATCCTCGCCCGGAATTGGCTGATGCAAAGAAATTTAAATCTGAAATACTCATAATATCACCTCTAAGGTATATTATGCTTAAATAATTATTTTGTTACCCCATAGGAGACCAAATGAAAATTCTGTTTAAAAATTTTAAGATCATTAACAAGGGAGAAATACTGTCCGAAACCACGCTTTCCGCAACCGACGGTGTTATAGACGGTTTTGTTGCTGAGGATGAATCATGCTACGACCGTATTGTTGACGGTAAGGGTGAGTTATATCTTTCTCCCGGATTTATCGATATACACACACACGGCAGCGGCGGCTATGACTTTATGGACTCTGTTGCCGAGGAGTATGATCTCGTAGGTGTCAATCACGCAAAGTACGGATGTACTGCGCTGTATCCTACTACCGTCAGCGCATCCGAAGAGGAACTCAAGGCATCACTTGACGCATTTAAAAAAGCAAAGGGAATGAAGAGCGGCGCAAAGCTTCTCGGTATACACCTTGAAGGTCCGTATATTTCCAAAAATCAGAAGGGTGCGATGGATGAAAAGTATATCCGTCTGCCCGACCCCGCTGAATATAAGGAGCTGTTTGATCTGTCTGACGATATCGTTCGTATGACGGTTGCCCCAGAGCTTGAGGGCTCGGATGAGCTTGGTATCTTTATGCGTGAGCGCAATGCAATCCCCTCAATCGGTCATACCGATGCTGTCTTTACCGATATTGAGCGAGCTCACGAAAAGGGCGGTTATTCTATAATGACCCACCTTTATTCCTGTATGCATCTTACACACCGTAAGAACGCATGGCGTATAGCCGGCGCGGTTGAAGCAGGCATCTATCTTGATACTATGTACGTAGAGCTTATCGCCGACGGATGCCATCTGCCTCCTGAGATACTTAAGATGGTTTACAAGTTTAAGCCTGAGGATAAGATAATTCTTGTTACCGACTCAATGAGAGCGGCAGGTATGGGCGAGGGCGTGTTCAGATTCGGCAGTTATGCCAACGGTTATGACGTTGTTGTTGAGGACGGTGTTGCAAAGCTTATGGACAGAACAGCCTTTGCAGGAAGCGTTGCTACAACCGACAGACTTATACGTGTAATGGTGAACATGGCGGACGTTCCTGTGGAAAAAGCAGTTCGTATGATAACCGAAAATCCCGCCCGTGCTATGGGTATATCCGATCAGTTTGGTATTATTGAAAAGGGAAGAGCTGCTGACCTTACCGTGTTTGATACTGATATTGATGTTAAATGTACACTTGTAGACGGAGTTTTTGTTCACGATATGTTGCGATGTTCATAAAAACTTCATATATATTTGATTTTTGATACATAATTTATTGATATAATCGTTTTGATTAAATATAAAGGAGAATTCCTATGAAGCAGATTAAAATTATAGTATCTCTTCTTCTTGTGCTTTCTATGCTTGTTCCTATGAGCAGCTTTGCGCTTTATGATGAGATGTATGACGTGTGTGTATGGCAGTCTACTCCTACACTTGACGGTACTATCGACAATGCAGACGGCTGGTCAGATCCTACCGTTCTTGATAACAGTACACTTGCGGTTATCAGCCATAACAAACAGAACGCAATTGATATGAACGCTAAATCATATTTAGCGTATGATGAAAATTATCTCTATTTTGCAGCCGAGATCGTTGAGTTCGGCGAAAATATGACTATAGACAATCTTCTTTGTCCTTCTGATCTTACAGAAGCTATAGACGGCGGAGATTACGGCTTTGACGGTGACGTGTTTGGTATAACTATCGACGTACTGAATTTACTTACATCCGATCCTGCTAACTATGAGAAGAATGCTCCTTTCTACTGCGTAGGCTTTGACCTTGACGGTAACGGTGGAGTTTACCATTCCAACGGTACTGCAAACGAGCTTCTTACATCCAATGACGCTAATGCAGTAGTTAAGTTTACCGAGAACGGCTGGAACTTTGAGGCGCGTGTAGCTCTTACAACAGTTGTTGACGATATCTGTGCGGCAGCCGGTGTTAAAAATGCAGATTTCTCTTGGTACGATCTCATGTTCGGCAACGTGGACTCCAAGATGAGCTTTGTGTATAAATCCAACCGTTTTGACCTTGAGGCTGAAGAGGTTATTACATACGCAGAGTATGCGTCTGTAGCAGATACTGCTCTTGACGGTATACCCGGATATATGCTTTTCGGCACACCTGTTAAAACATTTGGTATAACATACTATTTCAACCATGAACACAAGACTTCAGGCTATTATGTGTATCTGTCAGAGGATGATTTTGCTACCTTTGAAAAGGACGGTGTAAAGTACTCCGTTTGCGACTTGTGCGCAGATATTGACGCAAAGGTTGTTGTTCCCATGATCCCCTTTGCCGACGTTAAGGCAGGGCTTTGGTACGAAAACGCACTTATTCGTTGCTACAACTTAGAGTACTTCAAGGGTATGTCAGATACCGCTTTCGGTCCTAACGTAACAATGACAAGAGCAATGTTCGTTCAGGTTCTTGCAAACTTCTGGGGTGTTGATACTTCTGAGTATGCTTGTGATAACTTTACCGACGTTAAGCCTAACCATTGGTACTACAACGCTGTATCCTGGGCGGCCGAGGAAGGCATTACAAGCGGTACTTCAGCTACAACATTTGCACCTAATAAGCCTCTTACCAGACAGGAGGCAGCAGCTCTCTTTGCAAATGCACTTAAGGCAGAGGATCTCTATACCGCGCCTACAACCGAGTTTGATGCTAAGTATACCGACGTTAATAAGATCGCTCCTTGGGCAAATGAATCTATGCTCTGGGCGGTTGAGAACGGTATTATCAGCGGCACCAGCGAAACAACCCTTGCACCTAACGGTCAGGCAACCAGAATGCAGGTTGCACAGATGCTCTGTATGTTTGAGGCATACGTTAACACTCTGTATAACTAAGTTGAATGATTATAAACAATCATAAAAGCGACAGCTTCGGCTGTCGCTTTTCTTTTAGATATAGAAAATGAAAAAAGCACTGCATATGCAGTGCTTTTTGTATAGATACTACGAAAAAGATATTTTTGTCGTTTTTGCGTATGGATTCGAACTCTTGCAAAAATGAAATCCTTGCTGATGCAAGGATGAAATCAGCTAACGCTGATGAAATCTTCGGCTTTGCCTCAGATGA
>JBGUUX010000094.1:0-6936 GCA_045133915.1 Eubacteriales bacterium | reverse complement strand
CTTAAGGTCCATCTGGATGGAGGTGATACCCTTGTGAGTACCTGCAACCTTAAAGTCCATATCGCCGTAGAAGTCCTCAAGACCCTGGATGTCAAGCATGGTCATCCAACGGTCACCCTCGGTGATAAGACCGCAGGAGATACCTGCAACGGGAGCCTTGATCGGAACACCTGCGTCCATAAGAGCAAGTGTAGAACCGCATACAGAAGCCTGAGAGGTAGAACCGTTAGAGGAAACGACCTCGGAAACAAGTCTGATTGCGTAGGGGAACTCCTCTACAGAGGGGAGTACGGGAACGAGAGATCTTTCAGCAAGTGCGCCGTGACCGATCTCACGTCTGCCGGGGCTACGAGCGGGCTTAGCCTCACCTGTGGAGTAACCGGGCATGTTGTAGTGGTGCATATATCTCTTCTCGGTCTGCTCGTCGATGCCGTCAAGCTTCTGAACGTCGCCGATGGTAGAAAGTGTTGCTATGGTAAGTACCTGTGTCTGGCCACGGGTAAAGAGACCGGAACCGTGAACGCGGGGGAGAAGGTCAACTTCTGCAGCAAGAGGTCTGATCTGGTCAAGTCTTCTGCCGTCAACACGCTTGCCCTCGTCAAGAAGCCAACGTCTTACAACGAACTTCTGGATCTTGTAGAGGATCTCGCCGTAGAGAGCGGAGGTAGCGTCGGGATAGATCTCAGCAAAGTGCTCCATAACCTTATCGGTTACAACCTGCATACGCTCGTCACGAACTGTCTTGTCATCGGTATCAAGAGCGAACTTAACATCGTCGATACAGAACTCCTTGATAGCCTCGTACATATCGTGGTCAACGTCGCCGGACTCGTAGCTGAACTTGGGCTTGCCGATCTCTGCTACGATACCGTTAATGAACTCACAAACCTTCTTGATCTCGTCGTGAGCCATCATGATAGCCTCGAACATCTTGTCGTCGGGAACTTCGTTTGCGCCTGCCTCGATCATAACTACCTTTGCAAGGCTACCTGCAACGGTAAGCTCAAGGTCAGACTTTTCTCTCTGCTCGAGAGTGGGGTTTATAACAAGCTCGCCGTCAACCATACCCATGAACACGCCTGCGATAGGACCGTTCCAGGGAATATCGGAGATGGAGAGAGCGATGGATGTACCGATCATAGCGGTAATTTCAGGTGAACAGTCGGGATCTACGGACATAACGGTGAGGTGGATAGCAACGTCGTTACGAAGATCCTTGGGGAAGAGGGGACGTACGGGACGGTCGATAACTCTGGAGGTAAGGATAGCCTTCTCAGAGGGACGGCCCTCACGCTTGTTGTAGCTGCCGGGGATACGGCCTACTGCGTAAAGCTTTTCATCAAAATCAACGGATAACGGTAAAAAGTCGATACCGTCACGGGGCTTTGCGCTTGCTGTAGCGCATGCTAAAACTACTGTTTCGCCGTAGCGAACGAGGCAGGAGCCGTTTGCTAAGCCTGCCAGCTTGCCGGTCTCGATAACGAGAGGACGGCCTGCGAGTGTGTACTCGAAGGTCTTGAAATTTTCGAACATATTCTTCTACTCCTTTAAACATCTATAGACACAAAACGCTGTTTTGGTCTTCTCAAAGCCTTTGGCTTTTGATACATATATTAAAAGTGAACTTGTTCACTTTATTTCATAAAATAAGGGCGGAAAGGCAGCAAGTGCTGCACCCAAACTGCGCCCATGAGCATAGCGGTATATCTCTTGTACCGCACGCCACTTCATTTCATAAAATAAGGGCGGAAAGGTATATTCCGCCCTATGCGCTG
Source organism: Eubacteriales bacterium (assembly GCA_045133915.1). Taxonomy (GTDB): domain Bacteria; phylum Bacillota; class Clostridia; order Oscillospirales; family CAG-272; genus RGIG7300. Next base: position 5,161 of record JBGUUX010000094.1, on the reverse strand, counting down.
TGTAATTACTTTCTGATACCCAGCTTCTTGATGATCTCACGGTAGCGCTCGATATCCTTCTTCTGGAGGTAGTTGAGAAGGTTTCTTCTGTGACCTACCATCTTAAGAAGACCTCTACGGCTGTGATGGTCCTTCTTGTTAACCTTGAGGTGCTCGGTGAGAGTGTTGATTCTGGAGGTAAGGATAGCGATCTGTACCTCGGGAGAACCTGTGTCGCCTTCGTGAACTGCGTAGGCTTCGATTATAGCCTGCTTTTCGTCTTTTGTCATCATGGTTTTATCCACCTTTAAAAATATTTACTCACCATAAGGCCCTGTCTACGGATGGTGAATGTACGGTAATATACCGCTTGCCCATAAACTGCGCCTTCGGTGGCATCTTGCATATTATAACAGTATTAAAATGAAAATGCAATCGTTATTATATTTTTTCACGAATAATTAACATTTCAAGGGACACGTCCCTTGCCCCATAAATCGGGTGAAGTACAGTTGAAACCGTATATTATCACACGATCGTGAAGTTTTGAGTAACCAAATGAAGCTCCTTTAATGCTTCAACTCATCAAATACCATAAGCATTCTTGCTGTCTGAGCGCGGGTAGCTGTTCCTTTGGGATTGACGCAGTTCTTACCGTTAACGGACATACCGCTGATGATTCCCATCTTTACCGCCCACTGTACCGGTTCAAGCATCCAACTGTTACCCGGTTTAACAAACTCGGCAACGTCACCAAAAGATGAAAGGTCCGCTCTGCCCGAGGTGTTTATACCGTTCTTTGCTGCGTAGTTATAGAGCATTCTGGCAAGAGCTGCACGCTGCAGGGGCAGACCTCTGCCAAAGGCAGTAGCAGACATACCGCTGACATACCCCTCACGAACAGCCCAGGTAACGGCTCCCGAGTACCACTGACCCACCTTAACGTCTGCAAAGCCGCTGTCGATATTCTTGTACTGATTAGTATCAACACCTGCAATATTGGCAAGGATAAGTACAAACTGTTCTCTTGTTATATTGGAGTTAGGCGAAAACACGGTTTCAGACATACCGTTCATATATCCGCACTTGACAACAGAAGCCACCGCATCGGCATACCACGCGTTATTCTTGACATCGACAAACTTGTTTGTGTAAGTAAGCTTAGGTACGGTACGTCTGTTCAGTTCTTCACCGCATCCGGTGCAAACCTGACGTTCTTCACCGTTTTCGGAATAAGTAGGTTTCTTTGTTACAGTCCATGCACCGGGAGTGTGGGTGTGGGGATTGGTGCACTCAGTACATTTATCCCAATAATTGCTTGAGTTCTTGTCAACGAACTCCTGGCCGCAGACATTGCATTTGTAGCAGTTGAAATGGGGATGAGCCGCCCAGAAATATAAGAAGGTTCCGGAGGTGCACGTATGTTCGCCAAGACCGTTTATAGCATCATAATTTGACGCATGCTTGAAATAAGTTACCGAAGACAACGGATAAGTTTTATCCCATCTGATCTTACAGTTATAGGCAGGACCGCTACCGTCAAGGTTACACTCGGCAACAGTAAGGGTGCTTCCGTTTCTGCCGATTACGAGCGCGGAATGTGTGTCACCGTTTATTCTGACATAATCACCCACTACTATATTATCGAAATCGTAGCGATTGGTCGTCTGAGACGCATACACGCCGAAAACGTCGTAAAACAGCTTGTATGCAAAGCCCATACACTGTACAGCACCGTCAAAGTTATTACAGTCTATACCGCCTACACCGACAAGACCGTTATGAGTAGAACAGGGAGAAGAGGTATAGCCGTTGGGGTTGTTACAGCTTCCGCTGGTACAGGAGCCGGCGAAACCGTTGTGGTTGTGATTGTTATTAGCGTAGTGGTTCCAGAACATATTGTGAGGAAACTTGCTGCGAAGGGCATTAATGCGCGTGACAACACCTCCGGCTGCAACAGATTCAACTGAGGTGAATACGAGACCTGTCAGCAACAGGGTGAGCATCAGGATGACAGAGATAATTCTTTTCATGTTTTTGCCTTTCCTTTTTAGTTTATGTTTTTATTTTTTTCAAATCCGTCAACCACGGATCTGTAAATAGCTTCCGGAGTAAGATCATAGTTGTACATTGCCTTGGCTACGGCGTTTTCGGCATAGGGCTGATACTGTGTATAGATATCGGTAAAGTCATTTACCGGTTTACCACCCTTGATGCCGCAGATATAGTCCATCATATCAAGAGCACTTGAATCTCTGATAGCAGTGTCGATAAGCTCATAATAATACGCATCCGACAGATATCCCCCTGTGGAGGAAGCGTAAAGAGCATCTATGACCTGAGTCATATCACTGCAATGGCTGCCTGCATAGACCGCGATAACTGCGTGATCGGGAGATACGTAGCTATAGTAGGTATCGTTTGAGGCTATAGTCTTAGGAAGAGGAAGGATGCACCAGTCAGAAGACATGGTGGTTATAGTCTTCATCTCTCCTACCGTACCAATATAAAAGAGGGATTTTCCCTGCATAAAATCGCTTCCGGCAGAGCCGCTTTCTGCATTTTCGTTATACAGCGTCTTATATCCGCCTATACGGCGAAGCAGACTCATAACGCCTGCCGTTCTTTCGTTATTGAATGCAAGTACAGGATCTTTTCCCTTACCTGCATCCACAAAGTTATTACCGCCCGACTTATATACCGCCTTGGTCAAAAGTCCCATGTTGGAGGAGGAAAGAGCAGCCGTACCATTAATTTCCGCATTTGCACGAAGCATGGCGATAAGCTCGTCCCAGGTCCAGCTGCCGCTCTTAACCTTATCATAAGGCATCTTAAGTCCCGCGGATGTAAGAAGATCGCGGTTGACGTAAAGACAGTAATAGTTTGCGATATCACGGTTAAAGTCACCGTATATTCCGTAATTTTCTGAATAATACGCCGCCTGCTCCATCATTGCAGGGTCATACCAGGGTTTTGAAAAATCAGCTCCCACAAGAGTAGAGGTGCGAAGGAGTATCCCCTGCGCGGCAAACTTGCCCAGATCCTTTTGAGGGATAGAAAACAGATCGGTATAGTAAACACCCGAGAGCATATTGAGCCGTGCTGTTCTCAGCATGATATCCTCGTTATCATTGAACTGAAGAAGGTGCGCCGAGCACTTCTTTTCAAACATACGGTTACGCTCGTCTATAGCAACCTTGTAGTTTGTGTCCTTACTTTCGGGCACGTATACCATACCGGAAGTTGACGCAACGGTATAGTTTTTGCCGCCAAGATCAACAGAATTGATGCTGTTAAGTGCATCTACCGCATTCTTTTTCATAGAATCGGTGTCCACGACCACCTCGGTCACGGTGTTTGCCTGATTTTGTTCTGTTTTGGGAACCTCGGTTATTTTATTTTCATCACATGAGGTCACGGCCGCACAGATCAGCAGAACCGTGACAAATAATAATAAACGTTTCATATCTTCAGTATATCCGTATCCGTCAAAAAAGTCAATTGTAATTATAAATATTATGCCGTCATTCACCCGACATTGACAATTATTTTTCCATATGTTATTATGATTATGTATGATTTTAATTTACGGAGGCAATTATGAAGTTCTATTTAAAAGCGACGGCTCTGGTACTTTGTATGCTAATGCTGTTGCCTACCTTTATTTTCGGTTATGCCGGAGGGGTAGAACAGAACCCCGACGTTTCCATGCCCAAGGCTTCCCCAAAGGTAGACGGAAGCATAGAAAATAACGGCGCATGGTCAGCTCCCGCGTTTGTCAACGATGCCACCTGCGGAAGATTCTGGGCGACCAACGAGTCCACCTCTACCGCAAAGGTATATTTTGCATATGACGACAACGGACTTTACTTTGCCGCAGATATCACCGACTGTGATGACACAAACGGCTTTGTACCCTCCACAGGCTACGACGATATCGATAACTCAGGCACCATAAAGCCCTACGGCTTCAACGGCGATGTTATGAACCTGATGCTTGACCCTCTGGGTGTTTTTGAAAAGAACACTTCAAAGCAGACCACACCCTGGTATAACGTAGGTATCTATGCGGATAACACCGTTAAGGTATACCGTTCTCAGGTGAACGAAAAGGACATCACCTCCTCGGTCAGCGCAAAGGGTATGATAACCAACTACGGTTGGAAGTTTGAGATCATGATTCCCTGGTCTGTTATTACCGCTGACGTAAGCGCACAGGGCCTTTCGGCAACACAGGCTAAGCTTGCCACAATAGGCTCGGTTTCCCGCGCGGCATGTATGTATATGGACAGATACTATACCGCAAGCGGTACCGTGTCCACCTGGGGACGATTTATAACGGTTTGCGAGTCCACCTATGACGGTGTAAACGGTTGTCATACTAGCGGTGTTGACGCAAAGGCCTACGGTATAGTACTTAACCACACAAACCTCCACGAGCATATATGGAGCGACTGGACTACAGTTGAGCCCACCTGTATCGACGACGGCTACAGAACAAGAAGCTGCAGCTCCTGCGGTGTTAGTGAAACAGAGGAGCTCTTTGCCCCCGGACATACCGACGGTGAGGTGGTGACAACACAGGATGCCACCTGTACCGAAAAGGGTGTGAACACAATATACTGCTCTGTGTGCGGTGTAGCCTGTGACAGCCAAGTAATTCCTGCAAAAGGTCACAGCTACGGCGACTGGTACACCGTGACCGACGCTACCGAGACCGCTCACGGTCTTATGCGTCGTGAATGTAGTGCTTGCGGTGTAACAGCGGACAAGCTTGTCCCCGCTATAGGCGCACCCACAGTGTTTACAGATAACTACACTATGTCCGTCACCTTAGCAGATGAAATAAAGGATATGCGCTTTGCTCCCGGCGTACATACGACGCCCTCCGAGATCAAGGCAACCGAGGGTAACGTGGCTATCGACAACAAGACTTTGCTTGAGGGTACCGTTGACGGTGTCTACAGTTACGATATGCGTACCGTAGGCACGTATACCCTCTGGATAAGAATGAAGGATGGAACCAGTTATATCCTTCCCGTTGAAATAAAGGATATCGATACCTATCTTACCGCCTACGGAGTTAAGCTTACAGTCAATGACTTTAAGCCTGATCTTAAGGACTTCTTTATAGCAAAAGGGAAGTATAACACTTATGAAGATATCAAATCCGCAGGCTATA
>JBGUUX010000093.1:0-15549 GCA_045133915.1 Eubacteriales bacterium | reverse complement strand
GTCGACGGCATACCCTCCACGTTAAAGAGCATAGTCTCGCCATAGCCTATATCACGACAGTATACCTCTATGCGGTCATGGTTACATAGCCTTTCTCTCATGCGTCTGTAGAGGGTTATCTCATGCTCGCGGATATGGGTGATACCCACCTCGGTTATAGCCTTTATACCCTGTGACAGACCTGCGATGGCAGGTGTGGGGAGCGTTCCTGCCTCAAGGCGCTCGGGGAGCAGGGAAGGCATATATTCTTCAAGGGAAGCTATACCGCTTCCGCCTTCCACCAAGGTATGGAGCTTTCTTGCCGACTCTCCCTTATAACGGTTTGAGAACGCCACACCGCCGACCCCTTGTATTCCGTAAAGAGATTTATGCCCTGCAAAGCAGAGGGCGTCTATATGGCACTCTCTCATATCTATGGGGTATACCCCCGCCGACTGTGCCGCGTCCACTATAAAGCAAAGTCCCCGCTGTCGGCAAAGCTGTCCTATCGCCTTTATGGGTAGACGTATGGGACAGATGTTTGAGCGGTGGGTGCAGACTATCATACGGGTACGGGGGGTCAGCTTTGATGCTATTTCCAAAAGGATCCTTTCGGTATCTTTTGAAGCATCAAATATATCGTAGTCACACCCTGTTGCTATCACCGGACGAAGCACAGAGTTATGCTCCATATTGGATATGATTATATGGTCTCCCTCTCTTACTATACCCTTTATTGCCATATTGAGGGCGTAGGTGGTATTAAGGGTAAAGATCACGTTTTCAGGCTCAGCTGAGAAGAGCTCTGCTACAAGGCATCGGCAGTCGTAGACGGCTCTTCCCGCAGCCAGCGACAAACTGTGTCCGCCTCTGCCGGGGTTGCCGCAATAGTCGGTCATACAGCGGGATACCTCACGGTATACGCCTTCTGGTTTTGGGTAGGTGGTGGCGGCGTTATCTAGGTATATCATAGCTACGATACTGGGATACTGTGGTTTAACAGTATTCCTTTTGCCTTTGCCATAACGCGGCAATCAACCTCTAAGCCAACGTTGCAACCCTTCTTTGTGGCAGAGGGGTCGGTTTTAACCACCCTTGCGGTTATGCCGTTTGCGGAGAGCAGCCTTTGTGCCGACATAGCGTAGGTCTCTGTGGGTAAGGAAATTATACATCCGTTATTTACTTTTGCCATAGATTTCAACCTCCCTTGATACATTATATGTACAAGGAGCAGAAGTGCAATAAAAACTCTAAACTCATCACTCTAAACTTATCACTTGCTTGAGATTTTTGATCGTAAAATATAATGTAAATGAAGCGATATCAAACCGTTTGTAAGTTTAGAGTTTACAGTTTAGAGTGTAGAGTTAAATGAAGAAAGCTGTTGCTCAACGCAACAGCTTACTACCGTAATTATTCATTGTTCGTTATTCGTTGTACGATGTGCTTACAGCACAAGCATATCCGGGTCAAGTCCGGGTATCTTTGACAAGGGCTTAGGGTCTCTTTTCAAGGGATCGTAGACAAACTTTTTACATACGTGTCCGCTTGACACAACGCCCTTAAGAGAGCAGAGAACTATATCCTCGTTGTTAAGTGTCTCTGCATGCTCACAGCAAGCGCAGACACGGTTTATCTCATGCTTTGATTTTTTGAACATCTTTTCACATCCTTTGACAGTATTATACATTAAACAAGCAGTTTTTTCAAGTATAAAATCAAAAAAACAGACAGAGACTGTACCGCCTTTGCCACGTAATATCTTTTCATGGAAAATCGACCTCCTACAACCGAGGCGGTCTGCATATGTACGCATATTCCCGACCATATGACCGAGAAGCAAAGTATGGGTAGCGATGGATCACGGCTTATGAATTTTACGGCGTTTGATATCTCAAGTACAGCATAAATAAAAGCCTTTGTTTCCCTGCCTAAGGGCAGGTACGAGACCCAGTAGCAGAGTATGGCAAATATCACCACAAAACCGCAGATATTGAGCATGGGTACCACCGAGGAGGTAACCGCTTTAGGGATGATATCTAAGCTTATCGGGCTTGTATTTTTTATTTCGGTGCAGGATGAAAGCTTTTTTGGTCTTGTCAAAATACCGTACAAAAGGGTTATTGCCAACTGCATAAAAAACAGACTCCACCCAAGCCTCACGTTCCCAAAAAGTGTTCCGATAGCCGATATCATAAAGGCGGGTCCCGTATTGTTGCAGAAGGCAAGGGCTCGCTGCGCCTCATCCTTTGTACACCCTCCTTTTTCGTATATCTCGGTTATGGCGTACGCCCCCTGAGGATAGCCTGAAATTATACCTAAAATATAGGCAGAAGCCAGGTTTGCGTTGAGGTGAAAAAGCGCTTCAAAGGGGCGTTTTATAAGGGCTTTTACCATATCGTCAAAGCCGCAGGATATAAGAAGATTGGTAAGTACCATAAAGGGAAAAACAGAGGGGATAAGATTCTCTGCGCAGAGTCTGAGCGCATCGGTTATTATGTAATTTACGGTCATCCCTCCGCATAAAATGTTTTGATAAATTATACTTTACCGAAGGAGAAAATATACGTGAAGCGAAGGAAACGGAGCCTTGGTGAGATAGTAGCTGACGGTATGGGATTTCCCGATACAGTCTTTATGTCAGCACCTGATATACATATCATAGGGACAAGAGAGATAGCAATTGACGGATGCCTTGGGATACTGCTCTACGAGCGTCAGGAGATACAGCTCAGGTTACGGGGAAGGGTAATGTCTGTTTGCGGCGAGGACCTCACTCTCAAGACCTATTATACGGGTCACACCTCGGTGAGAGGACGTATATCTTCGATACGTTTTGAGGAGGGATTATAATGGCATCATTAGGGGTAAAATTCTTATGGGGCTACCGTAAGCTCAGGTGTGAGAGAGTCCACTCGGTAAGGCTTATCAATATTATGATGCGGCACGGCATAGATCACTTTGACCTTCGGCGTACCGAGGAGGGGGATATAACCTTTCTTCTCCTTGAAAAAGAATACAAAATCCTTATGCCGATTCTTGACAAAACCGACATAAAGGTTTATAGTGTATACTGTAAAGGTATACCCTTTGTTATTAAGGCGCACCGTAACCGTATAGGGCTGATTTTCGGTTTTGTGATATATCTGGCCGTTATATTTTCCTCTTCGCTTTTTATATGGGATATTAAGGTGATATCCACTACCGATACGCCACACAACGTTATTATCAAAAATCTTGAGACTCTGGGATGTTACGAGGGAGCCTTTATTCCCTCTGTTGATTTTGAGGATCTGTGCATCGACTACGTGGATAAATATACCGATTTTTCTTGGGTGTCGGTCAACCTTAAGGGTACCGTTGCCTACGTTGAGATACAGGAAAAGTCTCTTCACGGCGAAGAGGCGCAAACTCCCCGAAATCTTATTGCGTCCCACGGCGGCATTGTTGAGGACTGCAGCGTTTACGAGGGCAAAAGTCAGGTAGAGTATGGCAACGTTGTAAAAAAGGGAGACCTTCTTATAAGCGGTATAGTTGAAAACAAGGACGGTGACTTCAGCCTTTGCAGGGCAAAGGGCGAGGTTATGGCAACGGTGGACACCACCCTTACCGTAGAGGTACCCTATAGCTATCAGAAGCAGGTATACACAGGCAGACGCTTTGAGGAAAGACGTATAAGATTTTTCAATCTTACCATCCCTTATTTTTCGGACGAAGCGCCAAAAGATCTGACCTGTACAAGTCTTTGTGAGGTGGCTTCGGCTGTTCTCTTTGAGGAGATAGAGCTGCCCTTGTCGATCGAAAAGACTGTATACCGCGAGTACACCGCAAAGGACTTTATCTACTCAGAGGACGAGGCAAAAAAAGCCGCAGAGGCTTTGATGAAGCGTAAGCTATCAGCCGAGCTTCCCACAGCCGAGCTCATATCGGTTGAAGCCCTGGAAAAGAAGACCGAGAGCTCGTATATATTAACACTAAACATAAAATGCAGGATGGATATAACCACTCCTGCCGATATAGAAACCAACTGATCTGAAAGGATTTTTTAATGGCAGAAAGAATTATTTTAACAGATACCATAGAGCAGACCGCTATAATCTTCGGCAGCTTTGACGCCAATACCGCATTGGTGGAAAAGGCGTTTGGCGTTACGGTAAACAACCGCGATACCGAAAAGACGGCGGGGGATGCCATAGTAATATCAGGTGATACCGAGGATGTCAATATGGCGGCAGACGTCATAACCTGTATGAAGCGTATGGCTACCTTTAATGCCGAGCTTACCCACCAGAGCATACAGTATCTTATCGATATGGTTAAGGAGGGTAAGCAGGAGGAGCTTGCAGGCTTTGTTGACGACGACTGTATATGCATTACCACCCGTGGCAAGCCCATAAAAGCAAAGACGGTAGGTCAGCGAAAATACGTGGAGGATATTGAGAAAAACACCGTAGTTATGGGTGTTGGTCCTGCAGGTACAGGTAAGACCTTTTTAGCTGTTGCCATGGCTGTCAAGGCTCTTCGCGCAAAGCAGGTAAACCGTATAATCCTCACCCGTCCTGCGGTTGAGGCAGGTGAGAGACTGGGTTATCTTCCCGGTGACCTTCAGAGCAAGATAGACCCCTATCTTCGTCCCCTGTATGACGCGCTCTTTGAGATGCTGGGCCCCGAAAACTATCAGAGATACCTTGAGAGAGGAACTATAGAGATAGCTCCCCTTGCATATATGAGAGGACGTACCCTTGACGACTCCTTTATTATACTTGACGAGGCGCAGAACACTACCCCCGAGCAGATGAAGATGTTCTTAACACGTCTCGGCTTTAACTCAAAGGCGGTGGTAACCGGTGACGTTACCCAGACCGACCTGCCCTTTGGTAAAAAGAGCGGTCTTGTGGAGGCGACAAGAATTTTAGAGGGTATCGAGGACATCGCTATCCACCGTTTTACCGACCGTGACGTTGTAAGACACCACCTTGTGCAGAAGATAATAAAAGCATACGAAAAATACGACAAAGAAAGAAAAGAGAAGGGACAAAATGAGGAAAAACGGACACGATATACTTATAAACGATGAACAGGATAAGATCGAGGTCACAGGTAAGCTGACAAGGCTTATAGCTAAAGCTATCGTAAAGAGCCTGAAGTACGAAAAATATCCCGATAAATGTGAGATATCCCTTACCCTTACCGATAACGAAAACATCCACGAGCTCAACCGTGAGCACCGAGGTGTTGACCGTCCTACCGACGTTCTCTCATTTCCTATTTTCGACGAGGAGGATATGGGTGGCAAGACCGTGCTTGGCGATATAGTTCTCTCACTTGAAAAGGCAAGGGAACAGGCCGAGGAGTATGGACACAGCTTTGAAAGAGAAGTGGCGTTTTTGACAGTTCATTCCATGCTTCACCTCTTAGGTTACGACCACGAGGAGGGAAAGGCGCAGGAAAGCGAAATGTTTACACGTCAGGAGGCAATTTTGTGCAAAATGGGTCTTGCACGAAACAAGTAAATATAGTATAATATATTAAATATATATAACACTTTAGGAGACTAGATGAAAAAGACAGGATTCGTTGCCATTGTCGGCAGACCTAACGTAGGTAAATCAACCTTACTTAACGCGCTTTTAGGCGAAAAAATAGCTATCATATCAAAGAAACCTCAGACCACCCGTAACCGTATAACCGGTATACTTACCAGAGGGGAAACACAGTTCGTTTTCCTTGACACTCCCGGTATGCATAACCCCAAGACCAAGCTGGGTGACTTTATGGTCAAGTCTGTTTCCAGCGCTATCGGTGACGTTGATGCAGCCATCCTTGTGGTAGAGGCAGGTACCAAGCCTCACGCCATTGAGCTCGGCCTTATCGAAAAGTTCAAGCGTATGGATATGCCTGCGCTTCTCGTTATCAACAAGACCGACAAGTCGGATGCGGGTAAGGTTGCCGAAACAATAAACGAGTTTTCTCCTCTCTATGAGTTTGCTTCTGTTGTTCCGATATCCGCCCTTAACAACGACGGCGTAGATATCGTGCTTAACGAGACCGAGAACTTTATGCAGGAGGGTATCTGGTTCTTCCCCGAGGATGCCATAACCGACCAGCCTGAAAGACAGATCGCGGCTGAGATCATCCGTGAGAAGATACTTCGTACACTTGACGACGAGATACCCCACGGTACTGCGGTGGTTATCGAGGCGTTTGAGGAAGGCTCCAAGCTTATCAAGATCAGAGCAGAGATCTTCTGCGAAAAGGCTTCCCATAAGGGAATCATCATCGGTAAGCACGGTGCGTCCCTTAAGACCATCGGTTCCTATGCCCGTGAGGACATGGAAAAGTTCTTCGGCACCAAGGTATTCCTTGATCTTTGGGTCAAGGTAAAGGAAAACTGGAGAGACTCCAACTTCAATATCAGTAACTTCGGTTTCAAGGACGAAATGGGAGAATAAGATGCGTAAGACCTTTGAGGGACTTATACTTTCTCACACAGTCTTAAAGGAACGGGACAAGATACTCACCGTTCTTACAGCAGATGAGGGCAAGGTCTCGGTTTACGCAAGTAACGTCAGAAGCTTAAAAAGAGGATCCCTTGCCTACACCATGCCCTTTCAGTTCTGCCGCTTTGAGGTAGAGGTCAGAACAGGCGGTATGTCGATAGTAAAGGGTGAGGTACTCCACTCCTTTTACGATATTACAAACGATCTGTCAGCCTTTGCTCTCGGTCAGTATATACTTGACGTTGCAAGGGAGCTGACTGTAGAAAACAATAACGAAACCGACATGCTCCGACTAACCCTCAACACCCTGTATCTCATACAGAAAGGGGAGAAGTCCTTACAGCATATCAAGGCGACCTTTGAGTTCCGAGCTATGGCTCAGGCAGGCTATATGCCCGAGCTTCACGGCTGCGATATCTGCGGCTGTGAGGACGGCGAGATGCTCTTTGACGTAATGAACGGTATTATCTATTGCCGCCAATGTCAGAAGATACGAAATATGGGTGAAGCGGCTCCCGAGGATACGGGAACGGCATCTATAGTCCTTCAGCTGACTCCATCGATTTTAAAGGGTTTGAGATACGTTCTGTCAGCCGAGCCAAACAGAGTTTTTTCTTACTCCATAGCAGAGGACGAGCAGGAAGCTTACGCAGAGATCTGCGAAAAATATATTATCAATCATCTTGAAAGGGGATTTACCACCCTTGACTTCTATCACGAAGTCGACAGTATGTAAATTATGCCGGAATATACAAAAGCGATAAAAACACTTGAATTTCATAAGATCAGGGAAATGCTTTGTGAGATTGCTCCCACGGAGGGTGCAAAGAAACTTGCTCTGGCAATAGAACCCTCTCACGAGGTCTATACCGTCAGAAGAAGACTTCTCTCAACGACCGACGCCAAGCGTCTTATCGACGAAAAGGGAATGCCACCCTTCGGTGATATCAAGGACATCACCAACGCCATTGAGCGTTGTGTCAAGGGCGCAAGTCTTAACACCGTAGAGCTTATCCGTGTTGCAGAGGTGCTGGGCAGTGCCCGCCGCTTACAGGAGTATATCGACTCCAACAAGCGCTTTGACACCATCCTTGACGAAGCATTCTATCTTCTCAGCCCCAATAAGGCTCTTGAGGACAGAATAAGAAAGATCATAGTTACAGCGGATATGATAGCGGACGACGCTACTCCCGAGCTTAGTGACATCCGCCGTAAGATAAGAAACACCAACAACAAGATAAAAGAAACACTTTCAAAGTATACAGGCGGTCAGTACGCAAAGTACCTGCAGGAGAATATCGTTACCCAGCGTGACGGCAGATACGTTGTTCCCGTAAAGATCGAGTATAAGAACGAGATCAAGGGTCTTGTGCATGATACCTCATCCTCGGGCGCTACCCTTTTTATCGAGCCTATGGCGGTAGTTGAGTCAAACAACACGCTAAGAGAGCTTGAGGCGGCAGAAAAGCACGAGATAGAGCGTATACTTGCCATCCTTTCTGCCGAGTGTGCTAATAACGCTCAGGAAATAATGGCAAACTACGGCAACATTACCGATCTTGCGCTTACCTTCAGTATGGGTAAGCTTTCGGTCAATATGGATGCCTGTATGCCTACTATAAACGAGGACGGTGAGCTTACACTTATAAAGGCAAGACACCCCCTCCTTGATCCCAAAAAAGCAGTTCCGATAAACGTTTCGGTGGGCGGTAAATACGATACCCTTGTGGTAACCGGTCCCAACACCGGCGGTAAGACGGTAACGCTTAAGACCCTCGGTCTGTTTGTGATAATGCTCCGGTGCGGACTTCACGTCCCCTGCGACTCCGAGTCCACAGCCTGCGTTTTTGACAAGGTGCTTTGTGACATCGGTGACGAGCAGAGCATAGAGCAGTCGCTTTCCACCTTCTCGGCTCATATGGTCAATACCGTTGAGATAATAAAGCAGGCAGGTAAGGGAAGTCTGGTGCTCTTTGACGAGCTGGGCGCAGGTACCGACCCGGTAGAGGGTGCGGCGCTTGCGGTCTCCATACTTGAAAAGATAAGAGAAAAGGGTGCGCTTTGTGCGGCAACAACACACTATGCCGAGCTTAAGGTATACGCCCTTGATACAGAGGGTGTATGCAACGCATCCTGCGAGTTTGATATAGAAACACTTCGTCCCACATACCGACTTATAACCGGTACTCCGGGTAAGTCAAACGCCTTTGCTATTTCCCGTAAGCTCGGTCTGCCCGAGGAGATAATAGACAGAGCCGGCAGCTACGTGGCAAGCGATAACAAGCGTTTTGAGATAGTTATCGAAAAGCTTGAGGCTACCCGTATCGAGATGGAGAGGGAAAGAGATAAGGCAAGAAGCCTTAAGAACGAATACGAAAACTTCAAGCGTAACGCCGAAAAGAAGATGCGCGCACGTCTTGAAGAAAGTGAAAGACAGATAGAAAAGGCGGAAGCAAAGGCTCAGGCTATGATAGCATCGGCAAGAGCATCAAGCGACTTTGTATTCCGTGAGCTTGAAAAGGTCAAAAAACAGCGTGACAGCGAACGTCTTGCCGAGGGACTTGAGGAGGCAAGAGCCAATATCCGAAAGAATCTTCGTGATGCCGACGACAGAGCTAATCCGGTAATAGAGAGAGCAAACGATGGCTACAAGCTGCCTCGTAAGCTTAAAAAAGGAGATCTTGTCAAGCTTATGAACATCGACCGTGAGGGCGTGGTTGCAGAGGAACCCAAGGGTGACGGCAACGTATCGGTACGTATCGGTCAGATGATAACCAAGACCAAGGAAAAGAACCTTATGCTGGTAGGTGACGGTGCAATTTCCGTAACCACCAAGGAAAATAAAAAGGTCACCGCAGGCAACTTTGCAAAGACCGTATCAAGCACCTTTAAGCCCGAGCTTGACCTCCGCGGCATGAACGGTGAGGAGGCTTGGTACATGGTTGACAAGTATCTTGACGATGCAACCCTTTCGGGCGTCAAGATAGTAACTCTTATCCACGGCAAGGGAACAGGTAAGCTCAAGGCCGCCCTTAAACCCTTACTGAAAAAAGACCGACGTATCGCTACATTCCGTGAGGGCATGTACGGCGAGGGTGACGGCGGTGTAACCATCGTAGAATTAAAATAAGACATAGAGGAAACTAAAATGGAAAAGATGAAATTCGGTGTGCAGATATACACCATCCGTGATTACCTGACCACAACACCTCTCTTTGAGAGATCTATCCGCAAGATAGCTGATATGGGTTACAAGTACTTCCAGCTCTCAGGTGAGGGTGAGGGAGTTACCAACCCCAAGAGACTTCGTGAGCTTATGGACGAGACAGGTCTTGTGTGCGGTCTTACCCATTGGGATGACAAGGAGATCGTAGAAAACACCGAGAAGTGTATCGAGGATCACGATATCATGGGTGTTAACGGTATCGGTATCGGCGGTATGCCCGGCGAGTTCAGAAACTACGAGGGTTACAGCCGCTTCATCGAGAAGTACGGTCCCGCGGTAGAAAAGATCGGCAAGGCAGGCAAGAGCTTCTGCTATCATAACCACTGGTTTGA
Source organism: Eubacteriales bacterium (assembly GCA_045133915.1). Taxonomy (GTDB): domain Bacteria; phylum Bacillota; class Clostridia; order Oscillospirales; family CAG-272; genus RGIG7300. The sequence continues at coordinate 5,512 of JBGUUX010000093.1, read as the reverse complement.
GTTCCAGCGCTTCGAAAACGGCAAGACAGGTCTTGAGATGCTGCTTGAGGGTATGCCCGAGGGCTTTAAGTTTACCTTTGATACCGCCTGGGCGCAGATCGCAGGTATCGACTGTGCGGCATTCATCCGTAAGTACGGCGATAAGATATTTGCTACTCACTATAAGGATCTTACCGTTGTTGACAACAACCTTCAGGTAACCGAGCTTCTTACAGGTAACATGAACTTCGACGCTATCGTTGAGGCTTGCAAGGAAGCAGGTATCGAGTGGAACTTTGTTGAGCAGGACACAGTACGCCGCTACAACCTCTATGATTCCATCAAGCTCAGCCTTGATAACATTATGGGCAGATACGGCGATTACTTCTTGCAATAAGGTGTAAAGTATGGTAAAATTTAAGTTGAGCGCATTTGCAGACGAGTACAGTCCCGAGATAGACAAGCAGATAGAGTGGCTTACACAGAACGGTGTGGGACTTCTTGAGATAAGAGGGGTTGACGGTACACCTATTGCCGACATCACACTTGACAAGGCAAGAGAAGTCAAGTCTAAGCTTGATCGTGCGGGTATAGCGATCTCCGCTATAGGCTCTCCTGCAGGCAAGATAAATATCAAAGATGATTTTGATGCGCATCTGGTGCAGTTCAGACATCTTATAGAGATCGCGCATATACTTGAGGCAAAGAGAATGAGAATGTTCAGCTTCTTTATGCCCGAGGGCGAGGACGTGGCTATCTACCGTGACGAGGTGGTAAGACGTCTTAACGTTATGTGCGACATTGCAGAAAAAGAGGGAATAGTCCTCTGTCACGAAAACGAAAAGCAGATCTACGGCGAGACACCCGAGCGTTGCCGTGAGCTCTACGAGGCAACAGGCGGCAGAATGAAGTGCGTGTTTGACCACGCAAACTACATTGCCTGTGATATTGAGCCTTATCCTCACGCATACTCTATCCTCAAGGACACCCTTTGCTATATGCATATTAAGGATGCAAACGCAGAGAAGGAAATGGTAGTGGCAGGTGAGGGAATAGGCAATATCCCCGATACTCTTGCTTCTGTTAAAAATGATTTTGACGGTGAGTTCATTCTTACACTTGAGCCTCATCTTCTTGAGTTTGACGGTCTTAAGGGACTTGAGAGCGAGGGACATACCTCAAACGTAGGTAACAAATACAAAAACACAGACGAAGCTTTTGGTGCAGCCTTAGCAGCTCTGAAGGCTGCAATGAAATGAAAGCCGTTGGCTTTCATGAAATGACCTATGGTCATGAAATGTCCTACGGACATGAAATGCACACAAGTGTGCATTAATGAAAGTTTTTGCCTATGGGCAAAAACAATTTCAATCAAAATGATTTTCGCCATAGCGAAAATCAACCTTAATGAAATCTTTGATTTCATTTCATGATGCGAAGCATCATTTCATGGCTTGTCCATTTCATGCACCGGTGGTGCATTTCATCTTCAACAAATCAAAAAATAAAACATATAAACTAACAATTTAGGGGGACTTTAACATGGCAGATTTCAAAATGTTAGCCATCGACCTTGGTGCTTCCAGCGGTAGAGGTATCGTAGGTCGTTTTGACGGCACAAAGCTTTCTCTCGAGGAGAACCACCGTTTTGACAACGATCCCGTAATTGCGGCAGGTACCTTCTACTGGGATATCCTTCGCATATTCTTCGAGATCAAGAACTCTATCCGTAAGTGTGCGCTTTCCGCTGATAAGGATATCGCATCCATCGGTATCGACACATGGGGCGTTGACTTCGGTCTTCTTGACAAAGACGGTAAGCTCCTTGGTAATCCCGTTCACTACCGTGACGCACGTACCATGGACTTTGAAAACTGGGCTTTTGACAAGCTTTCAAAAGAGCAGATCTTCGAAAAGACAGGTATCGCACACGTAAACTTCAACAGCGTATTCCAGCTTATGTCTGCGCTTCGCACCAATCCTAAGGCGTTTGACCAGGCAGACAAGCTTCTCTTCATTCCTGACCTTCTTAACTACTTCCTTACAGGTCAGGCTAAGACCGAGTACACCGTAGCTTCCACAGGCGGTCTTCTTGACGTTAAGAACCGTAACTGGGCTATGGATATGATCGCTGAGCTTGGTATTCCTACAAATATCTTTACCGATATTGCTCAGCCCGGTACAGTTCTCGGCAAGCTTCTTCCTCAGATCAGTGAGGATACAGGTATCTATGATGCAAACGTTGTTCACGTTGCAGCTCACGATACTGCAAGTGCAGTTGTTTCCGTTCCCGCAAAGGGCGAGGACTTCATCTACATAAGCTCCGGCACATGGTCTCTTATGGGTATGGAGCTTAACGATCCTAACCCCTCTATCGAGGCAATGAACTGCGGCTTTACCAACGAGGGCGGCACCAACGGCAAGATCAGATTCCTTCGTAACATCATGGGTCTCTGGCTTGAGCAGGAGTCCAAGCGTCAGTGGGCACGTGAGGGTGAAAAGACCACCTACGACCAGCTTTCCGACATGGCTATGGCAAGCGAGGCACACAAGTGCTTCATCAACCCCGACGATCCTTCCTTCATGGCTCCCGGTAACCTCCCCAAGAGAGTTGCAGAGTTCTGTGAGAGAACCGGTCAGTACGTTCCTCAGACCAAGGGTGAGATCATCCGTTGTATCTTCGAGTCCCTTGCTCTTAAGTACCGTTGGACAGTAGAAAATATGGATGCTATGATGGGCAAGTATACTCCCTTCATCAACATCGTTGGCGGCGGTACCAAGGAAGCTCCTCTCTGTCAGTTTACAGCAGACGCTTGCAAGCGTCCCGTATACGCAGGTCCTACAGAGGCAACCTCTATCGGTAACCTTCTCGTTCAGCTTATGGCTGCAGGCAAGGTTGCAAACCTTGACGAGGCAAGACAGGTAGTTCGTGACTCCTTCGAGATCAAGTGCTACGAGCCTAAGGACGCTGACAAGTGGGATGCAGCTTACGAGCGCTTCCTCAAGCTTCTTTAATAATAAACAATTCGGAATTCGGAATGCGAAATTCGGAATTAAATGAAGATTTTTGCACCGTTAAGGTGCAAAAATCCTCCACAATTCTGCATTCTGCACTCTGCATTCTGCATTCATAATAAAATATAATTTGGAGGATTACATATATGATCAACAAGAGCTATGAATTAGCAAAAGAGATCTATGCAGCTCAGGGTATCGACACCGATGCTGCGATCGCTAAGCTTAAGAACATTCCCGTTTCACTTCACTGCTGGCAGGGTGACGACGTTATCGGTTTTGACCATGACGGCCCCCTCAACGGCGGTATCCAGACCACAGGTAACTACCCCGGCAAGGCAACCACTCCCGAGCAGCTTATGGCTGACATGGACAAGGTTCTCTCCCTTTGCCCCGGCGCTAAGAAGATCAACGTTCACGCTTGCTACGCTATCTTCGAGGACGGCGAGTTTGCTGACCGTGACAAGCTCGAGCCCAAGCACTTCAAGAAGTGGGTAGAGTTTGCAAAGGCAAGAGGCTGCGGCCTTGACTTTAACCCCACCTTCTTCTCTCACCCCATGCAGAAGGACGGACTTACCCTCTCCAGCCCCGACGAAACCGTAAGAAAGTTCTGGGTAGAGCACGGTAAGGCTTGTATCAGAATTTCCGAGTATTTCGCACGCGAAACAGGTATGCCCTGTGTTATGAACATCTGGATCGGCGACGGCTTCAAGGACGTTCCCGCTGACCGTATGGGTCCCAGAATGAGATATAAGCAGTCTATCGAGGAGATCCTCTCCGAGCCCTACGACTTCAACCTCGTTAAGCCCTGCGTTGAGTCCAAGGTATTCGGTATCGGTGTTGAGTCCTACACTGCAGGCTCTGCAGAGTTCGCTCTCTCCATCGTAGCAGCTAACTCCGACAAGTGCATTCCTCTTATGGATAACGGTCACTACCATCCCACCGAAGTAGTTTCCGACAAGATCCCCGCACTTCTTTGCTTCTTCCCTGAGATCGCACTTCACATCACCCGTGGTGTTCGTTGGGACTCCGACCACGTTGTCCTCTTTGACGACGAGACCAAGGAAATGGCTAAGGAGATCGTTCGTTGCGACGCTCTTGACAGAGCATACATGGCTCTTGACTACTTTGATGCTTCCATCAACCGTATCTCCGCTTGGACCACAGGCTTCAGAAGCTGGCAGAAGGCTCTTCTTATGGCTATGTGTACTCCCAACGCAGCTCTTAAGGCTCTTCAGGATGAGGGTAACTTCACCAAGCTTATGGTTATGCAGGAAGAGGCTAAGATGCTTCCCTTCGGTGCAGTATGGGCTAAGTACTGTGAAGAGTGCGGCGTAGCAGGCGACGCTTCCTGGTATGACGAAGTAGAGAAGTACGAAGCAGAGGTTCTCTCCAAGAGATAAGCGGCAAGGTGCCGCGGCCATACTTCGCATGAAGTGTGCTGAGTGCGTTAATTATCACCCGAGGGTGATGACAAATATAATATTTATACATAGAGGTAAAAACCAATGATGAATCTTGAAAAGGAGATCCGCGAACAGCCTGAGGTGCTTGGCCGCGTTCTCACAACAAACAAAGAAGCTCTTGAGGCAGCAGCTGCTGCTATCAAGGCAAGAGGTGATATCACCAACGTAGTATTTGCAGCAAGAGGTACATCCGACCACGCTTGTATCTACGCTCAGTATCTCTATCAGAGATATCTCGGCCTCCCTTGCGGTCTTGCAACATCCTCCGTTAACACCAAGTACGGCGCAACCATCAACTACAAGAACACTCTTGTAATCGGTGTTTCCCAGTCCGGTATGGCTAAGGACGTTCTCGCTATCATCGAGATGGCTAAGGCTACAGGCGGTCTTACCGTTACTATCACCAACAATACCGAGTCTCCCGTAGCTAAGGCAGGCGACTTCCACCTCTTTATCGACTCCGGTCACGAGGCTTCCATCGCTGCTACCAAGACCTTTACTTCCGAGATGTACCTTCTTGCTAAGCTCGGTCAGCTTTGGGCAGGCGATGAGGCTCTCGGCGCTGAGCTCGAAACTGTTCCCGCAGCAGTTGCAGAAATGCTCGACTACATGCCCGACAAGGTTCTCTCCACCGTTGAGAGATTCCGCTTCATGCGTGAGGGCGTACTCGTAGGCCGTGGTATGACATACCCCATAGCGCTTGAGGGTGCGCTTAAGATCATGGAGACCAACTGTCTCAAGATCTCAGGTTACGCAATCAGCGACTTCCAGCACGGTCCTCTTGCACAGCTTAACAAGAACGGTCTCTGCATCGTACTTGCAGCTAACGGCGCTTGTCTTGATGACGCTAAGATCGTTATCGAAAAGGTTAAGCCCACCGAGGCTGAGGTTCTTGTAATCACCGATACCGACGAGTTCGATGATATGCCTCTCGTATTCAAGCTTCCTAAGCTTGCTTCCGACAACGTTTCTCCTTACCTCTTTGCAGTATGCGTACAGCTTATCGCAATGGAGCTTACTAAGGTTAGAGGCATCGACCCCGACGTTTCTGT
>JBGUUX010000092.1:0-6021 GCA_045133915.1 Eubacteriales bacterium | reverse complement strand
GGCTACTCAGGTCGGTGCAGTTAAGGTCGTTGCTGCAGAAACAAAGGATATCACAGTAGACGTTGCCAGAACAATGTCTGATAACCTTAAAGCTGAGGACGCCTCTGTTGTTGTAGTTCTCTCTACTTATGCAGACGGTAAGCTCAACTTTGTGTGCGCATGCGGTAAGGATGCAGTTGCAGCTGGTGCCCACGCAGGTAACATAGTAAGAAATGTTGCAGCTATCTGTGACGGTAAGGGCGGCGGTCGTCCTGATTCCGCAGTTGCAGGTGCTAAGGATGCAAATAAGGTAGCCGAAGCAATAGCTCAGGTAACCGATATAGTAGCAGGAATGCTTAAATAACATAAAATGGTCGCGAAAGCGACCATTTTTATTATACAAAGCATGACTCAATCACCCTGTTACATTGTACAGGTGAATATCTCCAATTATCAATATGCGTAACTCCCGGTATATAATAATCGGTAACGTTACGTTGTATTTTATTTTCACATGTATCGATAAGAACTAACTTTATCTTCATACGGTCCGCATATATGTTTTTTATGTATACAGATGCACTTTTTCCTACCGCAATACCGCTTCGGTATTCTGCCAGACCTGCAAGATTTGGAGCAAGTTCTACAAATATACCGTAATCTTCTATACTACGCACAATACCGGCAACGGTCTGGCCTACAGCAAAACGTTTGGCGTTCTGTTCCCATGTGCCCAGCAGTTCCTTATGTGATACATATATGCGTGCATTATCGACATCTATGGATCTGATAACGGCGTTTATGTAAGCTCCGACCTCAAACCGATCGGACGGATGTGATATGCGCGAAACCGATATCGCGTCAATAGGAAGCAAAGAGACGATACCGCATCCTACGTCTACAAATGCACCAAAATGTTCAAGATGCGTTATCCTTGCAGGTATAACGTCTCCGGGAACAAGATCGCTAAGATAATCATTAAGACAGTCCTGCTGCGCCGCTCTTCTTGAAAGTATAGCTATAGGACGGGAATTTTCCTTATATATTATATTAACCACCTTAAAACATACTGCCTTGCCTACACGTGTAATAACAGCAATATCCTTAACGTCAGATTGCGTTACCAAGGCACATTCTTCCCTTTTCATTAAACCCGTTATACCGCCTATACGAAATTCAAGGGTCATGTCCGACGTGCATCGATCCGCCACGGCTTCAACTATCGCGCCTTTCGCCATAGCGCATTCAAGTCCCGTGACGGTAGATATATACTCTGTATTTTGTGCCGTTCCTATACGCCTGCCCTCAGGCAGATAGTTTATTATCATGTTTAACCTCCGTTATTTGGTAATTCATTGATATAAGTATTAAAATTAAGAGGATTTTATGATTCAACAAATATTAATTTTTTGTATCTACACTATCTTTAAATAGAGAATAATTGAGATTTTGCGAGATTTTGCGAGATAGTATATTTATAAATTAAAATTATCAAAAGTTTTTTTGCTAAAATGTATTGACACCACCTCACCCTTGTGCTATAATCTTACCCGTTATGAATTATTTCAACTAAAATTTGCAGGAGGATTCAGTCAATGTCCACATTCATGGCTAAGAACGAAACCATTGAACGCAACTGGTACGTTATCGACGCGGCAGGTAAGCCCCTCGGTAAGACCGCTGCTGCTGCTGCTAATATTCTTCGCGGCAAGCATCGCCCTGAGTTTACACCTCACGTAGACTGCGGTGAGTTCGTTATCATCATCAACTGCGAGAAGGCAGTTCTCACAGGTAAGAAGCTCGATCAGAAGTACTACCGTCACCATTCCGGTTACATCGGTGGTCTTAAGGAGATCCAGTACCGTAAGCTTATGGCTACAAAGCCCGAGTTCGCTATGCAGCTCGCAGTTAAGGGTATGCTCCCCAAGAATTCTATCGGCGCAAAGTCCCTCACAAGACTTAAGACATTCCGCGGTGCAGAGCACAAGCATGCTGCTCAGAAGCCCGTTGAGCTTTAATTATCGGGAAAGGAGATAAACAGAAATGGCAGTTAACTATCAGTCCGCAAAACCTTATTTCTACGGCACAGGCAGAAGAAAGAGCTCTGTTGCACGTGTACGTCTTGTTCCCGGTACAGGTGTTGTAACCATCAACAACCGCGACATCGACGATTACTTTGGTCTTGAGACCCTTAAGCTTATCGTAAACCAGCCCTTCGGTGTTACCGGCACTGTTGGCAAGTTCGACATCATCTGCAGAGTAAACGGCGGCGGCTTCTCCGGTCAGGCAGGCGCTATCCGTCACGGCGTTGCTAGAGCACTTCTTCAGGCAGACGAGAACTACAGAGCAGCTCTTAAGAAGGCTGGTCTCCTCACTCGTGACCCTCGTATGAAGGAAAGAAAGAAGTACGGTCTCAAGGCAGCTCGTCGTGCTCCCCAGTTCTCCAAGAGATAATTTCCCACCCAATGGAATATATATTGTATATTCCTATACTTTGTCTCTCTGGACAATCACATAAGATAATATCAATCCAATAGGAATTGGTATCATAGGAGGTAATGCTTATGTACTCTCAGCACAGCTCCGAAAATCCAATCCGAACAACTTTTAGCAAATTCCCCAGCACTTTTTCCCAAGTGAACTTCCCGACCGCAAAAAACGAAAGCTTTTCCCTGCTTTCCAGATTTGCCAAGCCCATTAAATCAGTTTGCGTAATCCTTATGGCAGTTATCCTCTTTGTAGGAACTGTCATGGGAACGTATTGTATCGAGGGGTCCATCAATGTCGGATTTACACCGGATTTTCAAAACAATCATACGTCGTACTCTTCTGTAAACGCACATTTCGGTAAATATAGCGATATGGTAACCGTTAAACTTATAGTTCACGGTGTCCAGGAATTCTCTGTTTATACCGACGTTGTCACCGTTCAGGAGATTATCGACAAGCTGTCACTCACACTTGATGCAAACGATACCATCAACTACCCTTCTACCGATGAGGTATATGACGGTATGGAGATCCGCATCGACCGTGTTGAGTCTAAAACACACACAGAAACTGTTACAGTTCCCTACACAACCAAGATAATTGAATCTCAGACCATTCCCAAGGGTACCCGTAAGGTACTTCAGGCTGGTTCTAACGGCACGTCTACTCAGTCTGTAACCGAGACTTACGTCAACGGTGAGTTACAGAAGAAAGACGTCGTTACCGAGGCTGCTAACGTAGCTCCTGTCGAAGAGATTGTTGAGGTAGGTGTAGGAGGAACCTATACAGATGTCAACGGAAACACCTACGCTTATTCCTATTACATTGACGTAACAGCAACGGCGTACGGTACTCTTTCAGGTATAACCGCAACAGGCAAGGCTATCGAGCTCGGCATGATTGCAGTTGACCCCAGAGTTATTCCGCTTGGTACCAAGGTATATCTTACCGGCTCATGGGGCGACATGGGTGTCTGCTCTGCTGAGGATACCGGAGGAGCTATCAAAGGTAACAAGATAGACGTATATTTGGGCGATGATTACAACCTGCTTCGTCAGTTTGGACGTCGTTCAATGCGAGTGTATATACTCGGCTGATAAGTATGACAAAGGCGTCGTTTCAGAGCAATTTTTGATTGCCCTTTTAAAACGACGCCTTTTTCATTATTTTATCGCATATCTGAACCATCTTATATCGTTTACTGTTACGGCACAGCTGCATATAAGAAGCATAACGTATGTAAGAACCGTAAGAACGATCCCTATTATTCCAACAGCATCACCGTGCAGACCAATAAGCCTGTCATTGGACAGAAGAAGCTTTGATGCTGACGTCGCTCCGACAATGCATACAAGCGGCATTATGAGCCATTTAACTATCTTTACCCGAGTGTTACAACGTTTAAACAAACGCACAATGCTTAATGAAGCATTTATAACTTCCATTATAAAGATAACAACTACGTATCCGTAAACTCCCCATATCGGGACGAGAAAATAAACAAGAATAACGCTCATAGATGCATCGAAAATATTAACGCGCATCGAATATAGCTGCTCTCCCATCCCTTTAAGCATTCCGTCCACAACATGATCAAGATACATCACGGGGATCAAGGGGGCCATAATACGAATAAACAAACCAGCTTCAGATGAGTTATATATCATTCTTCCAAGCTCACCTGAAAAGCATATCATTATACCTGAAACACCTATAGCAAAACAAAGTGCAGTCTGAAATACACGGGATACAATATTATCCACACGTTCATCTTCACCGGCTGCCAAAGATTCTGCGATCTCGGGTACCAAAAGTCCTGCAAAAGAACTCATTATCGCCATAGGAAAAAGTATTATAGGCATTACCATACCGTGTAGGGTTCCGTAGGAAGCGAGAGCTATATCCGCGCTTGAGCCCGACTTACGTAGTCCTGCGGGTATAAGTATATGTTCCACGCTTACAAGAGCACTTCTTACATAAGCGCTGAGAGCTATGGGTAATGAAATAGATAAAAGTTTTTTACCTAGTTTTTTCTCAACAGCTCTTCCCTTTTTTACGTGTTTTTTTATATCCGCTTTATATAGAGTAAAGGATATTAGAAATGCAACCGTTTCACTTATCACAGTACCGCCTATAAGTGCTGCACAAGCATATGCAACACCTTTGGGCAACATAAGTGCAAGAAGCCTTACGGTAACAGAGATAGTTATAAACTGTTCACCCAACTGCACGAGCGAACTTTTATATACCCGTCTGACAGCGGTAAAATATCCCGATAGCGCAGATGACAAGGATATAAAAGGCAACGCTGCGCTTAGTAATCTAAGCGGCATTATACACCGTTCATCGCATAAGAGATACGTGGATATGGATCCTGCCATTAAATAAAGTAATATGGCACCCGAACATCCAAAGCATAGGCTGTACGCAATACAACGACGCATAACGGGACGGATATCGGTCTGATTTCCCTTACCAATAGCTTCGGCAGTCATGCGAGTTGATGCAAGATTGATTCCGGACGTAGCAAAGGTTATTGCAAAGCCGCCAACACTCATTATAAGCGAATACAAGCCTATACCGCCTGCACCGATCTTTGCGGTCACGTAGACGTTAAATCCTACAGAAACAAATCTCATAACAAGAGATACGGCGGTCATAAGCAAAAGGTTATAAAACATAGCCTTAGTTCTCTTCAAAAAAATTCACCTCATATAATACTATGCGGTTGAAATATAAATAAGATATAAATAATTATTATAAGAGAGGTATCCGACAATGGAAATCAAAAACAGCTATCTTCAGAAGGTATATGAAGATACCGTTAAGCGTAATGCACACCAGCCCGAATTTCTTCAGACTGTAGAAGAAGTTCTTGCTACTCTTTCCCCTGTGGCAGACCAGCGCCCCGACCTTATCGCAGCAGGCGTATTTGACAGAATCCCTGAACCCGAAAGAGCTATCAGCTTCCGTGTAAGCTGGGTAGACGATAACGGCAAGGTTCAGGTTAACCGTGGTTACAGAGTTCAGTTCAACTCTGCTATCGGTCCTTACAAGGGCGGTCTCAGATTCCATCCCACAGTAAACGAGTCTGTTATCAAGTTCCTCGGCTTTGAGCAGACCTTCAAGAACAGCCTTACAGGTCTTCCTATGGGCGGCGGTAAGGGCGGCTCCGACTTTGATCCTCAGGGTAAGTCTGACGCAGAGGTTATGCGTTTCTGCCAGAGCTTTATGACCGAGCTTGCAAAGCATATCGGTGCTGATACTGACGTTCCCGCAGGTGATATCGGTGTTGGCGCACGCGAGGTAGGTTACCTCTTCGGTCAGTACAAGAGACTCCGCAACGAATTCACAGGCGTACTTACCGGTAAGGGTCTCTCCTACGGCGGTTCACTTATCCGTCCCGAGGCTACAGGTTTTGGTGCTGTATACTATGCAGTAGAGATGCTCAAGTACTTCGGTGATGACATCAAGGGTAAGACATTTGCAGTTTCCGGTTTCGGTAACGTTGCTTGGGGTACCGTTAAGAAGATCAACGAGCTCGGCGGTAAG
>JBGUUX010000091.1:0-12415 GCA_045133915.1 Eubacteriales bacterium | reverse complement strand
GCATACAACTGTCCGTTATGAAAATCAAGTCCGGAAGAGTCTTCTAAAAATGTGGGAAGCTTGTCAAAAATTTCAGTTGATCGTGTTCCGGGCCAATCTATGCTTTCAGGAATATCGTTGTATTTGTTTGCTGTACCGGGAGTTGCTTCCTTGGTGTTCCTATATTCGGTTCCGTTTACGTCAGGATAAAGTCCCCAGGTAGGAGCCGTATGACCGCTCCAATTCGCAGCAGAGATCAACAGTTCTCCCTCGTACAAACGCACGGAATCATCCTTTCCTAAGCCGAAGCCTAAGGTGTTTTCGTCAATCACCAAAAATCCGTTTGCCGAAATTACGGTGTTCTCCGGAATTGTATATATATGTTCATCCTCACTATCCTTGATCACGATACCCGAGACGTCTATATCATGTGCAGTAGGATTTGCCAGTTCGATCCAATCAGGATTGCCGTCGGGATCCTTTGACTGTACTTCATTGATAACTACAGGATTTGATACAACATTCAGTCTGCCTTTTGTCGCTGTTTCAACGTCTGCAAAAGCACCGATTCCGTCAGGCACTCTTGCATATACTCCTGCGGCGTGTCCGTTGTATTCAAATTCATCAATAACAACACCGCTTTTGTTATAAACGGTCACCTTATCGTTTTTACCAAGACCGAAATTGAAATCTTTGTTTATTTCAAAGATATAAAATCCTTCCGGTGCAATAAGAGTTCCGTCGGCTATAGGTGTAGTTTCCGATATATGTCCTATAGGATCGTTATCAAATAAATACCATCCGGAAATATCTACCTCTGTTGAACCTGTGTTATATATTTCCACCCAATCGGATACAACCTCCTCGCAGTCAGATTCCACCTCATTGATCACGACCTGCGGCTTGTACCAGTCATTGACTGTTCCCTTAGTCTCTTTTGTGATCACAAAAGAACCTGTGCCGTCCGGATATCTTCCGACAGAAGCAAGAGCAGGGTCCCCGTTGTAAGAAGCGTGTTCTGTCCAAGAACATTCATCGACGAGTATACCTTCGGTATCATATATACGAATTGAATCGCCCGAACCGATACCGATCACCGATTCAAACGTTCCCTCCTCATAAGAGTCGGTAGCATCGTTATATACTTTGCCTGCGCTTGCAGCCTCGACTACCAAAAGTGCGCCGGCTTCTACCGTAACACCATCTAAAAACTGCCAACGGTGGTCATCCGAATTATCACGGATCTCATATCCCGACAGGTCCATAGACTCTGTACCGAGGTTCATAACCTCTACCCAGTCGTCGGGTGAAGAGTTCACCTCATTAATTGCAAGCTGAAATTTGGGAGTTTTCTCTGTCTCTACAATATTTGGAACGCCTTTTGTAGCATCCTGATCCGTAAATTCACCCTTTCCGTCGGGAACTCTTGAATATGTACCCATTGCATGGCCGTTATAAGAAAAGCTATCTTTCTGTACATTATTGTCATCATATAGTATGACCGAATCCTCTTTTCCCAAAGAAAGATTATTGAGAACATCGCTATGCTCTAACACCAGAATTTCACCGGGTTCCAATACAGTACCTTCGGTAATCTTCCATTCTTCACCGTTTTCCAATCTTTCAAGATCCTTATTGTCCGTAACAAACCAACCGCTAAGATCTGCGGGGGTTTCACCTGTGTTAATAATCTCAACCCAATCAATGTCTGATGTGGGATCGTTTGACTCAACCTCGTTGATCTTGACCGTATCTGCTGTTTCAACAGCATTTACGCTTAACATCGAAGTAAGTATCATTACCACTGCCATACATATACTGAATATACGTGCTAAAATCTTTTTCATAATACTGTTTCCTTTCTTAAACAAAAATCTTGTCACTGAACAATATTATAGAATCATGGTGTAAATCCAACTATCACAGTTGCGTAAAATCGCAGTAAAAGAATTATAGTAAAATGAAAACCGAATTAGGAATGATTTTCGTTGCCTCTACCCTTAAAACTAAAAAGAAGCTCTTTGATCTCATAGATCAAAGAGCTTCCTATAATTCCGCATTAAGCATTCCGAATTATAAAACGGTGTATCCTGCGTCGGTAACAGCCTTTGCAAGAGTTTCGGTTGCCACGTCTGCGTTAAGTGTAACGGTTGCGGTATTGGTATCAAGATCAGCTACTGCTTCTGCAACGCCCTCTACTGCCATAAGAGCCTTTTCTACGTGTGCTTTGCAACGGGGACACATCATGCCCTCTACCTTTAATGTCTTTGTCATTTCTTTATTTCCTTTCTTCTTGGTTTTAGAAAAATTATATAATCTTAATGCGTTGGTCACAACACATACCGAGCTTAAGCTCATTGCCGCTGCTCCTATCATAGGATCAAGCTTTATTCCAAAGGGCAGGAACAGCACTCCTGCCGCAAGGGGGATGCCCAGGACATTATAGAAAAATGCCCAGAAGAGATTCATCTTTATATTCTTTATTACCGCCTTGCCAAGACCTACTGCTTTTACAGCATCGGTAAGTGTGCTTTTCATCAGAACGATATCCGCCGAGTCTATGGCAATATCGGTGCCCTGACCGATAGCTATACCGACGTCGGCACGCACAAGAGCGGGAGCATCGTTGATGCCGTCACCTATCATGGCAACCTGTTTTCCCTTTGCTTTAAGGTCGGATATACACTTTTCCTTATCGGCAGGCATAACGTCGGAAATAACGCATTCTATTCCTGCCTTTTCCGCAATAGTCCTTGCGGTATCGTTGTTGTCACCCGTAAGCATAATGACGTCTATATTCTGTTTTTTGAACTCCGCCACCGCCTCACGGCTGTCGGGACGGATGGTATCTGCCACCGCAATGACACCGATAACCTTGCCGTCAAGAGCAAATATCAGAGGGGTCTTACCCTCTTTGGAATACGCCGGAATATCCGGGACCGTTATTCCCTCTTCCTGTATAAAAGCAAGGTTTCCTCCGAGAGCTGTTTTGCCGTTGTATAAAGCCTTTATTCCTCTGCCGGGAAGGTTTTGAAAATCGGATATCTCTGCCTTAGCTATTCCCTTTTCCTTGGCATATCTGCACACCGCCTGACCCAAGGGATGCTCGCTTGAGCTTTCAATAGAATACGCCAAGGTCAGAAGTTCGGATTCGGTATCTATGGCATATATGTCTGTAACCTTGGGCGCACCTTCTGTAACGGTTCCCGTTTTGTCAAGAACCACAGTATCTATGGTGTGTAAGGTCTCAAGCACCTCGGCGGATTTAACAAGTATACCTAAGCTTGCCGCCCTGCCAGTGCCTACCATAACTGCAACGGGAGTAGCAAGGCCCAGTGCACAGGGACAGGATATAACAAGTACCGATATGGCAAGGGACAGAGCGTGGTCAACGCCGTAACCCATAGCCATCCAAACGATAAAGGTGACCAAAGCAATAGCCATTACCACAGGTACAAAGATACCGCTTACCTTATCTGCAAGTCTTGCTATTTTAGGCTTTGAGCTGCCTGCATCCTCCACCATTTTTATTATCTGCGAGATGGTAGTCTGTTCGCCTACACGTGTAGCTTCAAAGCGGAAGCTGCCGTTTTTGTTTATGGTGGCACAGATGACCTCATCGCCCTCTTTTTTCTCTACGGGGATGCTTTCTCCCGTTACTGCCGACTGGTCCAACCAGCCGTGACCAGATACTACTCTGCCGTCTACGGCTACAGCCTCACCCGGTCTTACCGATATGATATCACCTACCCTGATCTCGGAAGCAAGCAGAGTTACCTCTTTGTCTCCTCGGACTACGGTCGCAGTCTTAGGGGAGATATCTATGAGCTTGTCAAGAGCAGAGGTGGTCTTTGCTTTTGATCGGGATTCGAGATATTTTCCCACCGTTACAAGGGTGAGTATCATAGCAGAAGATTCGAAATAGAGGTCGTGTACACCCGAACTGTCACCGTATGCCATACGGTAAATCGTAATAACTCCGTAGATAAACGCCGCTCCCGAGCCGGTCATAACAAGACTGTCCATGTTGGGCGAGAGCTTAATAAGCGCCTTTGAGCCTACAATGAAAAATTTGCGATTGATGAATATCACAAGGATAGTCAAAAGCATCTGAGTAATGGCATTGGCTATATCAGGCATATGTGGTATTGGCAAGCCCATCATATGGCCCATTGCGATATACATAAGAGGTATCATCAGTATAACAGAGCTTATAAGCCTTTTAAGCATATTTTTGCGCTCTGTCTCTGTGCTGTTTTCGTTTTTATCCTCTTTCTTTTCGCCGTAAAGGCTTGCACCGTAGCCTATCTCGGTAACGGCGGCTATGATCTCGGAATCACCCACAATATCTTCATTAAATTCAACCGTCATACTGTTTGACAGAAGATTTACGTCAACGCTTTTAACTCCGTCCAGCTTTTTTACACGGCGGTCAACGTTTGCCTGACAAGCGGCGCAGGTCATTCCCGTAACGTTGTATTTTTGCTTCATATTACTCTTTCCAGATAAAATTGTAATTTATAGATTCACCGCCGTCAACAAGGATATTCTGTCCTGTACAGAAGCTGTTGGTAACGGTGAGAAAATATGCCCACTGGGCGATCTCCTCGGGGGTCGCCCATTTTTTGAGAGGAGTCTCTGCCATAATAGCATCCCAAAGCTCGGGATCATCCATAACAGGCTTATTAAGAGGGGTAAGAACTCCTCCCGGATCAAGGCTGTTACAGGTAGCTCCATACTGCGCTATGCGCTGAGCCACGTTTTTGGTATAACTGAGGACTCCGCCCTTGCTTGCGGCATACATAGGAAACTCCGCACCGGTGTGTCCGCTTGCAGAGCCGATATTGAGTACCGACTTTATACCCTGCCGTACTCCGTAGCGTTCGGTTATATATATAAGAGCCTTAAGGTTGATATCTATATCATCCTCGTTCTGCGTTCCCGCGTTGTTGATAAGGATATCAACGTCGGATATTTCGGGAAGGTTGTCCTTATCCCTTACGTCGCAGGTATAATGGGTATATGCGGGATGCTCTATGCTTTTTTCCAGACGGTCGATACCGTGAACATTATGTCCTCTCTCAAGAAAAAGCTCTGCTATTGCCTTACCTATTCCCTGCGTTGTTCCTGTGATCAAAATTTTCATATTCGTTTACCGTTTATATATTCAAGATATTTTTTGCCTACGTTTTCTTCCTTCCAGCGCTTGGTTATACGGTAGCCTATAGGAGAAAAGGCTATCTCCATAATAAGCTCTGCCACCGCACCTGTCAGCGCACACATTCCGCACTGAAGCACCGACCAATGAAATCCGTCCCAAAAGATGGGGGCGAAGATAACGAAAACTATAATCGAAAAGATAAAGTTATCCAAAAACTGACCTATAAAGGTGGAGATATAGGTTCGTGCCGCATATGCCGCCTTACCGTGGGGATTACGCTTGAATAATCCGCCTATCATCCAGTTAAGGGTATTGTTTATAACTGCGGAAAACAGAAACGCCACCGTACTGCCCAAAAGAATAAACCAAGTACCGCCAAAGATAGAATCAAAGGAGCTGTAGTCGGCAGCGGTACTGGGAATAGCACTTGCCACAAAAAATATAAGACAGGTCAAAAGATTTATCGCCGCCGCAAGTACCGAGATGCGGTTAGAAGCCTTTGGACCAAAGTGCTTTGTAATGATATCCATACACATAAAGGACAACCAGGATATAAGTATACCCCCGTCAAGTGCTATCCAGTCAAGCTGCAAAAGCGTCTTGTTGGCAAGGAGGTTCATTGTAATAACGCTCACCACAAACAGGGTAACTACCGTTGCGGGTATAGATCGCAGAAGTATGCTGAACTCCTGCTTTTCTTTTAATAATCGGTTCTTCATATTACCTCGTAATAAATTTGTTTCTATAATTATAGCACCTTTTTTCTTCAAATGCAACACAAAAAACAACAGCCGCTCATCGATGATTATATAGCCGCCCGTAATAACACTTCAGCTGAATTTTGTAACTTTAGGTTATAAATCAAAATATTAGTTGTCCTTGCAATTTTTAACTATATGTGTTATACTGAACACAAGACAAGGGGACGCCACCCATAACAAAAAACGAAACGTCTTATACTATTTACATCAAAGGGGATGACACCCATCGAAAAAAACGTTATTGTTGTAGATGAACAAGGAAACAAATATGAGGCTACCTACCCTAAAAGGGCAAAGGGTCTTGTTAAGCACGGCAGGGCACGCTTCATAGACGAAACCACAATATGCCTTGCGTGTCCGCCGGATAATACGGAGGATAACAATATGTCAAATACAACTAAGCCTAAAGAGAAACTTACAATAAACTATGTTCTCAATCAAATAGAACGAATTGTAAAAGAGAACGAGTATATTCATAATGCTTTAGAACAACTCGCCGCAATGCCAAAATCAGACCCCGGTGATATTGCAGGACAAGAAAAAGCAAAAGCGATAGGTGACATTGTTCGTTGCAGAGAGACCACAAATCAAAGATTGATTGCGTTATATGAAAAAATGTATGAGGATCTCAAACCTTCTACATCTATGACGAAAGAAAATGTTTCTGCCAAAATGGTTGCTATAATTGCCGACTCTAACGCAGATGTTATTTCTAAAGATTATGCACAAGAAATATTGCAATCATATATGACATCTTTATCTGATTGATGATATCCCCGTATGGATTACCATACGGGGATATTTATATCAATACTCTCTGCACATTAAATTATTATAATTTTTATAAAAAATTGACCAAATTGAGTTTTTCAGCGTATTAGTTATGAAAGGGGTGATAAGATTGCCGGCAGAAAATGATTATTACTTGAATAACACCGAATATATCATCGACAAATTCGGAAATATGCTGTTTCGTATATGCTTCGTTATGCTCGGAAATTCTTTTGATGCAGAGGATGCGGTACAAGAGACCTTTGTTAAATACATAAAAGTAAACAAGATATTTGAATCCGACGAGCATATAAAGGCTTGGCTGATACGGGTTGCGACAAACAAAAGCCGTGATATATTGCGTTTTCGCTTCAAGCATACCGAGCTAAATATAGATGACCTATACGAAATGTCGGTAGAAAGTGAGGACGGAGAAATAATATCGGTACTGTATGAGCTTCCCGAAAAGCTTAAAATAGTATTGTATCTCTATTACGTCGAGGAATATAAGGTGGACGAGATCGCAAAAATCATCGGTAAAACTCCCTCTGCAGTAAAAATGCGGCTAAAGAAGGGTCGTGAGGAATTAAAGAAAAGCTATCTCGAGTTAAAGAAAAAATATCTCAAGGAGGTCAATAATGAAAAAAGATAATATTATTAAGAAAGCAGTTAACAACATCGAATTGACAAACGAGCAAAGATTTCGTATTATCAATGCTTGTAAGGCGGCAGGAAGACGTAGAACGCCTGTTTTCATAGGCAGTAAAAAACTATTAGTTGCTACGGTATGCATCGTTTTGTTGTTGGCTACAGCTTTTACTGCGATTGCAACAAGACAGTATCTTGAAAACAGAACTCATAACGCACCGCATATTCCAAGCGAAAGCCTTACCGAAGCTCCGCATATAACAGAGGATATCGATACCAACAGGTTTTATGCTCTATGTAACGGTGTCGCAGGTGACGGTCAGCCGATATACCTTGATATTACCATAGGAAAGAATGATAATTCCCCCGTGCTTAAAACAGACGAGGGTATAAGTGTTATACGTTGTATCCCGCGTGAAGCTGTGATTGAGTTTGAGAACGGATATCAAAAAGAGGTTTATTTTTTGATGCTTGAGGATTCCAACGATACGCTCTATCACCTTGAGGGGCAGGTACTTTTCTACAATGACGAACTGCATTATATCGGTCAGGATGCTAAACTATATATCGGTGAAGTTACAGCCGATCTGTCGGATGACAGTTCTGTTAAAATATGCAGCTTTGACGATCCGATACCTGTAGACCTGTCAGTAAATACAGATATGAAAACCGCAGAATTTGACGATGGCGAGTTTACCCTGCTTGACGGCGGTATAGTATTCTACTCTGCTGAAATAAGCGCTTCAAAGTTCACCTTATACGGAGATTGCAGCATAGTGGGGTCTTTATATGAGCTCGAAGAGATAATGGATAACGCATATATTATCTGCAACGGTGAAGAAATTCCCCTCGGAGACAAAAGTGACGGAGGAACTTTGCCTGACGGAAGATTTACGGTATCATGGTTAAATGCGACTATTATAGATCCGAAAGAAGTAACGGCGATATGTATAGAGGGTAGAACCATATATTTTTAATTAATCGAACAAGACAGAGGATAGTCCTCTGCGATTGTATATAATGAAAATCGGCTTGCCGATTTTCTACCTTAATTCTGCATTCTGCATTCTGCATTTTGCATTTTGCATTGTTGAATAACAAAAGGACGGCAATCCGTCCTTTTTGTTATTCAACTGTTACTACTCCGTCGTCCTCAACGGTGATCTTCATTCCGTCCTTAACGTAATTGAGGAAGTCATCTCCTAAGGAGTCAACAACGGGCATGGTCACGTCGTCAAGCCATACGTCTGCAAGAACTGCGCCTGCAGCCGCAAGAGAGTCGATGGGCTTGGAGAACAGAAGGCAAGCGGGCTGACGCTTCATAGAGCAAGCGCAGTAGAGTACAAGACCGCCTGTAGTGGAGCCGATGGTCTGGGGCAGACACAGAGCCTTGCCTAACATCTGCTTACCGTAGAGGTCGGGGTTGTTCTGGTCGCCGCAGGTAGCCTTCTTATCACCGAACTGCAGAGCCTTCTGGAAGGATGCAAGTGTGTTAAGACCGCCGTGGGATACAAGCGCCTCGGCGCTTACCTTACCGGGAGATATTACTCTGCCTTTAAACTGCTTCATTATTTTGCACCTCCCGTGATCTGAAGTAAGATTTCATCATCTGTATAGTATCTTGCTGTAGTATAGGTTCTCAGCTTATTGGATGAAGTGATAACAGGCATCTTGCCTGCAAGAGGATTGTTCATATACATAAGGGGACAGATATAGGATGTGATAACACCTGTAGCCTTAAGTCTTGCCGCATAGTCGGTCTTGTTAAAGGCTTCAAGAACACCGGGAGCTGCGGTAAATACGGTAGGGATAACTACCTTAGACTTACCTGTAGCCTTAAGTCCTGCCTCAACCTTGTCTGTCCAGGATTTAAGCTGTTCAAGGCTCATATGGGGACAACCCATAAAGCAGAGCTTGGGCTTAGCGTCCTTGTTTTTCCAGATCACAGGATACTCACGGTATACTCTTTCAAGCTCAGCATCGTCGATAACGTAGGTCTTTGCACCCTCTGCGATAAGACTCTCGCCCTCGTCCTTTGCCTCGGGAGTGAGGTTGTCGATATGATAGAGACCAA
Organism: Eubacteriales bacterium; assembly: GCA_045133915.1. Lineage (GTDB taxonomy): Bacteria > Bacillota > Clostridia > Oscillospirales > CAG-272 > RGIG7300. The sequence goes on along the minus strand of JBGUUX010000091.1, from coordinate 3,021 downwards.
CCGCACCATTGGATGCTGTTGCCGCGCCAAAGTCCTTTAAGTATGTGCAAGCCGCATCGTCAAGTTCAGAACCGATCCACTGATCAAGACCCTTAACGTAAGGAACCTCTTCCATAACCTTCATACCGATAGCAGAACCCAGCAGCTGTGCCTCGGGCTTTTTAGTGGTCTTTATCTCAACTATCCAAGTTGCTTTTCTACCCTCGTCGGTGAGAAGTCCGAACTTGGGAACGTAGCCAAGTACAGATCCCATAAGGTCGATGATACCCGAGTTACGGTTACAACGTGCGCCAAGCACGGAGTTGGCGTAAACAACGGCGGAAGACTCTGCCCAAGAAAGGACATCGCCCTTCCGGGGCTTGTTTCCCACCTCGTCCATATAGCAAGCGCAGGTGAAAGCGTCCTTGTCCTTAAGACCTAACTTGGTAAGCTGACCCTCGTAGAAATCCTGCTTTGAATACATGAAATTCTTGAAGATAAAGTCAAGAAGGAAGTTGGAGGGAACGTTCTTGTCAAGGGGTCTGGGGTCGCAGGAGAACTGCTGCGTAGAGAGGTTGCCCGCCTCTATAAGCTGGTTCATAAGCTCGTATACGGGACCAAGCGCCTTAAGACCGAAGGAGGTTACGAGGTGATTGTACTTGCTTGTTACAGGTACCATCTCCTCTGCTCCGAATATTTCACCGTACTTGACAAGGGTCTTGGCTACCTTTGCAAGTACCTCACCCTTTACGCCGTCAAGTATGGCCTGAAGTTCTGTAGTAAGTTTCATATTAATACCTCGTTATATTTTCATCGCAACATCCCACGCGCCCCAGATAACGGTGCGGAGGTTGCCTACGTTTGCGGCGTCACCTATAACATGAACGTGACCTGACTTCTTGGCAACAGGTGTGGGGATATATCCTACAGAGAGGATAACAGAGTCACACTCTACCTTTGCGGTCTTGCCTTCCTTATCCTTGATGATAACGTATCCGTCACCTATCTCGGAAAGTGCGGTCTCAAGATGCACTGCTACGTTATTTGCATTGAAGTAATCACGGAGGTAGCTTGTGTTGGCAAGGCAAACACCCTTGGTGGTTATAAGGTCGTCCTGCATCTCAACGATGGCAGGAGTCTTGCCCTGAAGGTGAAGATCATATGCGATCTCACAGCCTGTAAGTCCGCCGCCGATAACAACTACCTTGTCGCCAACACTCTTATTGCCAAGGAGATAGTCTACTGCTTCGATAGCAGTATCTGCTCCCTTAACGGGAATACTTCTTGCCTTAGCGCCTGTTGCAACGATAACCTCGTCTGCTGTAAGACTCTTTACGTCTGTTATCTCGGTGTTAAGCTTAACTTCGATAGGAAGCTTTGATACCTCGCGGATATACCACTTGATAAGATCACGGTCCTTTTCCTTAAAGGAAGGAGCGGCAGCAGCTATAAACACACCGCCAAGCTTGTCGGTCTTTTCGTAAAGTGTTACCTTGTGTCCTCTCTTAGCACAGAGGATAGCCGCCTCCATACCGCCGATACCGCCGCCGATAACGGCAACGTTTTTAGACTTCTTTGCAGGCTTAACACTATACTTCTTTGACTGCATGGTTTCGGGATTAAGTGCACAACGGGCAAGTCCCATGGTGTCGGTAAGATCCTGAGTATTTGCATGACCCTTGGATCTGGAGAAGTTAAAGCATCCGCTGTGACAGCAGATACAAGGCTTGATGTCCTCAAGTCTGTCCTCAATAAGCTTGGTTATCCATTCGGGGTCGGTTAAGAACTGTCTTGCAATACCCACACCGTCAAGTCTGCCCTCGGCTACAGCCTTTGCACCTATCTCGGCATCCATACGACCTGCACATACTACGGGGATATCAACAAATTCCTTGATGTGTGCTACGTCCTCAAGGTTACAGTTTTCGGGCATATACATCGGTGGATGCGCCCAGTACCAGGAGTCGTATGTACCGTTATCGCAGTTGAGCATATCGTAGCCTGCATCCTGAAGGTACTTTGCCGCCTTTTCGGACTCGGGCATTGCTCTGCCCACTTCATCATATTCCTCTCCGGGCATTGCTCCCTCGCAGAAGCCCTTCATCTTGGACTCTACAGAGTAACGCAGAGATACGGGATAGTCCTCACCGCAGCTTTCCTTGATAGCCTTGACTACCTCGGTAGCAAAACGGTATCTGTTTTCAAAGCTTCCGCCGTAATCGTCGGTACGCTTGTTGAAAAATTCTATTGCAAACTGGTCAAGCAGATAACCCTCGTGAACTGCGTGTACCTCAACGCCGTCAACGCCTGCATCACGGCAGAGCTTGGCGGTCTTGGCAAACGCCTCGATGATCTCGTGAATCTGCTCTACTGTCATCTCGGGACAGATGATATCGTGCGCCCAGCGGGAAGGCTGGGGGCTGGGAGATGCCAGCTCGTGGTTGGTATCGATAACAGGCTTGATAAGCGCACGTGTAAATTTGTTCTTATGTAAGGGAGCAACCAGCTCGGTTATCGCCCAGGAACGACCCATACCTGCGGTAAGCTGAACGAAAAGCTTTGCTCCTGTCTTATGGATCTCATCCATAAACTCCTTAAGTTCTTCAAACATCTTGGGGTTCTGCCAGAGCCACTTGCCCCAGAAGGTATCTCTGAGAGGTGCAATACCGGGGATGATAAGACCAACGTTGTTCTTGGCTCTTTCCAAAAACAGCTTTGCGGCTTCCTTATCAAAATGACAGCCTCCAAGCTCAAACCATCCAAAAAGGGATGTACCGCCCATAGGACACATGACAATGCGGTTCTTGATCTCCACGTTGCCGATCTTCCAGGGGGTAAATAATGCTTCGTACTTCTGATCCATATTTATCTCCTTTGTTGAATATTCAAATATTAATTTAATTATACTATTCTTTATAGATAAAGTCAAGCAAAAAGACCGTCAGCTGACGGCCTTTCAGCGTGTCGATAAACTTATCGGCACGCTGGCAGACTTCGAAAAAGGAAGGTAGGTTCCCACGAAAAGGGTCCGTAGGCGTACTA
>JBGUUX010000090.1:0-7481 GCA_045133915.1 Eubacteriales bacterium | reverse complement strand
TCTTGCCTTGATATCCTTTTTGTCCTTTAATATCTGGCCGTATTCCCCGCCGATGTAACGGCCGGGCTTGGAGACCTTTTTTAAAATTTTATCTGAAATCATAGTAATCCTTTTTTAAAAATCCGTAATGCGTAATTGTCTGCATTAAATAAGGGGCGACTCGCCCCTTATTTTTTTATATTTATAAGTGAGATGCCGAGTATCGGTATCATCCAGAAGAGCTGGTACAGAGCCGCGTAAGCGCCTGCAAAGTCAAAGGTGGAAACACCCTTGAACATAATGAATACCGTGATACCAAAGGCAAGGAGTATAGAGAGGAGCTTGATAACAAGAGAACCTCTTATTACCGAGTTTACTCTGTCGCAGAGAGCGAGAGTTTTGAGAAGGGACTTGGGGTTCTTCTTGGAAACGATACCGCTGTCTCCTCTTTCCTCGGTAGCAGTCTTTTCTGCAAGGAAACGGCACTTAAGTACCTTTACCGCATACTTTGACATATTGATGTGCTTACCAAGAAGCGTATCGTCAATGTTGGGGTCAAAGGACTTGATACCTATGCACATACCTGCGCGGTAGAGCTGTTTTGATATGGTAATAAAGTCGGGGTCGATGCCGTAGCTGATGTAGAGCTTTGCCGCAACCTCGTCGTTGCATACAAGATATGCGATACAAGCTTCGCCCGAGAACTCTATACGTTCATCATTCAGCTCAAACACAGGCTCAAAGTTGTTCTTATGGAGGTAAGATGCCTTACCGTAGAAGATATGCTTGCCGCTGATAACAGCTTCGATACCGTCCTCGGCAATATCAACTATCTCAACGTCGTCAGAGCAGTTAAAGTCCTTTGTAGCGATGTTAAATACGTCACAGAGGGGACCGCCCAGAACCTTGAAGAGGCTGGCAACGTTATATATTACCTTGTCTATACGGTTGTTACCGTAGATCTTGATAGATTTTACCTTGGTCTTCTGAGAGGGGAAAACGTCCTTGTCGTCAAAGGAGACCACGCCTGCATTGGCGTACTCCTCAAGGCTCTGCTCACCGATAATGGCGGAGCCCATCTCAAATGCAACCTTGGAAGCGCGGTAGAGAGGATAGGAATAGGTGATAAATGCGGAAGCGGGAGCCGCCAGCATCATAACCAGATAACCGCAACGGATACCTGTGAACCAGTCACCGCGGAAAAGTCCGATAAATACTACGAAGAACGCCGTAATACAGAGACAGATGGGAAGAAGTGCAGAAAGCACCGCCTTGTTCTTAGAGTATGTACGGGTACGCTTGAAGAAGTTGTCTACAAAGCCGGTCTTGGATACTCTGAACACAGAGCTGTCTTCGTCGATATAGTCGTCAAAAGCGTCGTGCTCCATCACGGTGTCAGAGTCAGCCATACGGGCAACGGTATACTTTACACGCTTGGAGGAAACGATATTGAAGGAGAAGATATCTCTCTTAAGGGTATACATTCTTGCAATGAGAGAAAGAAGTATACAAAGAACGGCAGGTGTGTTGCAAAGCAGCATGGAACTGCCGTCGTATAAAAAGCATGCGCCGATGTGGTAAGCTATTGCTACTATAACGGCAATGCTCAGCACGCTGTCAGCGTTAGGCTTGCCTGTAAACAGTCCCTTGAAGCCGTCGAGTATGGGACGGATAACAAGAGCGCAGGACAGGGTTAGCAGCTGCAGAGACGCCATGATATGTATAACGGGGAATACCTGAGGATCAAGTATCATGGGATATGCTCCGCCCAGAGCAGCAAGGTTCTCAAAGATGAAAACTACCGCCAGAGCGCCTATAGCCGCAAAAATCTTGATAAGCAGATTTCTGTGCTGTTTTTTGTAGATATTAAAAACGTCCTTGATCTGAGAAGCGTGGGTATACTCCATATCCGCGCCGATCTCGTCGGGGATATTGTCCTCTCGCTTGATCTGAGCAAAGTTTTCGGCATCCTTCTGGACAGCCTCCTCAATGACCTGAGCGGTCTCGTCGCCCAGCTTTTCTTCAAGCTGTTCCTGCATACCGAAGGCGATCATCAGATTGATGTCGGTCTCGTCAAGAACCTCATCGTCATTGGTCATATGGGGGATCTCCATCTCCTGCAGTACCTTCTGTGTTTCGGTAACAGCTTCTGCAGGGCCGGATTTTTCTATTTCGTTTTCGATAGAGCTTACGTATTCCTCTGCCTCGCTTATATGGAGCGCAAGGTCGGGACTTTCGGTCTCACGGCGGGTACGCAGTACCTCCTGATACTCGGCATCGCTGAGATACTTCTTCATCAAAGCGTCTATGTCTACCTCGGGGCTCTCCTCGGTTACGGCGTCAAACTCGGATGTTATCTCTACCTCGTCCTCTATCTTATTTCCTACTCTGTTGAACTCCTGTGTGGTCTCGGGTACGTTTACCTCCACGTCCTCAACCTTGGGGATCTCGCGGGTATCAGAGGGCTTGGGCTCTTCGGCTACCTGTACTTCAGGTTCCTCTGCCGCCTGTACTTCAGGCTCCTCGGGATCTGTCTCCTCTGCTACAGGTTCCTCGTCAGTTATCTCCTCTGCCGCCTCTGCCTCAAGAGCTGCGTTTCTGCGGGCTATAAAACGCTCCTTGGCAGACATCTGATTTACCTCGGGGATAACGGGGATCTCTATCTCCTGTGTCATGCCTGTATCCTTAAGCTCTATGCTGGATCTCAGCTGTTTCAGAAGCTCTTCGGGGGATATGTTGTTGTTATTATTATGTTTACTCATAATACCGTCCTTAAACAAAATGCAGAATGCAAAATGCCTTTCTGCGAATGCAGAATGCAGAGTGCAGAATGCAGAATTATGGTCGATTTCCGCGGTGCGGAAATCTGCATTATAATTGATTTTTTTGAAAATTTCACCCTCGTGTGAGAACGGCGGTTTAAACCGAGCCTCACCCGATTTTAGGTGCAGGGGTTACCCCTGCCTTTGGCGGGCTGCCTCGCAGAGCAATACCGCGCAGGCTGTGGATACGTTGAAGGAGTTTACGCGGCCGTACATAGGGATAGATATTACGGCGTCGCATTTTTCCTTGACCAGACGGGAGATACCCTGTCCTTCACTGCCCATTACGATAGCTGCGGCGCAGTTAAGGTCGGTGTTGTAGTATGCTTCGCCGCCCATATCGGCTGCAAAGACCCACACGCCCTCGTCCTTTAAGTCATCTATGGTACGTGCTATGTTTGTTACCTTAGCTACAGGCATATGCTCTATAGCGCCGGCGCTTGACTTTGCAACAACACCGGTCAGGCCCACGCTTCTGCGCTTGGGGATGATAACTCCGTGAGCGCCTGCGCCCTCGGCGCATCTGATGATGGCGCCCAGGTTGTGGGGATCGTTTATCTCGTCGGCGATGATGATAAGAGGCTTTTCTCCCTTTGATCTTGCGTTTTCAAGGATCTCCTCTACTGTAGCGTAGCTGTGAGCGCTGGCATAAGCGCAGACACCCTGATGAGGAAGTCCGTCGGCAAGCTGATCCAGCTTTTCCTTGGAGGCTTCAACCACAACTATTTTGTTTTTCTTAGCCTCGGCTATTATCTCTCCGATAGAGCCGGTACGCTGTCCCTTCATAACAAGGAGCTTGTCCACGTCTCTGCCCGAGCGAAGAAGTTCTCTTACGGCATTTCTGCCAACGATGATGTTATTTTCCATAGCATTTTCCTTCATATATAAACACTTAAGTTAATTATATCATACTTTTTAAATTTTGTATACATTATTTTGCAAAAAAACTTTATACTAACTATTGAAAAAAATATTATAACCTTCAGTTACTCTTCACACAGACAACACATAGCAAGGGTAAAATGGTATCACACAAGGGGAGACCCCCAAGTGTACCTTCTCCTTTTATAGATTTTTTGAAAAAGACCGCATTTACGTACGTAGGGTAGAACGTACATAGATGCGGCTTTTTCTTTCACGGCAGGGGAAAGAATGCAAAATGCAAAGTGCAAAATGCAAAATTAAGGATAAAAACTGTCAAAGTGACAGCTTTTTTCTTATATATGATTATCTTCATAATTCAAATTTTGCACCTCTTAGGGTTAATTAGTACACATTTTATCCAATATTATGCTATAATTTTGAAAATCGATGTAGAAGAGGATAAAAAGAAAGAACAACAGCTATGCACAATGGTAAAAATTAAAATAGATGATATTGATAGAATGAATGATTTATTCCCCGGATTTTTACAATAGAAAAACAGTATAAATCCTTATACAATGAAATTGCCATTCGGTGTTGCCACCGAATGGCTTCCTTAATTTTGCATTTTGCACTTTGCATTTTGCATTACAAATCTACAACAGTATAATCATGCTTTACGGCGGGTAAAAACTTTTCGGTAATATCGCTGAATTTTACCTTTAAGCTGGATGTATTGATGCAGGGATGAGCGGCAAAGGTAGGCTCGTTTACGATATCACGGTCGATGATAAGTCTTACACGGTTGTCGGTATCGTTCATCAGTCCGAACACCGAAAGTGAGCCGGGAGTGATATTTAAAAACTCCTCCATATACTCTCCGTCGGCAAAGGAGAGCCTTGCGGTACCAAGCTGGGCTGAAAGCTCCTTGGTGACAAACTTCTTGTCCCCCGGCATAAGCACAAGATAGAAGTCGGTCTTTTGTCTGTTAGAGAGCAGCAGATTTTTGCAGATATGAACACCCAAAGCCTCGTCTACCTCCTTGCAGGATTCGATGGTAGGCATCTCGCCGTGGTCAACACGCTGATATTCTATTCCCAGGCTGTCAAGCAGATCATAGGTTTTTATCTCCTTTTCAAGCCTGCCTTCACAGCTTTCGGGTCTGCCGTTAAATAAAGTATAAGTCATATATTCTCCAAAAATAAATGATAATTAAATGAAGATTTTTGATCTTATAAGGTCAAAAATCCTCATCAATTTTGCATTTTGCATTTTGCATTCCGACTCCATGGCTACGCCATTTCGCTGGATAATTCCACCAACCGTATCAAAGATACGGGGTGTCATGGATCTGCATTATTAAAGCCCTAATCCGTCACGCTTTATCTTGTTACTTGTAGTCTTGGGGAACTCCTGAGGTCTTATCACTATCTGTGACACCTGCTTATAGGGGGGCAGGGGGCTCAGTAGCTTGGTTATATCACGTTTCAGGATCTCGGTCTGCTCAAGGATATCCACGCTTTGCTTGTCGGGGTCCATATATACCTCGGCGCAGAGCTCACGGATACCGCTTTCTTCACGGATGCCGTAGACTACTACTTCCTTGACGTAATCAAGCTTGTAGATATGTTCCTCTATCTCTTCGGGCTGGATGATCCTTGCATTGGAAAATACGATAAGATCCTTGCTTCTTCCCGAGATAACCAGTCTGCCGTCCTCTTTTACCCTTCCTCGGTCGCCGGTAATAAGCCAACCGTCCTCGGTAATGATCTTGGCACTCTCCTCGGGATTTTTATAATATCCCAGCATCATTCCCGGACCTTTGACGTATATCTCGCCGTTATCGTCTCTTTGGGGATCAACTATATCTATCTCGGTTCCCTCTAAGGGGAATCCAACGGTATGGGGATCGCTGTTTTTGTCCGGATTTACGGCAACAAGGGGAGAGTATTCGGTGAGGCCGTAGCCGTTTATGATCTTGATTCCCGAAGCTTCAAAAAATTCTGCAACCTCGGCGCGCAGAGGAGCACCGCCGCAAATTATGGTCTTAAGCTTTCCACCAAAAGCCGCGCTCAAAGAGGAAAAGATACTTTTACCCGCGTCGATCTTAATTTTCTTTGCGGCTTTAGATGCGGTCAAAATTGCCTTAAGTAAGGCTTTTTTGCCCTGAGCCTCAGCGTTTTTCCATATACGCTGATATATTGCCTCAAGAAATGCGGGAACGGTGTAAATATAGGTGGGCTTATAAAACTTAAAGTTGGTGTTGATAGCTCGGGGAGACTCGTTTATGCATACCGTTACGTGGCTGTGGATACTGCCCAAAATTCCGCATACCGCCTCGTAGGCGTGGCTGTAGCGGAGCAGAGAGAGACATCTTCCCTCTAATCTGCAGAGCTTAAGTCCGTTTATAACGCAGTATATGATATTATTTTCGCTTAACATAACCCCTTTGGGAGCACCGGTCGTACCCGAGGTATATATAAGCATACACGTAGAATCGGGATCTCTTTTTTCCCCGTCTCTTTCTTCCATACTTGCCAAAAGCATCTCACCTTGATACCTGAGAGCCTCAAAGGAAAGGAAATTATCCTCATCCTCGGTACGGTCAAAGGAGATTACGTATTTTATATTACTGAGCTTGTTAATATTGTTACGGATAAGCTCCTCGTAGAGACCGGAGCAGAATATGATCTCCGAATCGCTGTGAACAAGTATATTTATTATCTCGTCCTCTGTCATTTCACGGTCAACGGGGACAAAGACACCTTTTGAACAAAGCACGGTGAGATAGGTATTTATCCATTCGTATCTGTTTTCGCTGAGACAGGCTATGTGTGAGCCGTCGATATCAAGCTCCCTCAGAGCACAAAGCAAGGAATAAACGTCGTGACAGAACTCTGCATAATTTACTTCTCGTATCATATCGTTGGCACGGTAACAAAAGGCGGTATGTCCGCCTGATCTTCTTTTTGCCATATCCAGCATCTCGCCAAAGCTGCCAAAGCTCTCGGGCTCGTATAATCTGTGCTTCATTCTATCACCTCGTTTCTATAACTATTATACAGGGGAAAGGAAATTATTTCAAGTGCGTGTTGACCTTTTTTTGTAATTATGATAATATTAGAGAAAAGGAAGTGAAATTATGATATCCACAGAAGAAATACGCGCTTACCGCTGTCCCCGTTGGGACGAGCTGCCCGATCTTGAGCTGTATATGGATCAGGTCATAAGCGTACTGGATAAAAATCTAAGAATATTTATCGGTGACGATCCCTCAAAGTCGGTTACACCTACTATGATAAACAACTACGTCAAGCAGAAGCTTGTACGTCCCCCAAAAAACAAGCGTTACGACCGTGAGCATATTGCCAACATCTACGTCATAACCCTTATGAAGCAGCTTCTGTCTTTGGGAGAGATACAGGCGGCTATTGCCTGTGTCAGAGAGGAATACTCTCCTAAGGATGCCTACGACCGTTTCTGCGAGATATTTGAGCAGAGTCTTGTTTCGGTATTCTTTGAGGAAAAAACAGAGCATGCCGCAACAGAGCATCCCGAGGCTGATGCTATAATCAGAAGTATCTCTCTTGCTTACGCCAACATTTTATACGCGGGATATCTTGTTACCTCCCGTATGCCAAAGGAAGAAGTACCGATAAAGGAAAAAAAAGAAAAAAGAAAAATCGGATAAATCAGAAAAATAAGGAGCTTTCAAAGGAAAGCTCCTTACAGACTGTCGAAAAAGTCGGTCGGACGTGTGAATAGTTGTTTTTTAGGGGTTATCTCTCCAACTGACATGAAAACAGGTAATATTAA
>JBGUUX010000089.1:0-12444 GCA_045133915.1 Eubacteriales bacterium | reverse complement strand
ATTTTGCATTACGACTCCATGGCTACGCCATTGCGCTGTATAATTCCACCAACCGTATCAAAGATACGGGGTGTCATGGATCTGCATTTTGCATTTTGAATTTATAGAGTTTGTTTGTATATCTCGTTCTTCGGCACACCTCTGTCCTTTGCCACCTGCTTTATGGCGTCCATCTTTTTCATACCTTGGGATATGTAATACTCTATATGGGCGTCCACCGTCATATCCTGCCAGAAGGCACCTATAGCTTCTGTGGATGATCCCTCTATAACAAGAACGTACTCTCCTCTGGGATCGTTTTGAGTATAATATTCAACCGCCTCAGTTAAAGTACAGCGCATGACCTCTTCGTTAAGCTTGGTAAGCTCACGGCAGAGCGCTATACGGCGATCCCCACCGAAATGTTCAAGGAGATCGTCTAAGGTATTCTTTAATTTATGAGGTGCTTCGTAGAGAACGAGAGTGCGCCTTTCGGTAGACAATTCGGTAAGCATCTCCTTACGCTCTCTGCCCTTAACGGGAAGAAATCCCTCAAAGGCAAAGCGGCGGGTGTTCATGCCTGAAAGAGTCAGCGCAACGATAACTGCAGCCGCTCCGGGAACGCTTGTTACCTTGATACCCGCATTGATACACTCGCGTACTATATCCTCACCGGGGTCGCTGATGGCAGGTGTACCCGCATCGGTAACAAGAGCGCAGCTCTGACCCTCCAGAAGTCTTTTAAGGATATGCTCACCGCTACTCTTTTTGTTATGCTCGTAGTACGAGGTCATAGACTTTGAGATACCTATGGCGGATAAAAGTTTTCCTGTGTTACGGGTATCCTCTGCGGCGATAAAATCCACCTCGGACAGCACCTTATATGCTCTGTCCGAAAGGTCTGAGAGATTTCCTATAGGGGTGGCTACAAGATAGAGAGTACCGCCCTCTATACGGTTCTTTTCATTTGACTGTGAACTCAACGGGAAACTCTCCTTTCTCATAGATGTAGTCGATATCAGCCCCGTCCATAAACAAAGGCTTGGTTATATTAAGACCTGCCTTGCCCCCTCTTTTGCCTTCCACAAGGACCATGGAGGGCTGATGATCGACGGTAGCGTGAACGTAGGTCATTCGTTTTGGTTCAATACCGTTATGACGCATGGCATCAAGCAGGTCTATAAGTCTGTCGGTGCGGTATACCGCATAAAAAAGTCCGCCAAACTTAAGCACACGGCAGGCAGAAGCCATAAAATCGTTTATATCTCCGCAGACCTCGTGACGGGCAATGTTTTTGGCAGAAGAATCGTTTGCCTTGCCTGTAGTTACCTTCATATAAGGCGGATTGGTAAAAACAACGTCCGCCTCCAGTTTAAGCCCCCTTACGTCGGAGTGGATAACCTCGATGTTATTTAATCCGTTATGCTCGGCATTGCGGCTTGCTACGTCACAAAACGCCTCCTGCACGTCAACGGCATATATGCTTTTAAACTTACCTCTGGCAGCGCAAAGCAGAGAAATTATTCCCGTGCCGCAGCCGTAGTCCACCGCCACCGAGTTCTTGCCCTCACGCATATAGGCTGAAAGCAGATAGGCGTCGGTGCCAAAGGTAAGACCGTCCTTTTTTTGTATTAACTCTATATTATCGTTGACACGGGTCAACGTTTCGTCATCGTGTAATATCATCTATACTCCTTAAATCAACAAAGGCAGGCGTGAGCCTGCCCTTGTATCTTATAAGTAATTAGCCTTCTGTGATAGCTTCAACAGGGCAAGTACCTGCGCAAGCGCCGCAATCGATACAGGTATCAGCATCAATAACGTACTTGTCGCCGCCGTCAGAGATAGCCTCTACGGGACAACCCTCTGCACAAGAACCACATGCGATGCATGCATCAGTAATAACGTATGCCATTGGATATTACCTCCGTATAGAATTAATTTTATACAAGGGGATTATAGCACATAGAAACCAAAAATGCAAGGCTTTTTTTATTATTTAATGTGTATAAAGTTTTCCACCTCGCGCCAAGGCACCGTAAAGCCTGCTCCGTGGGAGCAGAAAACCGAATCGGCGGTGTTTTCTACGTCTCTTTCGGCATTGTAGCCGATACGCTCTATGACCTCGGATTCGTTATGACAGATATCATATCCGTCATAGCTAAATACCACCCTGCCTCTGCCGCCTGTAAAGGAGATAAACTCGCTCTGGTAGGGTGTAAACTCGGATATGGGAATACGGGCGTTTATAACGGCTTTTTGCCCCTCGGTCTCGCTTGATGTAAGAGAGCCGCTAAGCCTTGTGAGATCGGAAATTACCCTGCCCATATGGGAGAGCTCTACCGTAAAACGGCATCTGTAATAAGGCTCAAGAAGCTGCGAAGCGCACCTCATAAGTCCGTGACGGATGGCACGGTAGGTAGCTTCTCTGAAATCGCCGCCCTCGGTATGCTTTTCGTGAGCTGCGCCTGCAAGGAGGGTTATCTTGACGTCGGCAAGCGCCGAACCGGTAAGAACGCCTCGGTGCTCCTTTTCAAACACGTGGGTACGCACAAGGTGCTGATAGTTTGAGGTAAGGGTATTTAAGGAGCACCGGCTTTCAAAGGATATACCGCTTCCCCTCTCGGTCGGTTCTATACGGAGATGCACCTCGCTGTAATGCCTTAGCGGTTCAAAGTGTCCGTAGCCTACCGTTGGCTCCTTTACAGTCTCCTTATATATAACCCCGCAATCGCCGAAGGATACGTCAATATTAAAACGCTCGGCTATGCGTTGTTGAAGTATCTCAAGCTCAATTTTGCCCATGACCGAGACGGATATCTCACCCGACGAAGGCTCGTATCTGACAGATAGGGTAGGCTCCTCGTCCTCAAGAAGCTGCAAACGGGTCAGCATATCCTTTGAGGTAATGCTGTCGGGATATATTACTCTTGCGGTAAGTCCGGGAATGCAAGGCTCGTCGCTTGGCATACCTATACAGTCACCTGCTCTATAGCCTGTGATACCGTATATCTCCACAACGTCTCCCGCCGATGCCTTTTGCGCAGAAACAGATTTTGTTCCGTCAAAGATGCGAAGCTCGGATACCCTTTGACCGTTGGGAAGTGTGTCACGGACGGCTATCTCACCCTTGCTTATATGGCATAGCATTATCCGCTTTTCCTTTTCGTGTTTTATCTTGAATATTTGGAGAACAAGCTCTCCCTGCGGTGAATAATCGGTCTTACATAGGGTATCTATACACTGTAAAAGCTCGTCTACACCTTGGTTTTGTATAGCAGAGCCGCATATACAGGGATATAACTCGGACCTCATAAAAAGCTCTGCGGCTTTTTGGTCCGCCTCGTCAAAGGAAAGCACGCCCTCAAAATACCTTTCCATAAGGGTCTCGTCGCTTCCCGCTACCGTTTCAAGATAATCTTCGCTATGCCATAGCCGTACGTTAGAGCCAAAGCGTTCCTTTAGCTCTGCTGTTACTCTATCGGGCTCTGCAATATCACGGTCGCACTTGTTGATAAAAAACAGGGTGGGTATACCTCGCTCGCTGAGCATATCCCATAAAAGCTCTGTATTGCCCTCAATACCCTCAACCGCCGAAACCGCAATAACGGCGCAGTCAAGAGCCGCCATACATCTCTGGGTATCGGGCAGAAAATCGGTATGCCCGGGAGTATCGATAAGATAGTAGTCGTTGTTATTAAATTGAAAGCCGCAAGCCCCCGAAAAGCAGGTAATGCCGCGGTCACGTTCGATGGATGCAGTATCCATCACCGTGTTCTTGTCTTCAATACTGCCTCTTTTGCGGATGGCTCCCGTGTTAAAGAGAATAGCTTCGGAAAGGGAGGTCTTTCCCGCATCCACGTGGGCAAAAATTCCTATAGTTTTCTTCATGTTTAAATTATATCAAGGTAAATTCAAAGCTCTCACTTGGAGAGCTTTGCTGTTAATAATAAACGCCGGGGGTAACGCTGGTAAAGTGATTGCTGTCGGAGGCTATAAGCAAAGCTATTACCGTAGCTATAGCTGCGGCAATAATGATATAGAGCATTGCTCTGCCCCGCTTGGACTTACGTCCGCCTTCGATCTGCTTATAAGCTTCGTCAAACTTGTCCTTATTTACCGCATCAAGACGCTTTTGCTTGGCAACGGCGTTTTTCAGTTCCACAACGCCGTATTTTTTAAGGGAAGCCAGCGCTCTGTTACAGCTGTGACAGGCAGCCTCACCCAAACGGTTAAGCTCACCGCAGATGCAGAACCAGAGGTCTTTTTCTTCCTTGGGATAATATTGCGCCTCCTCAAAATGAGATCTGAACTCACGGACAAGATCCTCGTCAGAGAGGTACTGCTCAAGAGTTTCGGGGAAGCTGAGCGTCTGCCATTGAGTTTTTTCGTCAGTGCTGTAACTTGTGCCGTCGGTAAAGACAATTTCGTCTATAGCAAAGATCGCAGTCTTGTGGTCAAAACCGTTTAAAGGTATATGTACAGAGGTATCGCTGTCACGGACTATACAAAGACCGTCAGCCGTTGCTTCTGCGCGCTCGGTCGTGGTAATTACAGAAGCCTTTATTCTCTTTATGGTCTTATCGCTGATATTGATAAGCTGTATTCTGCCAAGCATACTGCCGCCCTTGATATCACGAAAGAGAGAAAAATCTCTGACTATAATAGGAGAACCCTCTGTATAAAGATTGTTGTCCGCAGAATAAATTACTTTATATTTTTCGCTCATATTTCTACTCCTGTTTTATCCTTCGATCACCGAATTATCACCTATTATCTCGGGCTTGTGCTTCATGCTGTCGGCGTCGGTTATCTCGCGTATTACCTTACAGGGTACTCCTGCGGCAAAGCTGCGGGGCGGTATATCACGGGTAACAACGCTGCCTGCGCCGATAACACATCCGTCACCTATAGTTACTCCGGGACAGATTATTGCTCCTGCGCCTATCCAACAATCGTTGCCGATATTGACGGGCTTAGCATAGCAGAGGCGTCTTTTCTCGCCGTCGGTGGTAAGCATTTCCCTTCTTTCCTCTGCTATCATAGGGTGTATGGGGGTAACGATGGTAACGTTAGGTCCAAAATCACAGTTATTGCCTATAGTAACCTCGGCGTCGTCCTGTATAGTTATATTAAAATTGAAAAAACATTTCCTGCCTACCTTGGTATGAACACCGTAGTGGAAGGTAACCGGTCCCTGAAAAAACGTACCCTCTCCTATCTCGCCAACGATCCGGTTTATTATCTCGTTTCTCTTATCAAGTTCGTCCTCGTAGAGACGGTTGTAGTCAAGGTTAAGCTTATGAGTTCTTAATTTTATAGCCTTTAATTCGGGGGCTCCCGGAAAGAAAAGTATTCCCTCTTTTATCTTCTGTTCTTCGTTCATCGTTTCACCTTCTTGAGCTTTTTTACTGTAAGATAGATACCGTAACCTATAAGATATCCCAAACTGTTAAGTATAACGTCATCGATATCTGTAGCTCTGTCGTAGAACAAAAGCTGAACTATCTCTATGATAAGGGTAAAACCGACACCTGCCGTTATCGCCTTAAGAGGTGTGTTAAGCTCCTTGAACACTGAGGGCCATACTATACCCAAAGGGATAAACATTGCGGTATTACCTATAAGGTTCAGAAGCGCTTCCTTCATAGTAGGATAGTCAAACAGATATATAAAGGGTTTGAGGTTGATCCAAAAAGGCAGGATCCTCGTTATGTCAAATAACAAGGGTTGTATCTTACCGTCCACCTTGCCAAAGGGACAGAATGTAAAGCGAACTACCACTATTATGCAGATATACACAAGCAGAAGCTGTACTTCTCTTTTAAGATCCGGCTTTTTGTTTTTTATTGAGCAAATAATCCTGACAATAAGCCAAAATACGGTTATTAAAATAACCATCCGCGAATATGATATGGCAAGCATCTTAAACCTCGATAGTTTTGATAGAATAATTATATCACAGAAGGTATTAAAAAAGCAAGTCGGATGACTTGCTTTTTTCAGCGTGTCGATAAACCTATCGACACGCTGGCAGACTTCGATAAAGGAAGGTAGGTTTTCGTGAAAAGGCTCCGTAGGCGTACTAAGTACGGTAGTGAGCCTTTTCGCGGAAAAGTGTGAAAGGACGGCATAAACTCGACGTTTATGCCGTCCTTGAATGCTTGTCAGACTATACCCGGTGATAAAACTAATAGTTAATCAATGTCCGTCAATCGGAAAGGTGAGCCAAAACGATTGTTTGTTTCACACGCCCGACCGACTTTTTCGACAGTCTGAAAAAAGCAAGTCGGCTGACTTGCTTTTTGTCATTGTCTTTTCATCTGTCTTAAAAATAAAAGTATCGCAAATACCAGTATAACTGCGGCATAGCCCATCACCCACAGTAAATGAGGAATGATATCAGCAAAATTACCCGTAATTGCCGCACGCTCAAGCTCTACAGCGTGAACGAAAGGAAGAAGATACGCTATCTTCTTAAATGCTCCGCCCACAAGCTCAAGGTCAAACCATATTCCTGAAAGCCAGGCCGAGAGGTTGGTAAGCAGAGCTCCGCAGATCCCTCCCACCTGCTTGTCGGAAAGTACGCTTCCGCAAAGAAGTCCTATGGCGATATAGAGAACAGATATGGGAATGATAAAGAGAAGAGCGTACAGGATATTGACGGTAACGTCAAGTCCCAAAATCATTGCGGCAATATAGCATATAAGACTCTGTATCAGCGAAATGGGTATAATGGGCAGAGTGTATCCCAGTACAAAGTCCGCGGGAGTAAGAGGGGTAGTATAGAGCCTCTGAAGCAAGGAACTGGTTCTGTCCTTTGAGATAAGAGTTGCGGAAAAGAGACTCATAAAAGCCAGTCCAAAAACGCTTACACCCGGTGCAAGATGCTCTATTCTGAACATATCTACGGGGATGTTTGCCTGTATGGCACTGAGAAGCAGAAGCAGTACAAGGGAAAATCCGAACATAAAGATAAGATTAAGAGGGTCGCGGAGTATCTCCTTGGTGTTTCTTTTTGCAAGGGTCAGCATTCTCATTTCGATACCCCCTTTACTATGCGTATAAACGCTTCCTCAAATTTGTCGGTGCCGGCAGACTCCTTTATACTTTCTGCGGTATCGCAGACAAGGAGCTTACCGTCCTTCATAATACCTATACGGTCAGAAAGCGCCTCCGCCTCCTCCATATAGTGGGTGGTAAGAATTATAGTGACCTTACCTTTAAGCGATCTTATAATATCCCACAGCTCACTACGGGCGATAACGTCAAGACCGAGGGTGGGCTCGTCAAGAAAGAGTATCTTTGGCTCGCTTATAAGAGCCATAGCGATGCTTAGCCTGCGCTGCCAACCGCCCGAGAGCTTACCTGCTTTTTTCGTACTAAGGACATCAAGTCCCAGAAGCTCACAGAGCTCCTTTATCTTGGCGTTTTGCTTTTCCTTTGAAAAGCCGTAAACCCCGCATATAAGCTCAAGATTTTCTCTGACACTAAGCCCCGGAGCTATAGCCGTCTCCTGAGGAGATACCGAAATAAGCTTCTTTACCTCACCGCTTTCACGGCAAATACTTTTACCGCAAAGATAAGCGTCACCGTCGGTAGGCTCGGTCAGGCAGGACAGCATCTTTATGGTAGTGGTCTTACCTGCCCCGTTAACACCTAAAAGGGAGAAAAGCTCACCCTCCGTTATAGACAAAGAGAGCGAGTCGACGGCGGTGGTGTCACGGTATTTTTTTGTAAGATTTTCTGTTTTAATTGCGATCATTTTTTAATTCCTTTTGATATGCCTTGGTATATATCGGTAAGCATTTTGCTTATAAGCTCGGTTTCAAGAGACAAAAACGAGGTAGCGAGCATAGTACCGATACCGTGAACACAGCTCCACATTTCAAGATGCATAAGCTCGGCTTTTTCTCTTGTGACAGAGTTTGCTTTCATTATCATATTGACAGACTCGGTAAAATCAGGAGTAGGAGATATATCCTCACCCTTTCTGTCCCACATAAAGAGCAGCTTGAAAAGCTGTTTTTCCTCTTTTGCAAAGCGGATATACGCCATACCGAAGGATTTATAACGGGGATATTTTCCGCTATCCGTCTCAGCTTTGATAAAACCAAAATAAATATCATATGCGGCGGCGAGAGTTGCATTTTGCAATTCATCCATAGTAGCAAAGTTTGAAAAAACAGGCTGTGTGGAACAGTTAAGCTCTGCGGCAACCGCTCTTGCGTTAAGCGCCTCTGCGCCGTTACTGCGCACAAGCTCTACGGCTGTTTTTATTATGTCCTCTTTTGTGATCTTAACCTTAGGCGGCATATTGACCTCCAAATATATCATCTGTTATATATCGCTTGTTATTTTATCATTGAAAGTATGAAAAGTCAATACGTTTTATCAAAAACACTTTTCTGCAAAGCAGAAAAACTTCACTGCGGTATAAACCGCAACTTCACTTTTTGCAAAGCAAAAAACTTCACTTGCCGTAAGGTAAACTTCACCAACTTTAATGATACCGTACCGTACGTTGGTGAAGTTCCCCTCGGGAGTGAAGTTGTGATATATCACAGTGAAGTTTTTGTTCTGAAGAACAAAAGTGAAGTTTTCGCTTACAGCGAAAGTAATATAGATAAATGTGTCAATTCTTCATCAAGGTCACTACGACCTCTACCATCTTTTCCATAGCCTGTACAGGTACAAACTCCTTGACACCGTGGAAGTTGGCACCACCTGTAGAAAGGTTGGGACAAGGTAAGCCCTCAAAGGAAAGTCTTGCGCCGTCGGTACCGCCTCTGATAGGAACGATCATAGGTTCAACACCTACAGCCTTCATGGCGTTAACGGCGTTGTCGATGATATGCATATGAGGTGTGATCTTTTCTTTCATGTTGAAGTAGCTGTCCTTGATCTCATACTCAAAGGTGCCCTCTCCGTAAACGGTATTGAGGTAATTTATAAGATTGCGGACAAAGATCTTACGCTTGGTAAACTTGTCCATATCGTGGTCACGGATAATATAGAAGAGCTCTGCCATAGTCTCGTCACCCTTCATATCACAGAGGTGATAGAAACCCTCGTAGCCCTCGGTGGTTGCAGGGGTCTCGTTTTTGGGCATCATATTCATAAATTCAGCCGCCAAAAGACTTGCGTTCTTCATCTTGTTCTTGGCGCTGCCGGGATGGATGTTGATTCCGTGAACGGTGATCTTGGCAGATGCGCCGTTAAAGTTTTCGTACTCTATCTCACCCAGCTCTCCGCCGTCAACGGTGTACGCCCAGTCGCAAGCAAACTTCTTTATATCAAAGCGGTCAGCGCCTCTGCCTATCTCCTCGTCGGGAGTAATGCCTACCGCAATTCTGCCGTGACTTATCTCGGGGTGATTTATAATATACTCACAAGCGGTGAAGATCTCGGCAATACCCGCCTTGTCGTCAGCTCCCAGAAGTGTTGTACCATCGGTGGTAATGATATCCATACCGATACATTTTTCAAGATAGGGGAAGCTATCCGCCTCAAGGCTCATTCCACAACCAAGCTCAATATCGCCGCCATTGTAGCTTACTACCTTGGGATTGATACCGTCACCCTTTACGGCAGGGCTTGTGTCCATATGAGCAACAAAGCCGATAGAGGGGTCAGCCTCTCTGCCCGCAGTTGCAGGTATAAAGCCGTAAACGTAGCCGTCTTTATCTATTTCCACGTCGCTAAGACCTATGCTCTTAAGCTCTTCACAAAGATATCTTCCCAGCTCAAGCTGACAAGGCGTGGAGGGACAGGTCTCAGAGCTTTCGTCCGAGTTTGTTCCAAAGGATACGTATTTTAAAAATCTTTCGCTAACTGTCATTTTGTTTTCCTCGTTAAATTTGTTATATGATTATTATAGCAAATTTATATAGGTTTGTAAATCCCTAAAAACCTGAGTTACGGTTGAGGATTTTGGGGATTTAAGTACAAAGTTCAACACTCAAATTTTCAAGTGACTTTTCAAAACTGTGACAAATAAACATCTATATATGGAGATGTAAACCCCAATCTTTTATATAATTCCGCCTCTTCTTTAGAAGAACATCTCCACATTTTATCTACAATCATTTTCATTCTGTCATACAACCTACGACTTTCAAGCGAATCATCCAGATCTATAACCTCACCTTTTTCTTTAAAATTTCTAATAGCTTCATGAAAAGATCTTTCAATTTCCTCATATTCGCAATCACAGGGAACCAATGATTTTCTATTATGAAAATACTTGGTATAGAGCATATATTTTTTTCCACAATGAGGGCATTTTAACATAAAATATCGATTATCTGTATGAAGAATATCATGAATAGAAAACCCATTTTCCTCTTCTAGCCAATAGTCTATTGATTCAGGCCAAACAACAGCTATTGATTCTTTATGGTATTTGTTTTGAATATAAGATAAAATTTCTTGCTCATCACGTTCAATATCGATATCAACTTCAATTGATAAGTCGTATTTTTTGTTTATTTTCTTAATAAGAGCAATAATTGCCACATCTATATTTTTATATTTCTTTTCGTAGTAATAACTTATCTCATTCCGTTTTCTACTTTGCGGTTCCGTTGAAACTTGTTCTAAGATTCTAATTATATATATTTTATGCGAACGGCAGATTGATGTTTTATAAGAATCAAACACCTTTTTATTAGAGTGATAATACCCCCCATCATATTCTATTGCTAAACTCAAAGAAGGGATGTAAATATCTAATGAGCTTCTGCCAAGCCACTTGAA
This sequence comes from Eubacteriales bacterium, assembly GCA_045133915.1. Classification (GTDB taxonomy): domain Bacteria; phylum Bacillota; class Clostridia; order Oscillospirales; family CAG-272; genus RGIG7300. The sequence goes on along the minus strand of JBGUUX010000089.1, from coordinate 1,707 downwards.
CTGTTTTTGATATTCAATTTCATCTCCAAAAATTGCGTTTAAATAGAATCCAATATATTGCTCAGGCAACGATGATTTCAACGAACGTATTAACGGCTTAATATCGGTATTATTCTCACACCATTGTTCATATGTAAGCATTTTATATCCTTTCCATCCATATCGATAAAAAACAAAAAGCCACAAAGTATCATTACTTTGCGGCTTATTTTGCGGTCAAGACCGCTAAAGTGGTCGAAGTGTGGAGATTCGAACTCCAGGCCTCCAGTACCCGAAACTGGCGCGCTACCAACTGCGCTACACCTCGATATTTATTATTAGGTTTTTGGTAGCCGCCGAAACTGGCGCGCTCCCTGTTGCAACATCAGCTCTGCTATCGCAAGCCGTTGTTTGCTCTGCAATCGCTGTGCTGCTGCCACTCCTCACCCTCGCTTCATCCGACACCGTCGGCGCTCGGGATCGTCCCCAACTGCGCTACACCTCGATATTAATGCATCATATTATAACATAATAAAAAAGTTATGTCAAGGTTAATTTGTAGCATATAACTGTTGACTATGTTAACAAAAAGTGATAGAATAATTACAACAATATTAATATCAGGAGGGCTGTTATGGCTAAGAGCATTCAGGACATACTTAATATTATAAAAGAAAACGACATTAAGATGGTTGACTTTAAGATGGTCGACATCAACGGTCAGTACCGTCACGTTACTATCCCCGCAGAGAACTTCTCTGAGGACACTATGAAATCGGGTATCGGCTTTGACGCCTCCAACTACGGTTACGCTGTTGTTGAAAAGAGCGACATGGTATTTATCCCCGACCCTGACACCGCAGTTATCGACCCCTTCTGTTCTATCCCCACCCTGTCCATGACAGGTAACGCAATGATCATTGCTTCACCCGAGCATAAGCCTCTTAAACAGTATCCCCGTAACATCATCAAGGCTGCCGTTGAATACATGAAGGAAACAGGCGTTGCAGATGAAATGAAGATCCTGCCCGAGTTTGAGTTCTACCTCTTTGACGACGTTGCCTGGGAGGTAAGCGGCAGACAGATCGCAGCCTCGGTTGACGCCGTTCAGTCCTATTGGAACAGCTCGGTTGAAGGCAAGGGTGTGGTCGTTCCCAAGCAGAAGAACTATCATATTGCAAAGCCCTTTGATATCTCCTACGAGTGCAGAAGTGAAATGTGTATGCTCATGAAGGAAATGGGCATTGATATAAACTATCACCATCCCGAGGTTGCCGCATCCGGTCAGTTTGAGATTGAGCCTCAGCTTGGTGAAGTAGTACACATGGCTGACGCCACAATGATGATCAAATACATCATCCACAACACAGCTCTTAAGTACGGCAAGTCCGCAACCTTTATGCCCAAGCCTATCTACGGTGAAGCAGGCAGCGGTATGCACGTTCACATGATACTCTTTAAGGACGGACAGCCTGTATTCTCTGATGACAACGGCTATTCTAACCTTAGCGAGACAGCTCATTACTTTATGGGCGGTCTGTTAAAGCACATTGCTTCTCTCTGTGCTATCACCAACCCCAGCACCAACTCCTTCAAGCGTCTGGTTCCCGGCTTTGAGGCTCCCGTAACCGTAGGTTACGCTACCTCTAACCGTTCTGCGGTTATCCGTATTCCCGCTTATGCTAAATCCCCCGACAAGCGCCGCTTTGAGCTCCGCAACCCCGATGC
>JBGUUX010000088.1:0-9208 GCA_045133915.1 Eubacteriales bacterium | reverse complement strand
TCTTGAAGCAGGTTTTTCTTCTGTAGAGGTGCTGAAAAATTGGGGTGCGACTTATACCATAAAAGCAGTTAAGTAAATTCCAATTTTTCTAACGGATAAACAAAAGCCATTCGGCAAAACCGAATGGCTTCCTTAATTCCTAACTCCTAATTCCTAATTTAACAGTATACTCTAATGTCGTGCGTAACAAGAGAAGCATACGCATCCTCAAGAAGTGCATCTACGTCGAGATTCTTTTCCTGTGCCTCAACCTTTTCAATTTCAGGCTGGGTACGGGGATGCTTGGGAGTAAATACGGTACAGCAATCCTCGTAGGGAAGGATTGAGGTCTCATATGTGTCTATCTTACGTGCGATAGTAACGATATCCTCCTTATCCATACCGATACAGGGACGGAAAACAGGGAGATCGGTTACCGCATCTGTAACCGCCAGTGCCTTCATGGTCTGACTTGCCACCTGACCGAGGCTCTCACCTGTAATAAGAGCGTTACAGTATTTTTCCTTTGCTACACGGGTAGCCAGCTTCATCATAAAGCGGCGGAGCAGAAGGGTAAAGTAGTCCTCCTCGCAGTGCTTTACAAGCTCTTCCTGGATCTTTGTAAGGGAGATGATATGAACTCTCATTCTGCCTGTGTGCTTTGCTACGAGCTCGGCTAATTCCAGAACTTTTTCACGGGCACGTTCACTAGTATAAGGAAAACTCTCAAAGTGGAGGGCTTCAACTATAACGCCACGCTTTGCTATCATATAGCCTGCAACGGGGCTGTCGATACCGCCGGAGAGGAGCAGCAGTCCCTTGCCGTTGGTGCCGATGGGCATACCGCCCGCACCTCTGTGACTGCCTGAGTTTATGTATGCAAGGTCGTTTCTGATCTCAACTCGCACGGTTACGTCGGGGTTGTTTACGTTTACCTTGATCTTACCGCCCATAGCCTCAAGGATGGCACCGCCAACCTCTGCGGATATCTGGGGAGAGGTAAGAGGGAAACGCTTATCCGAGCGCTTGCCTTCTACCTTAAAGGTTCTCTTGCCGAAAAGGTGCTGAGGAAGATATTCCTTGGCGCACTCGCATATCTTTTCCATATCCTTTTCAACAACTGCGGCACGGGAGATGGATGCAAAGCCAAATGCTCTCTTTGCTTCCTCAAAGGCTCCGTCCATATCGCAATCATCGCTCACGGGCTCAACGTATACGATAGACTGGTTGTATCTTACCTCAAACTCGCCGTATCTTGTAAGACGCTTACGCAGATCACGGATAAGGATACCCTCAAACCAGCTTTTGTTTGCGCCCTTTAATATAATTTCACCGTATTTACAAAGTATTACTTCTCTCATCTTGTCTGTCCGTTTCCGTTTATTAAATATTTTGTGGATGTCATCTCGTAAAGACCCATAGGACCTCTTGCATGGAGCTTCTGTGTGGAGATGCCTATCTCCGCACCAAGGCCAAAAACTCCGCCGTCGGTAAAGCGTGTTGAAGCGTTAACGTAAACCGCCGCCGCATCAATTTCTCTCTGGAACTTATCCGACAGGGTAAGGCTCGATGTGATAATAGCCTCGCTGTGGCCTGTGCCGTAGTGATTGATATGCTCGATAGCCTCGTCTATGTCGGCTACCGCCTTTACCGCAAGGATGTAGTCGTTATACTCGGTCTCATAGTCCTCTTCTGTTGCGGGGACACAGTTTTTAATGTATTTTGCACACTCGGGACAGCAACGCAGCTCTACGTTTACAGCTGTCATAGCCTCTTCAAGCATAGGAAGGAAGCTCTCGAGAATATTCTTGTTGACTAAGAGTGTCTCCATTGCGTTACAAACAGAGGGTCTCTGTGCTTTTGCATTGACCGCAACCTTAACCGCCATATTGAGGTCTGCATCAGCCTCAATATAGGTGTGACAGTTTCCCGCACCTGTTTCAATACAGGGGATCTTAGAGTTCTTAACAACGCTCTGTATAAGACCCTTAGAGCCACGGGGGATAAGCACGTCAACGTACTCTCTCATCTGCATAAGCTCGGTGGTACCCTCACGGGTGATATCGTCTACCAGAGTTATTGCGTTTTCGTCAACGCCGTGCTTACCCAGTACCTCTCGCATTATCTTGACCGCACAGCGGTTAGAGTTTATAGCCTCCTTGCCGCCTCGCAGAAGAACTGCGTTTGAGGTCTTTAAGCAAAGAGCCGCCGCATCGTAGGTAACGTTGGGTCTTGCTTCAAATATTATTGCAATAACACCTAAGGGTGCTCTTACCTTTTTTATCTGTAAGCCGTCACGGTTGGTATATACCTCGCCCTTGCCGATAGGGTCGGGAAGGGTAGCAACCTCTCTTACCGCATTTGCAATATCCTTGATACGCTCAGGGGTAAGCTTAAGGCGGTCCATCATAGTCTTGGGAACACCGTTTTTATCCGCTGCTTCAAGATCAAGGTCGTTTGCCTTAATTATATCCACCTCGTTTGCCTCTATCGCATCGGCGATATCAAGAAGAATTGCATTCTTTTCGACTTCGCTCTTTCTTGCAATGGCAGGAGAGGCTTTTTTTGTTAATTTACAAATGTTTTCTATATAATCATGTACGTTCAAAGTTAAACTCCTTTCGGTTATTCACTATTCTCTATTCATTATTCACTATTCACTAACATCATCTTCGGATTTGGCTGTATTTAATGATGCTATCAGAATCCTTTTCACTTCCAAGCAATCATTTATTATTGAAGTTGCTTCTTCGTTCGAGATATATCCGGAAAGTTCTAATAATCTTAACCAATATTCTGTTTCTGCACATTCTTTAAGTGAAATATGCAATTTGAATATGAAATCCGGTTTGCTTTGGGCATAAGCCGCTTCATTAGCATTTGCACCGATAGAAGTTGCACTTCTTATCAGTTGTTTTGAAATGATAGTTTCTTTCTTGTCGTCGTGTAGATATTTATATAATTTTACTGCCCTTGATGCGAATTTTAAGGATTTATCAAGTAAAGGACTGTTGTTATAGTTCATTTTTGTACTCTTTTATAGTGTAGAATATAAAATTAGTGAATAGAGAACAGAGAATAGTGAAAAGTGAATAGTTATTTTTGCGGAGCAAAATAGGTTCCGCGTTTTTTACCCTCGCAAAGATCGTATAATATAGCAGGATCGTTACCGTTAACGATATACATGGGTATCCCTGCAGGCACGGTTATCTCTGCCGCACGGAGCTTGGTGACAAGTCCGCCTGTACCTCTGCTGGTGCCCGCACCGCCTGCGCAAGCGATGATATCCTCGGTGAGCTCTGTTACCACGGGGATAAGCATAGCGTCGGGGTTGGAACGGGGGTCTGCATCATACAGACCGTCGATATCACTTAAAATAACAAGAGAATCGGCATCGCATACCGTTGCAACAACTGCAGAAAGGGTGTCGTTGTCACCGAACTCGATCTCCTCAAAGGACATGGAGTCGTTTTCGTTAACTATCGGGATACAGCCCATTGACAGCAGTCTGTCAAAGGTGTTGTTGGCGTTGCGCTTTACCTTGGGGTTGTCAATTTCCTCTTTGGTTATAAGTATCTGACCGATTATCTGTCCGAACATTGAGAAATAATGCTCGTATACCCTCATAAGCTCGCTCTGACCTATAGCTGCCATTGCCTGCTTGCCGGGGGTGTCGTCAGGTCGCTGTGCGCCCACTCTGCCGCAGCCTGCGCTTATAGCACCGGAGGATACAAGAACTACCTCCTTGCCCATGTTTTTAAGGTCGGAGAGGACTGTAGCCAGTTTTTCTATTCTTCTTAAATTCAGCTTTCCGTTTTCGTGAGTCAGGGTAGATGAGCCCACCTTGAACACTATTCTCTTTGCATCTGTTATCGTCTTCATAACTTTATCCTGAAAAAATAAATTTTTTGTCGAAAAGGTCTTTTCATATCATAAAAAATATAATATAATAATTATGTATATTGTAACACTTCAAATCAGATTTTACAAGTAGTAAGGAAAAAATATGTTGCCCGAATTACTTTCACCCGCAGGTTCACCCGAGGCGCTTCGCGCCGCAGTTGCAGGGGGAGCTGATGCGGTATATATAGGCGGATCGGCATTCAATGCCCGTATCAACGCCACCAATTTTACAATAGAACAGATAAAGGAAGCGGCAGATTACTGTCACAAGAGGGGAGTAAGGCTTCACGTTACCGTAAATATCCTTATCCTTGACCGTGAGATGAAAGATGCTCTTGAATATATAAAGCAGCTTTATCTTGCAGGAGTAGACGCACTTATCTGTGCGGATATGGGATTGGCAAAGGAAGTACACCGCATTTTCCCCGATTTTGAGATCCACGGCTCTACCCAGATGTCGGGTCATAATCTGGAAGCGGCAAAGCTTATGGCTGATATGGGTTTTGCCCGTATGGTAACGGCAAGAGAGATGAAAAGAGAGGATATTGCATATCTCTGCAAGACCTCGCCCATTGATGTTGAGATATTTATCCACGGTGCTATATGCGTCAGCCACTCGGGACAGTGCCTTATGTCCTCCCTTATAGGCGGGCGAAGCGGTAACCGCGGGCTTTGCGCTCAGCCCTGCCGTATGCAGTATAACGGCTCATACCCCTTAAGCATTAAGGATATGTGTCTGGCAGAGCATATTCCGGAAATAATAGATATGGGTGTACGCTCACTTAAGATAGAAGGACGTATGAAGAGTCCCGACTACGTTTACGGTGTTACCCGTATATACCGCAGACTTCTTGATGAAAAGCGTGGGGCAACTCCTGCTGAGATAAAGGAGCTTGAAAATCTCTTTTCACGTAGCGGCTTTACCGACGGCTATTACGTTGGTAAGATCTCAAAGGCTATGAACGGTATACGTAGCGAAGCGGACAAGGCCGCCACCTACCGTTCTGCAAAAAAGCAGACCGAGGCACCCGCCAAGCCCGAGATAGAACCTTATAACAGAAGCGCTCCCGAAGAAATAGAGCTTTCTGATTACACAAAGGAAAAGGCAAAGAAATGCCTGTCCGCAAGATTCTATGATGCAAATTCTATTCCCAAGGAACATCCCTTTGATATAGTTTATCTGCCTCTTGAGTCTTATGACCCCAAAAGGGCAAACGGAGTACTTCTGCCTCCGGTCATCTACGACCGTGACAAGGAAAACGTAATAAATAAAGTAAAAGCGCTCAACCCCGAGCATATAATGCTTACCAACATAGGTCAGCTTGATATCGCAAGGCAGAGCGGAGCGCATATTCACGGAGATTTCAGACTTAACGCCTTTAACGCAAGATCAGCGGCAGCTCTTATTGAAATGGGTATAGAGGACGTTATCCTCTCTCCCGAGCTTACTCTTGCTCAGATAAGAGATATAATCACACAGAAATCTGTTATTATATATGGCGCTCAGCCCCTTATGTTACTTGAAAAAAGACTTATGCAAAAGGAGCTTCGCGACCGTAAAAATGCTAAGTTCCCCATTGTCACCGAGGGTGGCAGGGATATCCTCTTTAATTCGCAGGTCACATATATGCTTGACCGTGAAAAGGATCTAAAAAACGCATTTATCAATAACCGCCACTTCATTTTCTCTACCGAAACAAGGGAAGAGGTAAAGGCTGTGCTTACAGCTTATGAAAAGCATACACCAAAAAATAACGGAATAAGAAGGATAAAATGAGGCGAGTCGCCTCTGCCATACTGCGCCCGTCAGTATGCCTTTCAAATCACACGGAATGGAGTAGATTTGTATTTGTATATGATTAAAAATTATATATTAGCCTCTGCTTCTCCCAGAAGACGTGAGCTTCTGGGTGAGCTTGGCATAATCCCTACCGTTTGCCCAACCGATGCAGACGAAACAATAGAAGAAAAGGTCAGCCCCTGCCGCTTTGTAGAGATACTTTCAAAGCGCAAGGCGGATGCTTATCCAAAGGAACTTGATGAAAATGACATTCTTATAGCATCCGACACGGTGGTTGCCCTTGGAGACGTTATCCTCGGCAAGCCTAAAGACAGACAGGACGCCTTTGATATGCTCAAGAGTCTTTCCGGCAAGGTCCACAGCGTTTTTACCGGTATCACGGTGGAAAGCCGTGAAAAGACGGTTACTACCCATGATGAGACCAAGGTTATATTCAGAGAAATGGGTGATGCTGAAATATGGGAATACGTAGACTCGGGTGATCCTATGGATAAAGCAGGCAGCTACGGCATTCAGGGTGAGGCAGGAAAGTTTGTTTCTGCCATAGAAGGAAGTCTAAATAACGTAATAGGACTTCCCACCGAATTACTTAAAAAAATACTTACAACAGAATTTAACGTTTAGGAGACAAAAATGAGCAAAACCTTAGGAATAAATCTCGGAAGCAACGTTACTACCGTTTACGTAGAGGGACAGGGTGTGGTTGCCCGTGAGCCCAACGCAGTTGCGGTGGATACTTATACACAGGAGCATCTGGCTGTAGGCCAGGAGGCTATCAATATCTATAACAAGACACCCGGTGCGGTTGACCTTATCACACATATCTATCAGGGTAACGTAAGTGACTATGAAAGAATGCAGATGATAGTTACCCGTGCTATCAAAAAGACCGGCATACGCCGTCCCGACATTATCTTTGCAAGTCACGGCGGACAGAGCAGCGCCGACGTTTCCGCTATAGTTGAGATGCTTACAGAGGCGGGGGCAAAGAGTATAAAGTGTGTTGATCTGCCTACCGTATGCGTTATGGGTTCGGGTGCGCCCTTAAACGACGAAAAGGAGCTTTTGATCTGCGATATAGGAGCCGCAAACTCCGAGATCGGTATCGTCAAGGGTTGTGCTACCAAGCTTTCCCGTACCGTACCGTACGGTTGTAACAAGCTGGATCAGGCTATCATTGCTTATATCAAGAACGAGTATAACGCTTCTATCACCGAGCGTATGGCAAGAACCATCCGTGAGACTATAGGATCGGTTCATTCCTCATACTCGGTGGGCGGTTACGACTTTGTGGGTATAGATCTCGTTACCGGTCTGCCTTGTGACCTTACCATAAACTCCGCTCAGACCGTTGAGATAATGAATCCCTTTGCGGTTTATCTTGTTGCCAATATTGATGCTATACTGAAGAAGCTTCCCCAGCATATCCTTAATAACGTTAAGGAAAGAGGAATCCTTCTTACAGGCGGTGGCGCTCTTGACGGCGGCATCAAGACCCTTATGGAGAATACCCTTGAGATCCCCGTACAGATATGCGTAAACTCTACCGAGTGCGCTATAGAGGGACTGGGTATGATCATCGAAAACCGTAAGATCTTCGACGTTCTGCTCCGTGATCCCTTCCCTCAGTTCAATGACTAAGCGTGAACGGGCTCTTGCTATCGTAGAGAAGCTTGAGGAGATATACCCTTCGGCAGAATGTGCGCTTCAGTATAACGGCGAGCCCTGGAAACTCCTTGTTATGGGTATCCTTTCGGCTCAGTGTACAGACAAGAGGGTAAACATCGTCTGCGAAGAGATGTTTAAATATATTCCAACTCTTGAGGCGATGGCTGGAGCAGAGGTTGAGGCTATCGAAAATTTCGTTAAGCCCTGCGGACTTTATAAGACCAAGGCGAAAAATATCTCTGCCTGCTGTAAAATACTCATAGAAAAATACAATGGCGAGCTGCCTCAGACCATGGAAGAGCTTTTGGAGCTTCCCGGCGTAGGCCGTAAGATAGGAAATCTCCTTTTGGGAGATATATTCCGTATTCCCTCTATAGTTACCGATACCCATTGTATACGCCTTTCGGGTCGCATGGGACTTTGTCCCAAGGGTGAAAAGAACCCCTATAAGGTAGAAAAGGCTCTTATTCCCATTATCCCCAAGGACAAGCAGGTGGACTTTTGTCACCGTATGGTCTGGTTCGGTCGCGAGTGGTGTACTGCAAGAGCGCCTAAATGTGACGCTTGTCCCATGGCGGATATATGTAAAAAAGCCTTCCCCAGCGGGGAAGGGGGACCACGTAGTGGTGGATGAGGAGAGCAGAGCATAGTAAACTATGAGTTACAAATATAATAAACAATTAGTTTCTAACGCACAAAACCTGCGTAAAAATATGACTCCCGAAGAAAAGCATCTATGGTATGATTTTCTTAAAAGATTGCCTGTAACCGTTAACCGTCAAAAAAACATAGGCAACTACATAGTAGATTTCTATATAGCAAGCAAACGTGTGGTGATAGAGCTTGACGGGTCTCAGCATGGTACGGAAGAAAACTATGAATCTGATAAACAAAGAGACTATGATCTAAGAAGAATAGGTATAACGGTTTTACGATATCCAAATATAGATATCAATATGAATTTTGATATAGTATGTAATGATATCTTAAATAAAATAAATATATCCGTAAATGAATTAAAACCAATAAAGTGATGCGGAGAGATGCTCTCCTCATCCACCACCAAAGGTGGTCCCCCTTCTCCGCTGGAGAAGGCAAGGTTTTGGTTTACGTAAACTTATTATATGGAGGTAAATGCTATGTTTATATCGAAAATTTCCTTAGTACCTTTGGCATGTATAATCGTTGCAGTGGTTATTGCAATATCGCATTTTAAGGACAACAATGAAACCGGAGAAACGGCATATACCCCCGAAAGCATGCAGAAACCCGAAGGAAAAGAGATGTTGATTCACAACAGATCTGTTGCCTTGATGCATATAGTTTTTTCTGTAATAAATATAATACCGATATTATTCTTTAACGATATCATAAAAGTAATCTTTTCTATTGTTGTATTAGCGTTAGGCTTTTTTGCGGGGTCTATTTTATCTTATTGCCGTAACCGTAAGACCTATAAAAAAGAAGGCTGATAAATATGAAAATACAAGAATTTAAAAATTATATAGAGTTAAGTGAATTAAGTTGCTTTTCTGTTGAAAAGATCTTTGACTGCGGACAGTGCTTTCGTTTTGACCCCGACCCTCTGGGCGGTGTGTCGGGGATATATCGGGGCAGAAAATACCGTTTCACGCAGGAAAGCGAAGATGCGGTAAGGATCTATAATACCTCAAAATCCGACTTTGACGAAAATCTTTTCGATTTTCTTTCCCTTGACCTTGATTATGAGATAATGAATTCTGATATAGAAAACCGTTTCGGCGGTGATGTTACTATAAAAGAGGCAATCGAGGCAGGCAAGGGAATAAGGATACTCAGGCAGGACTCCTTTGAGACCCTTATATCCTTTATAATCTC
>JBGUUX010000087.1:0-13831 GCA_045133915.1 Eubacteriales bacterium | reverse complement strand
AATATTACCTGTTTTCATGTCAGTTGGAGAGATAACCCCTAAAAAACAACTATTCACACGTCCGACCGACTTTTTCGACAGTCTGAAGCCTTTGACGAAAGTCAAAGGCTTGTTTGTTAATTAAGAAAAATATTTTCCCATAGACAAAAAAACGGTTTATTTACAAATAGATAATTGATATTTTTCCCTTTCCATGTTAAATTTGAATCAAGGAGGTGTTCCTATGAACAGATTTTTTAAGATATCATCATATGTTCTTATCGCAATTTTCGCACTTGCGCTGATATTGTTCGCTATGTTTGCTTACGGTATGGCTACACGGGGTAACGTTCCAAAACATGAGCCCGGCAGCGTATGGTATAACGAAGAGACAGGGATCACCTTGACGGCAGATGATGATGGAGTGCTGGGGGGTAAAAACGTACTTGGCGGTAAGGAATACGATTTAACGGTCGGCTATCGTGCGGGAAGTATATTTGTTGACTATAGTTATGATGATACCTCGTTTGAAGAGACAAAGTATGTCACAAGAAGCCTCTTTATTGGTGATTACAGATTAAAAAAGGACAAGCTGATAATACGCAATATAGATCATTTTGAAAATATCGGTATCAATGAAGATAAGTTGGTATTTGTAAAGAAGTAGAACACAAAAGGAAGGCATTCGGCCTTCCTTTTATAGTTTATCTTTTTCTTCTCTTCCTCTGAGATTTTTTAACGTAATAATCTCTTGGCTTGGGGATAACAAGCTTGGGCTTTTGCTCGGCAAGTCTCATTTCTATCTTGCGGGCAATAAGGTCTACCGACTCTATACGCACCTTGATACGGTCGCCCAATCTGTAGCTCTGCAGTCCGCATACCAGCGAATAGGTGGCTTCGTCATAGACGTAGTAACCGTCGAGGGCGGTTATGGGTATCATACCCTCGCAGGTGTTTTCTAACTCCGCAAACATACCGAAGTTTGCAACAGAGCTTACCACAGCCTCAAACTCCTCGCCTATATACTGCTCCATCCAGAGACATTTGTATAGATCCTCTATATCACGCTCGGCGGTTATTGCCTTGAGCTCGTTTTCGCTTGACTTTGCCGCCGCCTTTTGTGCAAAGGACGCCATATAGGTGGCAGAGCTGCCGCTTATATTGCCAACCAGTATGTTTGAAATTATACGGTGGGTGGCAAGGTCGGGATAACGGCGGATGGGGCTTGTGAAGTGACAGTATTTCTCGATACCCAGACCGAAATGGGGACTGGGCGCTTCAGAATATTTTGCCTTGGAAAGAGATCTCAGCAGTATATAAGAAACAATACCGCCTATCTCCTGTTCCTTTGCCTGACGGAGAATTTCCGCAAACATAGAGGGATGAAGCTTCTTTGCGCCCAGAGCCGAAACGTCAAGTCCCAGATTGTGGGCAAACAGTCTGAACTTCTGTATCTTTTCGCCCTGAGGCTCCTCGTGGATTCGGTAAACACAGGGCATAGCCATATCGTTGAGCCAGTTTGCCACAGCCTCGTTTGCTGCAAGCATAAACTGTTCGATGAGCTTTTCGGCATCTCCTCTTTCACGCTTGACGATACCCACGGGCATAGCGTTTTCGTCAACGAGAATACGTGCCTCTGTGGTCTCAAGCTCTAGAGCACCTCTGCGGACGCTCTTTTTTGCAAGGATCTTATAGAGCTCGTGCATCATGGGAAGCGTTTCGCCCAGTACCGAGTATTTTTCGTAAAACTCGGACTCTTCACCCTTTTCAAATACGTCGTTTACCTCGGTATAGACACCTCTGACCCTTGACTCTATAAGGGTCTTTTTGACGTCGCAGCCGGTGAGGTTGCCCTGCTTATCTATATAAACGAATGCGGAGAGCGCGCGTCTGGGTGCACCTGCGTTAAGGGAGCATATTCCGTTGGAGAGGGATTTGGGCAGCATGGGTACTACCTGATCGGTAAAGTAAACGCTGGTGCCTCGCTCGTAAGCCTCACGGTCGATAGCAGAACCCTGACGTACGTAGTGAGAAACGTCGGCTATATGAACGCCTAATACATATCCGTCACCGTCACGCTCAAGGGATACCGCATCGTCTAAGTCCTTTGCATCCGCGCCGTCTATGGTAAATATCACCTTGTCGCGGATGTCCTCACGGCCGTCGGCTGTGTCGGGCAAATCCTGCGCCTCAAGGTCAGCCTGACGAAGAACTTCTTTATCAAAGAAGGTACGGATAGAGTTTTCGTGAAGTATTGCGGTATAGTTTGCCTCACGGGAGTGCGCTTCGCCAAAATCAACTACTATCTCGCCTCTTGCCGCAACGTCCTTCTTGGGATATTTGGTTATCTTGACCTCTACCTTGTTGCCTACCTTGGGATATATCCCTTCGGCAGGGGTACATATAACGGTAAAGGAGTGCTTTTTGCTATCCGGCTCTACTGTGTAGAGCTGTCTGCCCTTCTTGCCTTTGGTGGGAAGTCTTTTAAGAGTACCGATAACCGACTCAAGACTGTGGGACAGTATTTTTATTACCTCGGCAACGTCGCTCTTTTCACGGTCATGCTCTATGGTATGGCAGAGAACACGGTCGCCCTCTATGGCATCAAGAGTTCTGTCGGGGGGGATGAAAAAGTCCGCAACGCCCTCTTTTTCGGGAGTAACGAAGCCAAACTCCTTTTGGGATGAACGGAATTTACCGATAAAATATTCGCTTCCCTCAAGGGGCATGAGCTTGCCTCGCTGAGTCACTATGAGCTTACCCTCGTTTTCAAGCTCGGTGACAGCGTCGTAAAATTCGTTGTATAGTGTCTCCCCATCAAAAAGCAGAGAATATACACCGTCAATGGGTGTGGGTCTGTAATCGGGAGATGATATAAGTTCTATAATTTGTTCTTTCATTTAAAATCCTTTTGTATTTACTACTTTCGCCAAAGGCGAGAACTTCACTTCACAAGGTGAAACTTCACTGTGACCTGTCACAACTTCACTGCGAAGCAACTTCACCAATGTGCGATACAGCAATATTATAGTCGGTGAAGTTTGCCTTACGGCAAGTGAAGTTTTTTGCTTTGCAAAAAGTGAAGTTCTGCGATACAGAGTGAAGTTTTTTTGCGATGCAAAGAAAGTGATTTACGGAGTAGCACTCCGTAAATAAATAACCGCCTTTAGTGTTCTCTAAAGGCGGTATAATTATCAGTTTAGCTTAGCCAACTACTTCTGTAGTCTCAACTGCGGGATCGTTCTCAGGAACGGGAGTCTTGGTATCGTCAGCTGTCTTGGGCTGGATAACGTAAACAACGATAACGAGAAGAACGAAGAGAACTGCAACTACGGAAGTAACCTTGGAAAGGATCTTGTCGATGGTCTTACCCTTGGTCTTGCCAAAGAAGGTCTCTGCGCCGCCTGCGATAGAACCGCTGAGGTTGTGGCTCTTACCGGACTGCATAAGAACAGCTACGATAAGAAATAATGCTGCAACTAAAAGAATTATACCGAATACGATATTCATGGTTGTTCCTCCAAAATATACTGTTTTTATATGAATAATTTTTTCCAAATAATCATAGGCAAAGGTAATTCTATCACAATATTATAAAAAAAGCAAGTGCTTTTTTGATATTTTTGAATTTTTTATTGAATTGGGATAGGCTGGTCTATAAAACCTTGACTTGACACGTATTGATAATGGTGTTACAATTGAAAAAACTATGCCGGATCAAGGGGTATTAATGAATGCTGAATACAGTGCTTATTCCGATAAGCTTATGAAATACATAAAATTAAATATATTTATGATGCTTATAATATTAGCTGTCGTTATAATTTTCGCTATAGTTCTGTCGAAGCAGTTCAAGGGGCAAAGGGCGGTATTTTATTTAATGCCCGGTGCTATTGCGGTATGTGCTCTGATTTATATAACATCGGTTCATCCTTACGTTCAGGATATAAAAAATAATGATTATATCGAATATAACGGAGAATTTTTTGTTGAACAGGAAAATTACTCTGGCAGAGGTCCGACTCGCGTATTGATAAGAGTAGGTGACAAAGAAAAATCGGTACGCTATAAAAACAGTATAGAAGATACGGAGTTTAAGGACGGCTCTTTATACAGCGGAGTACTTGTTTGGTCTAAAAGATCAAAGGTTTTGGTAAATTTCAAGGAAGGTTGAGTAATCAGCCTTCTTTTTGTTGTCTGACAGAAATTTTTATCGATTCTTTCTTTTTTGAATAAGCTTGAAAGTAAGGGTACATAATACAAGCAATGAAACAAAAAAGGACGGTAACGTTATGGATAAGAATCAAAACAAAAAGCCAAAGAACTCTGCTATATACATCATTAGCGTCATTATGCTCATAACCGTACTGGTAATAGCGGTAGTGAGCGCCATAGGTACTGCCAACCGTACCGAGGATAAGATCGGCATCGACACCGACGAGGCGGTCATCACAGGTAAAAAGGATACAAAGACAAAGGACACCAAGACTACCGACAAGGTCACAGGGGATACAACAAAGGATACTGAGGATACAGAAACAAAGGATACCAAAAAGAACGACGCCACCTCTCAGGCGGCGGCTCCCGTTGAATTCTGTCTGCCGGTAAACGGATATATCTCAAAGGACTATTCTATGGATATGCCGGTATTTTCTCTCACTATGAACGACTACCGTACCCATGCGGGGCTTGATATTCAGGCTTCTGTGGGAAGCGCGGTGGCTACCGTAGCCGAGGGTGAGGTCACCAAGAGATATACAGACCCCTTTATGGGAGTGTGCATCGAGGTCACCCACGGCGGTGGACTTGTATCAAAGTATATGAACTTAGGCGAGGAATTCCCCAAGGACGCCGAGGTGGGCTGTAAGGTATACGGCGGTCAGACCATAGGCTGTGTAGGAGAGTCTGCGGCAATTGAAGCGGCAGATACCAGCCACCTTCATTTTGAATTATTGCAGGACGGCAAAAACGTAAATCCTCTTGACTATATCAGCTACGAGCCCATGGAAGATGAGTATACCGAATAATGAATGTAAAAAAACAGTGCCAAAGCCGTTGGCTTTGACACTGTTTTATTATTTATTTATGTTTCTTCCATGTATTAGGTGCTAATGCCAGAAGCAAGGGAAATATCTCAAGTCTGCCTAAGAGCATTGCAAGAGAGAATACCAGCTTACTTACGGGACTGTATGCAGCAAAGCCGCCTGCAGGGCCTACCATTCCAAGACCCGGACCGATGTTATTGAAGCAGGAGACCGCCGCCGTGAAATTGGTTTCGGTGATGTTAAAACCGCCTTCGGTGATAGCCGCAGCCGCGGTGTTATCAAAGCTTACTGCGATAAATACCGCAAGGATACATATCATATAAAGGGAAAAATAGTTTGTAGTGGCAACGAGGGTGTCGTTGTCAAGATTTTTACCCTCAAATTTAACAGTATTTACAGAACGGGGATGGACAAGTCTCTTTAACTGTACTCTGATAGATTTGACCAGAAGGATAACACGGGAGATCTTGAATCCGCCTGCAGTAGAGTTGGCGCAGGCTCCGCCGAACATCAGGACAAAGAGTATTGCCTTAGAGAGCTGAGGCCACAGGTCAAAGTTTTCGGTGGCAAAACCTGTGGTGGACATTGCCGTTCCTACCTGGAACACGCCGTGACGAAGCGCTTCGCCAAAGCTGTCGAAGAGGGGCATAATGTTCAGGGTTATGGTTGTTGTTGCAATAACCACTACGATAAGATATGTCCACGCCTCACCGCAGTGACGAAGATCTCTGAATCTTCTTATAAGTGTAAAATAATATACGTTGAAGTTAAGACCGAAGAGGATCATAAATATGGCTATGACCCACTGACAGTAGGGGCTGTAGGACGCGATACTGTCCGCCTTGATACCAAAGCCTCCCGTACCTGCGGTACCTACTGCATGCACTATGCTGTCAAAGAGGGGCATTCCACCTGCAAAGAGGAATATAAACTCAAGAACGGTGAGACCGATATAAATAAGATAAAGTATCTTTGCGGTGTCCTTGAGTCTGGGTACAAGTTTACCCATGGTGGGACCGGGCATCTCTGCCTTTAATACGTGTATAGAACGGTCGGAGAGCGAGTTTGTCATAGCAACCACAAACACAAGGATACCCATACCGCCTATCCAGTGGGTAAAGCTGCGCCAGAACAAAATACCCTTGCTCATAAGCTCTACATTAAAGGTTTCGTTGTTTGGAATTATCGAAGCACCCGTAGTGGTAAAGCCGCTGACCGTTTCAAAAAAAGCGTCTACGTAGGAGGGTATTTCACCCGACAAAACAAAGGGCAATGCTCCGATCGCCGAGAAGATCACCCAGCTAAGAGCTACTATTATAAATCCCTCACGGGCGTATATGGTCTTGTCCCGTGGACGGGCAAGCCAGGTCAGAAAAAGTCCCAGAGAAAGGGATATGGCTATGACCACAAGGAAGGAGATATAACAGTCTTCCTTGTATATGGCGGATACCAAGAGGGGCAGCAGCATAAGCGCCGCTTCGATACAGATCAGTCTGCCTGTAACGTACAATATTATTCTACGGTTCACGTCCTCACCGCCTTATTCAAATACGTCGCCCAAGGAGGTTATACGTCTGCCTGCGGCAATAACTATAACGCGGTCGTCGGGTAGGATAACGTCGGTACCTGAGGGTATTATAGTTCTTCTGCCACGGATGATACCTGCAATAAGGGTGTTGTGCTTAAGGTGCAGGTCCTTTAAGGGTATGTCAAGGAATTCAAAGTCGTTTCTTACGATGAATTCAAGAGCTTCTGCCTTCTCATCCATAAGGGTATACAGAGTCTCCATTTCAGCGCCTATAGACATTTCAAGAGCACGGGCGTACTGACAGAGACGGTCGGAGATTATCTTACGGGGTGATACTATAGAGTCAAGTCCTAAGTTCAGAGCCATCTGGCAGAGCTCGGGTCGGTTTATTTTTGTAATGATCTGGGGAACGTTTTTGGATGAAGCAAAAATGGAAAGAAGTATGTTTTCTTCATCCATACCGGTAAGGGATACAAAGGAGTCCATATTTGCAAGGCCCTCCTCCATCAGCACCTCTCGGGAAGCGGGGTCGCCGTTTATAACTACCGCATCGGGGATCTGTTCACTAAAGGTAACACAACGGTCACGGTCCTTGTCTATGACCTTGACGTTAGAGCCGATGTTGATAAGCATCTTTGCGAGATAGTATGAGGTACGGTTAGCGCCTACTATCATAACGTTCTTGGTACGCTTACGCATAAGGCCCAACATTTTGAAGAGCTTTTCACCTTCGGAGGCGGTTGCCGCCATACCGATACGGTCTCCTGACTGAAGCACAAAGTTACCGTCGGGGATATAGACCTCGTCTCCGCGGCGTACAACACAGATAAGGAACTTTGCCTTATATTTCTGGCGTAATTCCATAAGGGATTTACCTGCAAAGGCAGAGTTTTCTCTGAGCTTAAGCTCTATCATCTCAAAGCTGCGGCGGGAAAATGTCTCGATAGACATAGCGCCGGGGAGTTTGAGGATATTAAAGAGCTCGTGTGCGCACAGACGCTCGGGATTGATAGACATGGACAGCTCTATCTGCTGACGCATAAAAGCAAGACTGCCGTCGTTATATTCGGGGTTACGTATGCGGGCTATGGTGTGCTTGGCGCCCATCTTCTTTGCAAAGAAGCAGGCAAGCATATTCAGCTCGTCCGAGGCGGTTACCGCCGCAAACATCTCGGCATCCTGAACACCGGCTTCCTTTAAAACGTCGCTGTCAGCGCCGTTACCGCATATACACATTACGTCGTAGATGTTAGTCAGCTCGGTTATGGTGGCAGGGTCGCTGTCTATTGCCAGCACCTCGTGTCCCTCGTTTACCAGGTTAGAGAGCATTGCAGTACCTATCTTACCGCAGCCGACGATAATGATCTTCATATTTTTCTCCTTTTATAAAGCTTTATAAAGAAATCATTTCAACCATTATACACCTAATGTTTTCAAAATGCAATATCAAATTAATATTGCTGAAAGAATTTAGACATATAACGGCAATAAAATAGAAAGCCATTGCATTGCAATGACTTTCTACCTTAATTCTGCACTCTGCATTCTGCACTCTGCATTTACAAAGTAACCCTCGTCACCTTGCTAACCTTGCCGCTTGAGGGATCAAGCTCAAAGAGAGCTCCGTTGACTCTGAGATCGTTTTCCGCTATCTCAAATCGGGTGGGGAGCTTGGTGGTAAGCTTGTGGATTATACACTCGCTCTTGACACCAAGGATGGAATCGTGAGGGCCTGTCATACCCAGGTCGGTTATATAACCGCTTCCCTTGGGTAAAACCTGCTCGTCGGCTGTGGGAATATGGGTGTGGGTACCGTAGATAACGTTTACCCTGCCGTCAAAGTATCTGGCAAGGGCATACTTTTCGCTGGTGGTTTCGGCGTGGATATCAAGGGTTGCGATATCGTAGTTGCCCTCTTCCCTTTTTAAGATACGCTCCACCGTTTCAAAGGGGTCGGCAAGAGGCTCGCCGTAGATAACACCCATAACGTTCATTACAAGCACACGGTAGCCGTCGGCATCCGCTATGGTGTAGCCGTTTCCGGGGTTCTGTGAGGGATAGTTTGCGGGACGTATTATGCGCTCGCTTGTGTCGAGAAAATCTCTGAGGTCCTTCTTCTGCCAGATGTGGTTACCTCCGGTTATGACGTCTGCACCCGCATCAAGTATAGCCTCGGCATCGGCTCTGCCCAGACCGTTGCCGACACTTGCGTTCTCACCGTTGACAAGGGTGAGGGAAATACGCTGGGCAGAAACAAAGTTGCGGAGCTTGGTTGCCATATATTCTATTGCCGCGGGACCTACAACGTCTCCGATAGCAAGTATTTTCATAGTTAGTTACCTTTCTGTTGAAATACTTTCGCCAAAGGCGAAAACTTCACTTCACGAAGTGAAACTTCACTGTGACTCGTCACAATTTCACTTGCCGTTAGGCAAACTTCACCAACTGTAAGTCTGCTGTATCGAACATTGGTGAAGTTGCTTCGCAGTGAAGTAACTTCGTAGTGAAGTTTTTGTTCCGAGGGAACAAAAGTGAAGTTTTTTCGGCTGTGCCGAAAAATTAATAAATAATAAATACGGCTCCCGAAATCGGGAGCCGTAATCGGGTTTTTATAGAAAAAATATATAAAACGGAATACCGTATTGTTATCAGTTTGGTTCTATATAAATTATCTATTAATAAAAAGCTTTCGCTTATTTCGCATAATCTACAGCTCTGCTCTCTCGGATGACGTTTATCTTGATCTGTCCGGGATATTCAAGCTCAGCCTCGATCTTCTTTACGATGTCGCGGGCAACCAGTACCATCTGATCGTCGTTGACCTCTTCGGGCTTGACCATAATACGGATCTCGCGGCCTGCCTGGATGGCGAAGGATTTTTCTACGCCGTCAAAGCTTGTTGCGATCTCCTCAAGCTTCTGCAATCTCTTGATATAGTTTTCAAGATCCTCTCTGCGCGCGCCGGGACGTGCTGCGGAGATAGCGTCTGCAGCCTGTACTATCATAGCAACGATAGTTCTGGGCTCAACGTCGCCGTGATGTGCCTCGATTGCGTGGAGCACATCCTTGTTTTCCTTATGCTTCTTTGCGATGTCGATACCAAGCTGTACGTGAGAGCCCTCAAGCTCGCTGGTAAGAGCCTTGCCGATATCGTGAAGCAGACCTGCTCTCTTTGCAAGAGTGCTGTCTACGCCAAGCTCATCTGCGATGATGCCTGACAGGAACGCAACCTCAATAGAGTGTGTAAGTACGTTTTGACCGTAGCTGGTACGGTAACGCAGGCGTCCGAGGAGTCGTACAAGCTCGGGAGCGATACCGTGGATACCTGTTTCAAATATCGCCTTATCGCCTGCCTGCTTGATAGCCGCGTCAACCTCTTTCTTTGCCTTTTCAACCATTTCTTCGATGCGGGCGGGATGTATACGTCCGTCGGAAATAAGCTTTTCAAGAGCAATTCTTGCTACTTCTCTTCTTACGGGGTCGAAGCAGGAAAGGGTGATAGCCTCGGGTGTGTCGTCGATGATAAGATCGACGCCTGTCATGGTTTCGATGGTTCTGATGTTACGTCCCTCACGGCCGATGATACGACCCTTCATATCGTCGTTGGGGAGTGTTACAACAGATACTGTGGTTTCGGAAACGTGGTCTGCAGCGCAACGCTGAATTGCCAGAGCAACGATCTCTCTTGCCTTCTGGTCAGCCTCGTCCTTAAGCTGGCTCTCGATCTCAACTATCTTCATAGCCGCTTCATGCTTAACTTCTTCTTCGATACGGTTAAGCAGCTCTGCCTTTGCCTCCTGAGCGGAGTATCCGGAGATCTTCTGGAGAAGCTCAAGCTCGGCGTTCTTCATCTTGTCAAGCTCTTCGCCACGTTCGGTGTTTTCTTTGATCTTTTTGTTCAGTGTCTCTTCTTTCTTGTCGAGATTCTCGATCTTGCGGTCCAGAGTTTCCTCGCGGGCTGCCACACGGTTTTCCATCTTGGAAATTTCCTTACGGCGTTCCTTAAGCTCACGCTCGGACTCGTTCTTATGCTTGAGTATCTCTTCCTTAGCTTCAAGCAGAGCTTCCTTTTTCTTGGTTTCAGCGAGCTTTTCGCCTTCTTCCACGATCTTCTTAGCCTGCGCTTCAGCTGAGCCTATCTTAGCCTCGGCAACCTTTTTGCGGTAAGCCGCGCCAACAAGCACGCCGATAACTAAAGCAACAAGAAATGCAGCGACTACACTGATGATCATTGTCAATGTAGATACCAAAATTGCACCTCCTTATTCAATTTTCTGTTATTGCATAAATTATTAAACGCATAGTGCGAACAATACAAAACAATATACACCGATATTTTAAAGCATTTTGACCGGTATGTCAAGTAATATCATAAAATATATGAAAAAAAGATGTCCTGCTTATTGCAAAAATATTTAATAATGTTAAGGGTAAAAACTACGGTGCCGATATCCTGTCTCGGATGATAAAGGACCGAGAGAGACCTGATCAGTATACATTTGTTAAATAAAATAACGTTTGGCTTGTATTAAGAAAATCTTAAGGTTTTTACACTTTACCTCTTTTGTACGATGTGGTATAATTATTCTGTAGAAATTTTGACAGGAGAAGCTTATGAACATCTTAGTCGTAGACGACGAAAAGGCGATAGCCGACCTTGTCAGCCTGATACTGACAAACGAGGGTTACAGCGTTTATAAATTTTATTCCTCACGGGAGGCGCAGGACTTTATAGACCGTGCCGAGCCGGCACCCGACCTTGCCGTCATAGACGTTATGATGCCCCCGCCGGATGGATTTTTCCTTACGGCACATATAAGAAAAAAATATACATACCCCATCATCATGCTCACCGCAAAGGTTGAGGATATCGACAAGATAACAGGACTTTCGGTAGGTGCTGACGACTATATCACCAAGCCCTTTAATCCATTGGAGCTTGTTGCCCGTGTCAAGGCACAGCTGAGAAGATACAAGCAATACAACTCTGTTGACTCGGGTTCGGTATACGACTCAGCAGGACTTATGCTCAACCCCGATACTCACCTCTGTACCCTCTACGATGAGGAGATATCACTCACTCCCACCGAATTTAAGATCCTTTGGCTTCTGTGTGAAAACAAGGGTAAGGTGGTGTCGAGCGAGGAGATATTTGAAAAGGTGTGGGGCGAAAAATACCTGGACAGCAACAATACCGTTATGGTGCATATCCGCCGTATACGTGAAAAGCTTAAGGAACCCGCAGGTAAGCCGAAATTTATCAAGACCGTATGGGGAGTTGGTTATAAAATATGAGTAAAAAGAACTTTACCAAACGAATCTTCTTACAGCTTGTCATATATACCACGGGATACGTTGCATTGATCCTTGCCCTGGATTACGTTTTTAACGGTGTGGCGGTAGACTATCTCTATATGTACGTGCCCACGGCATTTTTTAACTTTTTCTACCCTAACACTACCGGTGCGGCGGCAATGATCTACGCCTTGGGTGTTGTTATAATAGCGGTGTGTAATGCTCTGCATGCAGATAAGATAATAAAGAGGGCAAACACCGCCCTTGACCATGAAAACACAAAGTACCCCGAGGAGCTTAAGCCCTTGGGCGAAAAGCTGACCGAGCTCAAGCGTAACATAGAGATAAACGAGCAGGCAAGAAGCTTTGCCGAGCAACAGAAAAACGACCTTGTGGTATATCTTGCCCACGATCTCAAAACCCCTCTTACCTCGGTTATCGGATATCTTTCTCTTTTAGAAGAATCCCCCGAGCTCCCCTTTGAACATAGGGTAAAGTATACCGGTATCGCCCTTGAAAAGGCTTACCGTCTCGAACAGCTCATCAACGAATTTTTTGAAATAACAAGACTTAATCTTCAATCCGTTCCTCTGCAAAAAAGTAATATAAACCTTTCGGTGTTACTGTACCAGCTGGTAAGCGAATTCTATCCCATGTCAGAAGCTAAAGGGATGAAGATGATCTGTAACATTCCCTCTGATATACGGATATTCGGTGATGCGGACAAGTTGGCAAGGGTGTTTGATAACCTTCTCCGTAACGCCGTAAGTTACGGATATGAAAACACCGACATTGACATAACCGCCATAAAGGACAAGGGCTATGGCGTAATACGTATCCGCAACCAAAGTGACGAGATACCCAAGGAAAAGTTAGAACATATCTTTGATAAATTTGTCCGTCTTGACAGTTCCCGCCATTCAGAAACCGGAGGCGCAGGTTTAGGTCTTGCCATAGCTAAGCAGATAACCGAGCTTCACGGCGGAATCATCTCTGTTATAAGCAAGGATTGTCATACCGATTTTATCGTAAGTCTGCCCTTAATGAAATCTTAAGCTTTTCGTAAGCCGAATGTAAAACACCTCTCTGTAATATTATGTATAATAGATACAAAGAGGTGATTTTTATTAATACACAAGGGACAGGTTCCTTTATACGCTCATTTACGTTATTTATAGTGACCTTGCTTTTGGTAGTTTATATATTTACGGGTTGTCACGGTGACCCGGTCAAGGATTACATAACGGACAAGGGTGTTTCACTTGCCCGGCTACCCGACGAGCTTGTAGAGATGCTTCGCAAAAATCCCGAGACCGAGGATTTTGTACTGAACTATTCAAAGGAAAAGGACATCAAACACAAAATTGACCTTTCCGAGCACCAAAATACCGATACCGTACCCCTTCTGCTTCAATGGGACAAGCGCTGGGGATATGAAAAATACGGTGATGGTATGATAGCCTTTACAGGCTGTGCGCCCACCTGTCTGTCTATGGTCTCGATATACCTTACTGCAGATACAAGTCTTGACCCTCTTTATATTGCAAACAAAGCAGAAAAAGAAGGCTATTATGTAGAGGGTATAGGCAGCGATTGGTCAATTATGACTACGTTTGCCTCAAAACTCGGACTTGATGCAAAGGAGCTTCCCTTAGATAAAAACACCGTCCTTTGCCGTCTCGAAGCCGGTGAACCGATAATATGCGCTATGGGGCCGGGGGACTTTACCGAAACGGGGCATTTTATAGTTCTCTGTGGAACAGAGAACGGTAAGATCAAAATAAACGATCCTAACTCTATCTCAAACTCAAAAAAGCTCTGGGATTTTGAAGAAATATCGGGACAGATAAAAAATCTGTGGGGGTATAAAATATGAAAACCTTAAAACCGACAATACTTTAATGTGCCCCCTGTCAAGTAGACAGACTAAAAAAACAAAAAAGAATGTGTTAATTGAATAGATTCTTTCATCTTCCCCTGCTGC
>JBGUUX010000086.1:0-25278 GCA_045133915.1 Eubacteriales bacterium | reverse complement strand
TGATCTTAAGGAGAATATGTGCTACCAGATCGATACTTACATCTCCACCGACACATTCGGCGTTCGTTGGGAAAAGGGTATCGCAGTCACCAAGGACGGCTTTGATATGCTTTGTCCCGAGGTTCCCGAAACCTGCATCGAGATCGACTGCTAAGCAGGCACGGCCTGCAGCGAAACTGCGCTCTGTAGTACACGGTGATCCATCAGTATCACACGGGGTGCGGTTAGTAGCTGATTAAATAATATTGAGGCTATTGTTATCAATAGCCTCAAAGTTATATGATTAAATATTGCGATATATTCAACCTTGCGGTTGAATGCGATATATTTTATTCTGTAAAATGCGATATAACCTCACTTTGTTCGGTTGCGATATGATATAAATCCCTACGCACCGCAGTGCATATCGCATGTGAAGCATATATCGCGTGTCAACATATCGCAAATCCCGTAGGGATTTATATCGCTGGGCGCAAAGCGCCCATACAAGGAGTTTAATATGGAACTTATAAATATGTTTTATGACGAGATAAAGGACTGCGCTGACCGCAAGGTACCCTTTATCATTCCCATAGGTACTCTTGAGTACCACGCACGTCACGCTTCCTGCGGTACCGATACCATGGTTGTTACAGGATGTCTCCGTGAGCTTGAAAAGGAAAAGGAGATCGTTGTTTGTCCTCCTATCTGGTACGGTGTTGCAAGCTACGCTGTTTGCGAGCCCAAGCCCGGACACTTCCACGTAAACGAAGATGCTTATACAGCATACATCTACGACGTTCTAAAGTCTATGATAAGCGCAGGTATCAAGAATATCTACCTCATTCCTCATCATCAGACCGAGGGCGCGGGTCTTATGCCCATGACCATTGCTTGTCACAAGGCGGCAAAGAAGGTTACTATGGAGTATATGGAAGAAACTCTTGGTCGTGGTTGGTGGGGAAGTGATTCCTACAAGACCTACTACGAGGATATGGGCACCGGAGACGACCCCTTCTCATATATCAAGGTAATTCCCCTTATCGGTGCCGAGGCACAGAAGGAATGCGGCGGATTTGACCACGCAGGCAAGTGGGAGACCTCTCTTATGATGGGTACATGGCCCGAAAACGTAGACCTTTCCAGATGCGAGAGAAACACCGAATGGTTTGCAGAATCCGCAAAGGAAGCAAGCCGCGAAACAGGTGAGCATATGGTAAAATGCACTCTCAAGTGGTTGAGAGAAGCTATTCAGTAAAAAAACAAAGGCGATCTGTCAAAGGTCGTCTTTATTTTTTGTTTAAATTGCACATATAAATTGAATAATTGTGAAAATATTTCAAAAAAATGACAAATTTCTATTGAAATTGTGAATAGGGTAGAGTATAATATACTTAGAGAAATTATAGCTATTTATAAGGAGTGATGCGCCATGGAAAAACTACAAAATAATGCCGCACCCTATCTGTTTCACGAAGGCACCAATTATTTTGCATATGAATATTTTGGCGCACATTTTGAAGACGGAGAGTACGTGTTCCGCGTATGGGCACCCAATGCGAGCGCAGCTTACGTAACAGGACTTTTTAACTCCTGGTCAAAGGATGACCCTATGTACCTTGTAAATGATGCGGGTATATGGGAATGCCGTATCTCACCCGACCGTTTCGGTGACGGATATAACTACAAATATCTGTTTGAAAATAACGGAAGAGATATATACAAAAGCGACCCGTTTGCTTTTTATTCCGAGCTTCCGCCGGAAACGTCTTCAAGGTATTACAACATTGAGGGTTACTGTTGGAACGATGAAAAGTGGATGAAGAAACGTAAAAAGAAATTCACCCGTCAACACGTTTCGGCACAGCCTATCAATATATATGAGATACATCTTGAATCCTGGAAGCGTCACGAAGACGGCACCCTTCTCAGTTATAAGGAAATAGCCGAAGAGCTGGCTCCCTATGTTATACAGATGGGGTATACCCACGTAGAGCTTTTGCCTATAACCGAATATCCCTTTGACGGTTCCTGGGGATATCAGGTCACAGGTTACTTTGCTCCCACCTCCCGCTTTGGAACTCCCAAGGATTTTATGGAGTTTGTGGATATAATGCATACCGCAGGTGTAGGTGTTATACTCGACTGGGTTCCGGCACATTTCCCAAAGGATGCCCACGGTCTTTGTGAATATGACGGAGGATATCTCTACGAGTATCAGGGAAAAGACCGTATGGAACAGGCAGACTGGGGTACACGCCGCTTTGACGTAGGCAGGGAAGAGGTACAGTCCTTCCTTATATCCAGCGCACAGTACTGGGCAGATAAGTATCATATAGACGGTCTTAGGGTAGATGCGGTAGCCTCTATGCTTTATCTTGACTTTGGCCGCGCTGACGGCGACTGGATACCCAACGTTTACGGTGACAACAGATGTCTTGAAGCAATAGCCTTCTTCCGTAAGTTAAATTCTGCTCTGGCAACCAATTATCCCGACGTTATGACCATAGCGGAAGAGTCTTCTAACTGGCCTAACGTTACTACCTTTGATAACGAAGGTCTTGGCTTTACCATGAAGTGGAATATGGGTTGGATGAACGATACTCTGTCATACGCCGAGCTCGATCCCATATACCGTAAGTACGAGCATAGTAAGCTGACCTTTTCTATGATGTACGCCTATAATGAGAAATACGTTTTACCTGTTTCTCACGACGAGGTAGTACACGGCAAAAAGTCATTTTTAGACAAGATGCCGGGAGACTATGACACCAAGTTTGCGGGTGCAAGGACCTTTATGACCTATATGATGACCTTACCCGGTAAAAAGCTTAACTTTATGAGCAACGAGATCGCTCAGTTCAGCGAGTGGGCGTATAAAAAGAGCGTAGAGTGGTTTATGCTTGATTACCCCATGCACGCTCGTTATCAGCTCTATTGCGCTCGGTTAAATCACCTGTATCTGGATAACCCTTGCTTCTGGGAGCAGGACGACAGCTGGGCAGGTTTTTGTTGGATAGATGCGGATAACGCCGACGAAAGTATCATCTCGTATCGCCGTTTTGACAAAAAAGGCAGAGAGCTTACTGTTATACTTAACTTCACGCCCGTCAGACGCGATGGGTTCCGTGTGGGCGTAGGTTATAGCGGTAGCTACGAGGAGGTGCTGAGCAGCGACAGCGTGTGCTACGGAGGTTCAGGTATTGAGAACGGTATTATGAAAAGCGACAATATCCCCTGCAACGGACATCCTTATTCCATTGTTGCGGATATCCCTCCTATGGGAGCTCTCATAATAAGATGTAAGCGCAAAAATCCTACGCGAAAAGGCAAAAATATTTAATGAACATATATCATCACCACAAGGAGGATCCGAAATGTTCAAAAAGAAAGAGTGCGTGGCTATGCTTTTGGCAGGTGGTCAGGGTAGCCGTTTATATGCACTTACGCAAAACGTAGCAAAACCTGCAGTTCCCTTTGGCGGAAAATACCGTATCATCGATTTTCCGCTATCCAATTGCACAAACTCAGGCATTGATACCGTGGGTGTACTGACTCAGTATCAGCCCCTTGTGCTTAACGACTACATCGGAAACGGTCTCCCCTGGGACCTTGACAGAACATTCGGAGGTGTAAAGATCCTTCCGCCATATCAGGGAAAGGACTCTGCTGACTGGTACAAGGGTACCGCTAACGCTATCTATCAGAATATTAAGTTTATCGAGCAGTATGATGCCGAGTACGTTCTCATACTCTCAGGTGACCATATATACAAGATGGATTATGCCAAGATGCTTGAATACCATAAGAAGAATAATGCAGACTGTACCATCGCGGTAATAGACGTACCTATCGAAGAAGCAAGCCGTTTTGGTATCATGTCTGTTAACGAAGACGACAGTATATTCAAGTTCTCAGAGAAGCCCAAGAATCCCGATTCTACCCTTGCATCTATGGGTATCTACATATTCAACAAGCAAACGTTGTTTGATTATCTTACCGCAGATGCAGCCGATCCCGATTCTGCAAACGACTTTGGTAAGAATATTATTCCCAATATGCTGAATGCAAAGGAGCGTATGTTTGCATTCCGCTTTGACGGTTACTGGAAGGACGTAGGAACCCTCTCAAGCCTTTGGGAAGCTAATATGGATCTTCTTGGTGAGAAGCCGATATTCTCCCTTAACGATGAAAAGTGGAGAGTGTTCACCCGCCACGGAGCGCTCTCTCCCCAGTACGTCGGTGACGGCGCTGAGGTTAAGAACTCTATCGTAAGCGAGGGCTGTAAGATATACGGTACTATTATAAACTCCGTGCTCTTCGGTAACGTTACCGTTATGCCGGGCGCAGTGGTACGTGACAGCGTCGTTCTCAATGATACGTATATCGGCGCAGGTGCAAACGTTAACTACGCTATACTTGACAGCGACGTTAAGATCGGCGATAACGTAGTTCTCGGCGGCGACAGAGCAAGTGCACCCGACGTTACCGTAATAGGAAACGGCACCGTTATCGCAGACGGCGAAAAGATAGAAGCGGGAAGTATGATTCCCGACGTAAGATAAGGGGGCGATGATATGAAAGCAGCAGGCTTGATCTTATCAAACATTCACGATAACAATATTCCCGAGATGACCGCCACACGTACTATGGCATCGATACCCTTTGGCGGCAGATACAGACTTATAGACTTTCCGCTTTCCAACATGGTAAACAGCGGTATCACCAAGATAGGCATAGTTACCCACGATAACTACCGTTCTCTTATAGATCATATAGGAACGGGAAAGGACTGGGACCTTGCCCGCAGAAACGGCGGTATCATACTCTTACCACCCTTTATAACCGCTTATGACAGTCCCAAAGCAAATAAGCTTTATTCCACCCGCCTTGAGGCTCTTATGGGTGTTATGGAGTTTATCAGCAACTGCGACGAAGACGTTATAGTTCTCTCCGACAGTGACGTTGTATGCAATATGGATCTGCACGACGTTATGGATCAGCATGCAAAAACAGGCGCTGACCTTACCGTAGTAGTTCGTGAAAAGACCATGACCGAGGCTGACAAACGCGCAACAAACTCTATCGTTGTATCTGACGAACAGGGAACCATAAAGAAATTTGTAGAGAACAGAGCAAGTGCTCCCGGTAAGTACGACGTAAGCATGAATATAATGGTCATCAACAGAAGATTCCTCGTTTCCATGCTTAACAGCTCTATGGCTCACGGACTTAAGGGTCTCTACAGTCAGGCTCTTCCGTTCCATCAGGGACAGGCGGTGTATAAGATCTACCGTTACGACGGATACTGCGCCGAGATAGGTGATCTGTGCAAGTATTTCTCCGCCAATATGGAGCTGATTGACGAAGCAAAGCGCGACGAGCTCTTTGCAAACAAGGAAAGACCTCTGCTCACCAAGGTTCGCAACACACCTCCCACCCATTACGGTGAAAATGCTAAGGTAACAAACTCCCTTATCGCAGACGGCTGTGTTATCGACGGTACGGTTGAAAACTGTATCCTCTTCAGAGGCGTACACGTTAAGAAGGGTGCCGTTATCCGTAATTCTATCCTGCTTCAGGGCAGCTGGGCAGGTGAGAACGTAACCCTTGACTGTGTAATAAGCGACAAGAATGTATTTATCAGAGACGGTGTAACTCTCTGCGGTCACGAGACCATGCCCTTCTATATTTCGAAAGGAAAGATGATATAAACAACAGTATGAAGAAAATATTATATGTAGGTAGCGAGTGTATGCCTTTTGCCGCAACAGGCGGTCTTGGCGACGTTATGGGAAGCCTTCCTGCAGCTCTTAAGAGCCATGCGGGAGACGAGGTAGACGTGCGTTGTGTTATTCCGCTTTACGATAAGGTAGGTCAGGAATGGCGCTCTCAGATGAAGACAGAGGCAATATTTACCGTGGAGCTTGGATGGCGTAAGCAGTATTGCGGAGTTCTTTCTTTGGAAAAGGACGGAGTTACCTATTACTTTATTGACAACGAATACTATTTCAGACGCGGTACACTTTACGGTCATTTGGACGACGGCGAGAGATACGCATTTTTCTCCCGTGCCGTTATAGAGATGTTTAGTCATATAAACTTCTATCCCGACATCCTCCACGCAAACGACTGGCAGAGCGCTTTGAGCATTGTATATCTCAATCTCCAGTACAGGCAGATACAGGGGTATGAGAACATAAAGACTGTATTTACCATACATAACATCGAATATCAGGGACAGTACGATATGGCTATCCTTGCCGACGTTTTCGGTATAGATTGGAAGCATACCGGACTTATGGAGTGGGAAAACGCCATGAACCTTATGAAGGCGGCTATAGTATGCGCGGACCGTGTAAGCACGGTAAGCCCCACCTATGCGGGTGAGATACAGAGCGCCGAATATGCTCACGGTCTGGAAGAGCTTCTTCGTGAACACAGCTACAAGCTTACCGGTATACTTAACGGTATTGACTATGACTATTACGATCCCCATACCGATACCGATATAGTTAAGAAATATATGTGGCGCAGTCTTAAGGGCAAGACAGAGAACAAGCTTTCGCTCCAGAGGGAGCTGGGTCTTCCCGAAAGAGCGGACGTTCCCATGTACTCTATCATTTCAAGACTTGTTGCTCACAAGGGTACCGACCTTGTTTGTGAGATAGCCTATAGAATGATGTCAGAAAAGGATGCACAGTTTGTTATTCTCGGAACAGGTAACACCGAGTACGAGGATTACTTTATTGAGCTGGAAAGACGCTTCCCTGACAAGGTAAGAGCGCTTATCACCTACGACCGCAAGCTGTCGAAGCGTGTGTATGCAGCATCCGATATATTCCTGATGCCCTCAAAGAGCGAACCCTGCGGTCTTTCTCAGATGATAGCATCCCGTTACGGAACGGTGCCCATTACCCGTGAGACAGGTGGTCTTGCGGACTCTATCAAGGGATACTGGGTCGATAAGGGAGAGGTCAAGGGTAACGGATTTACCTTTGCCAACTATTCCGGGGCAGAGCTGTACGATCGTATTTGCGCTTCTTACGAGCTCTACTGTGATCCCAAGGCGTTCCGCAAGCTCCAGCAGAAGATCATGAAAACCGATTTCTCTTGGGCAGGTTCAGCACAAAGTTATATGAAAATGTATAACGAAATATAGTTATATAAAGAAAAAACGGTCAGCAATGACCGTTTTTTTGTTTTTATTAATAAATTATCTAAAAAATGTTAAAATACTATTGCAAATTATAAAAATATGTGATACTATTACTTAATATTTAAGGTATGTTGGAAGGTTTATATAAATGGAAAGATCATTAAACGCCAAAAATGTTAGAAACAATATCGAAGTAAAGCTTGCGCGCAATTTCGGATGCTCTATAAAGGAAGCGTCAAAGGAACAGCTTTACAGAGCTTGTGCTCTTACTGTGCGCGATATCCTTTCTGAAAAAACACAAGCTTTTAAGAGCCGTGTCAACGAAAAAGGCGCTAAACGTGTTTATTATATGTGTATGGAGTTCCTTGTAGGAAGATCCTTAAAAAACAATCTCTGCAATCTCGGTCTTGCTGAAGCTTATGAAGAAGCTCTTAAGAAAACCGGTTACGGTCTTGAAGACCTTTACGGTTGTGAACCTGATGCGGGTCTCGGTAACGGCGGTCTTGGCAGACTTGCTGCTTGCTTTATGGACTCACTTTCCTCTCTTGATTACCCCGCTACAGGATTCTCTATCTGTTACGAATACGGTCTTTTTAAGCAGAAGATCATCGACGGCGTACAGGTTGAGATGCCTGATAACTGGCTTCCCGGCGGTGACGTATGGCTTGTACCCCGTACAGACCGTAGCTTCCGTGTGCGCTTTGGCGGACAGGTAAAGGAATGCTGGGACAGCGGCAGACTTGATATCATATACGAAAATGCCGAGGAGATAAAAGCTATACCCTATGACATGATGATGAGCGGTGCGGACAGTGATGCCGTAAGTAAGCTCAGACTTTGGAAGGCAGAGGATATAGACGACTTTAATATGAAACTCTTTGCCGAGGGTCAGTATGCCCGTGCTCTTCAGTCTTCTGTCAATGCAGAGATCATCTGTAAGGTTCTTTATCCTTCTGATAATCATTATGAGGGTAAGCTTCTTCGTCTGACACAGCAGTACTTTATGGTCAGCGCATCCTGCCAGAGCATTATCCGTGACCATATGGCTGTATACGGCGATATCAGAACACTTGCCGATAAGGTGTCTATCCATATCAACGATACCCATCCCGCACTTTGTGTACCCGAGCTTATGCGCATCCTTATGGACGAATACTGCCTTGGATGGGAAGAATCCTGGGATATGGTAACAAAGATCATTTCTTATACCAACCATACCGTTCTGCCCGAGGCGCTTGAGACCTGGAACGAGTCTCTCTTCTCCCTCTGGCTTCCCAGAATCCATATGATCGTTAAGGAGATAAACGACCGTTTCTGTAGAGAAGCGTGGGAGAAGTATCCCGGTAGCTGGGATAAGATCTCGGATATGGCAGTTGTCTCTAACGGTGTTGTCCGTATGGCAAACCTTGCTATAGTTGCATCTCACCACGTTAACGGTGTTGCGGAGATACATTCTAACATTCTTAAGGATTCTACCTTTAAGAACTTTTACCGTATGTGGCCCGAAAAGTTTGACAACGTTACCAACGGTGTTGCACACAGACGTTGGCTCTGTTATTCTAACCCCAAGCTTGCATCTCTTATATCCGATTGCATTGGTGACGACTACCGTAAGGATCCTACAGCTCTTGCAGGTCTTCGTGCTTTTGCCGATGACAACAACGTTCTTTCAAAGCTTGAAGAAATAAAGAAGGATAACAAAAAGGCTTTTGCCGAGGTGGTCAAGGAGCGTACAGGCGAGATCATCAACCCCGACAGTATCTTTGACGTACAGATCAAGCGTCTTCACGAGTATAAGCGTCAGCTGCTTAACGCTATGCATATAATCAGTCTTTATCAGACCTTAAAGGCTGATCCTAACGCCGATATCCATCCTCAGACATTTATCTTCGGCGCCAAGGCTGCTCCCGGTTACCGTATGGCAAAGGAGATAATCAAGCTTATCTGGTGCCTCGGAGAGGAGATCAAAAAGGATAAGCGTATTTCCGAAAAGCTTAAGGTCCTCTTTATGGAGGATTATAACGTAACCCTTGCAGAGAAGCTTGTTCCCGCAGCCGAGATATCTGAGCAGATATCCCTTGCAGGTAAGGAAGCAAGCGGTACCGGTTGTATGAAGCTTATGCTTAACGGTGCTCTTACCATCGGTACGGCGGACGGCGCTAACATCGAGATGGCAAGAGAAGCGGGTGAAGAGAATATGTTTATGTTCGGTCTTACCGCTCCCGAAGCAGATGCACTGCGTTCTATGGGCTATC
The DNA here is from genome assembly GCA_045133915.1 of Eubacteriales bacterium. Classification (GTDB taxonomy): domain Bacteria; phylum Bacillota; class Clostridia; order Oscillospirales; family CAG-272; genus RGIG7300. The sequence goes on along the minus strand of JBGUUX010000086.1, from coordinate 15,885 downwards.
ATAGCGCCGAATACTATAACGCAAACCAGAGACTTCAGTATATCGTAAACAGCCTTAACGCTGGTTATAACGGTCAGTCCTTCTCTCATCTTTCCGAGTATCTGCTTGTACACGATCCCTTTATGTGTATGGCTGACTTCGAGTCCTACAGACACATCCACTTAAAGGCGTGTGAGACCTACCTCGACCGTGATAAGTGGAACAAGATGGCTCTTATGAATATTGCAGGCGCAGGTAAGTTTGCCGCTGACCGCAGTATCAGAGAGTACGCAGAGCGTATCTGGAATATCGAGCGTATAACAGAGGAGTAATATATGCTTATTAAGCTTTCAGAAGAGCTTATATCAGAAGATAAGATAAAACTAAATAAATATACTACTGAAAATGCTTCGCTGCGCGGAGCATTTTCGGTATCCGAAAAGGTTAAGTTCACTCTTAATATACCTCGCAGTTACGGAGTACGCAGGGCAGTAATGCGATTCCACCGTGACGGAGAAGACTCAAAAGACATACCCTTTGAGATCGAAAATGAGGGTAACTATACGCTGACACTTGATATTTCCGAGCTTGGTATAGGAATGTATTATTACAGCTTTATTTTCCTCAGAGGATTTGATACCCTTTTCAGTAACACCGTAAATAACGTAGATATAGAGGTATCCCATAAGGTCGGTACCGATTTCAGGATGCTGGTGTATTCCGACGATTTTACCACTCCCGATTGGTTCAAGGGCGGGGTAATGTACCATATATTCGTTGACCGTTTTAACAAGAGCGGACGCTCTCCTTTAAGAGAAGACGCAGACAATCAGGACGATTGGTATGCCCCCATATCTCAGTACGGAGTTATCCCCGGTGCCGCTGTCAAAAACGATCTGTTTTATGGCGGTGATCTTTACGGTATTGCAGATAAGCTTGACTATCTCAGCAAAATGGGCGTGAGCATCATTTACCTAAGCCCTATATTCCGTGCGGCGTCTAACCACAAGTACGATACCGGTGATTATATGCAGATAGATCCTGTTTTCGGCGGAGAAGAGGCTTTTTCAGAGCTTATCTCCAAGGCAAAGGAAAAGGGAATAAGGGTCATCCTTGACGGCGTGTTTAATCATACCGGTGACGACAGTATATACTTTAACAGATACGGCAGATATCCTTCCCTCGGCGCATATCAAAGCGAAGATTCACCTTACCGTAACTGGTATTTCTTTGATAAAAAGAAAAAAGCGGGGTACGAGTGCTGGTGGGATATAGATATCCTTCCTAAGCTCGACCACCGTACCGATGCTTGTCGCAGGTTCTTTACTTCAGAGAAGGGCGTAGGCGCAAAATATGCGGCACAGGGAATAGGCGGATGGCGTCTTGACGTAGCAGACGAGCTTTCCAACGATTTTCTGCACGAGTTCAGAAAAAGTGTCAAGACCGCAGGTGACGAGCCTATTATCATAGGTGAGGTGTGGGAGAACGCAGCGGACAAGATAGCCTACGGCGAACGCAGAAGCTATTTTCAGGGGGCGCAGCTCGATTCTGTAATGAACTACCCCTTCCGTACCGCCTTGCTCAGGTTCCTCTTAAAACGCGACGCAAAGGCGCTCTCAGACCAACTGACCGATATATACTCATCCTATCCCAAGTGTGTTTCTGACTGCCTTATGAATATCATAGGTACTCACGATACCGAGCGCATACTTACCGTGCTTGGTGATAAGAAATACAAGGAGCTTACCAACAAGGAGCTCTCCCACCATTATATGACCGAGGGCGAATACGCCGAGGCGCTTAAGCTTATGAAGATCGCTTCTACCATACAGTATACCGTTTACGGTGTGCCGTCGGTATTTTACGGTGACGAGGCGGGGCTGGAAGGAGGACGCGACCCCTTCTGCCGTCGTACCTACCCCTGGGGCAGGGAAAATAAGGAGCTTTATAAGCATTATCAGTCTCTGGGGAATCTCAGAAAGCATCCCGTATTCAGTATAGGTGACTTTAAGGTTACCGCATGCGGTTCTGATTATATCGTTTATCAGAGAACTCTCGGAGAGACCAAGGTCAGCGTTTGTGCCAATATGGGCACAAAACCCGTAGAACTTAACTTGACCGGTAAAAATATGTTGACCGGCAGAAAGTTTACGGGCAATGTCAAGCCGCAAACAGCCGTGGTTTGTATTCATTAACGATAATCGGTGATCTCGTTATTTATATGAGATCACCGTTTTGTTATATACGGCATTTGTTCACAAAACAGTTGCATTTCACCATTGATGATGGTATAATATGAATAGCATTTTGACAAAGGCAGAGCAGAAGCTCTACGAGTGAGGAAATATGTGTATTAAAAAAGCAGTTTTGCTGATTTTGACGGTAATTATTTCTGTTTCATTGACCGCTTGCGGTGAAAAGAAGATACTTCACTGTGACGGTTGTGATACTGAGATAAAGGTAAACTCTTCTTCCGAAATGACCGAGGAATGGATCATTTACTGTGCGAAGTGTGAAAAAGAGCTTATCGGCGACGATCTTGTTGAAGAAGAATAATAAAGGACGGTATTAAATATGAAAATCCAGAAGAACTTTATATCTGCAAGAGCGGATTTTAACACCCCTGACAACTATGTACCCCAGCCTTATTTCCGCCGTGGATTTGAAGTTAAGGCGGGACTTGTTTGCGCTACCCTTACCATTGGTGCTATGGGGTGGTATGAGGTGCATATAAACGGCGAGGATATCACAGTAGGTGAGATGGCTTCGTACAGAGCAAACCCGGATCATTTTGTTTATTTTGACCGTTACGATATCACAGATAAGCTTACAGAAGGCAAGAACGTCCTTGCATCGGTTCTGGGTAACGGTATCCAGAACACAGTTGTTCGTATCTGGGGCGGTCTTAACTTCCCCTGGAGAAGCGCTCCTGCACTCAGCTTTACAATAGAACTTAAATATGCAGACGATACTGTAGAAACTGTTATATCCGACGAAGAGACACTCTGCTCGGATTCTCCTATCCTGTTTAACGACTATTATTTCGGAGAGTACTATGACGCACGTCTTGAACAAAAGGGTTGGGATACAGTTGACTTTGATGACAGCAGTTGGCATAAGCCTATACTCCGCAAGGCTCCCAGAGGCGAGGCTCGTATATGCGAAAGTGAGCCTATAAAGATAGACGAGGAGCGTAAGGTAGTTTCTATCACCCCTTACGAAGACGGATATATCTACGACTTTGGCGTTAACGGCGCAGGTCTCTGCAGACTTCATATTAACGGTGAGGAAGGACAGAAGATCGTTACCAAGCATTTTGAGGTCATGGTAGACGGCAACCCCTATTACAAAAATCTCTGCTATAACGGCTGTGAGAGAATGCAGGAGGACGAATATACCTGCGCAGGCGGTGAGGCTACTCATAAGCCCAGATTTACCTACCACGGCTTCAGATACGTGTTTGTTCGCGGTATCAAGCCCGAGCAGGCGACCGAGGACCTTCTTACTTATCTCGTTCTGCATACCGACGTTGCCAAGCGCGGCAGCTTCTGGTGTGACAATGAGATGATAAACAAGATCCAGGCGGCAACGGTAAGAAGCGACCTTTCCAACCTTATGCATATCCCTACAGACAGCCCTCACCGTGAGAAGAATGGCTGGACCGCAGACGCTGCTCTTTCTGCAGAGCAGATGCTCTATAACCTTGGACCCGAAAACCTCTTTAAGGAGTGGATGCGCAGCGTATACCGTTCTGTAAACACCGACGGTATGATCCCCGGTATCGTTCCTACCTCAGACTGGGGCTACGAAGACTTTAACGGACCTTGCTGGGACTGTGTTCTGGTATATCTGCCTTATTACGTATATAAATTCAGAGGAGATAAGGATATCATCCGCGAGGCGGTAAATCCCCTTATGCACTACCTGACCTACCTCTACGGCATCATCCGTCCCGACGACCTCATTGAGGCTCCCGGCGGACTTGGTGACTGGGCGCAGACAGGACGCAGTAGCGGCCGTGCCTTTAAGACACCCGTTATAGTTACCGATACCATCGTATCTATGGATATAGCAGACAAGTGTGCCTTTATCTTTGAGGAGCTTGGTATGGAAGAGAATGCCGAATACGCCCGTAAGCTCTCAAAACGTCTCTACGGCGGTATAAGAAGAAACTTCTTTGATTTCAGTACAGGTTACGTAAACGGCGACACTCAGACCTCCTGCGCTCTTGCGCTCTTCTACGATCTCTTGGAGACCGAAGAAGAAAAGCAGAAGGTTCTCGACTATCTCCTTAACCTTATCATAAATAAGGATAAGGAGCATATGAACGTAGGCGTTATCGGTAACAGAGCACTTTTCCGTGTGCTTTGTGACAACGGTTATACCGATCTTGCTTTCAAGATGGTAGTACGTCCCGATTTCCCCTCATTCGGTAATCTTATCCAGCGTGGGGCAACTACACTTTGGGAGTTCCACGATCCCGAGGGCGGCAAGATAGACTCTCTCAACCATCACTTCTGGGGTGATATTTCCGCATGGTTCTATCAGTATCTTGCAGGTATCGATATCAATCCCACCGCAAAGGATATTACCCACGTTGACATCAAGCCCGTATTCCCCAAGGAACTTAACGCTGTTAAGGCTGAACACGAGCTTGTTCAGGGTAAACTGTCGGTAGCTATAAACAGAACCGACAAAGAGGGAAGTATCGAGATCATATCTCCCGATTCTGTTCATGGCGATATCATTCTTCCCGAAGGCTGGAAGTTTGCAACAGGTGAAACAAAGCTTCCTCTTGCAAGCGGTAACTACACTATAGTTAAATAACATTTAAGCCCCTCGGCATCAGCCGAGGGGTTTAAATGTATTGAATAAATCCATAAATTTCCTACTAATATTACTTAAATTTACTTGACAATATTGCTATTTTAAATTAAAATTATTATGTATATTTGTACGCATATTTAAGGTATGTCTGTTACAAATTGAACTAAAAGAAAGGTTTATGTGATTTATGGCTTCATATCTTCGTGGCATACACACACCTCATAAAAAAGGCACTAAAAACGATCCCGCAGTTCGCATGGATGCTCCCGCTTCCGTGGTCATCCCCATGTCTATGCATATAGGCAAGCCTGCCGTTCCCACCGTTAAGGTAGGTGATACGGTTAAGGTAGGTACCAAGATAGGCGAGGCTGACGGATATATATCATCAAACGTTTATTCCACAGTTTCAGGCAAGGTTACAAAGCTTGCCGATTTTCTGATGCACAACGGTTCTTCAACTACCGCAGTTGTGATCGAGTCTGACGGAGAAATGTCTGTAGACGAAGCAGTTACGGCTCCTGCGGTAAACAGCAAAGAGGATCTTGTAGCGGCAGTAAAGGATGCAGGTATCGTAGGTCTGGGCGGCGCAGGATTTCCTACCTACGTCAAGCTTGACGTTGACCCCCAGCGTATAGATTATCTTATCATAAACGGGGCAGAGTGCGAGCCTTATGTAACCAGCGACACCTACACAATGCTTAACCGTGCGGAGGATATGCAGACTGCGTTTGACGCGCTCAACCGCTATCTCGGCGTAAAGCAGATCATCATCGGTGTTGAAAATCATAACAAGAAGGCCCTTGAGGCTATGAAAAAGCTTGCGGCGTCTGTTAACGGTTATTCTGTTAAGGTACAGTCTCTTCCTGCGGTATATCCCCAGGGTGGAGAAAAGGTGCTTGTATATCATACCACAGGCCGTAAGATCCCTAACAATAAATTACCTATCGACGTAGGCTGTGTTGTTCTTAACTGTACTACCGTTGCGGCAATAGGTTCATATCTCAAAACAGGTATGCCTCTTGTTGAAAAATGTGTAACTGTAGAGGGCGGAGCGGTAAAGAATCCTCAAAACGTTATCGCACCTATCGGCACACAGATCAAGGATCTCTTTGAGTTCTGCGGAGGGCTTACCGAAGAACCCGCAAAGCTCATATACGGCGGTCCTATGATGGGTATAACCGTTGCTAATGCGGACGTGCCCGTTATCAAGAACACCAATGCTGTTCTTGCATTGACAAAGAAGGAAAGCAAGCTTCCTAAAACCACGGCTTGTATACGTTGCGGCGCTTGTATCAATACCTGTCCCTTTGGACTTGAGGCAACAAGCATTGCCGAGGCATACGAGAAGAAGGATGCTGTTTTGCTTGACGAGCTTTCTGTACAGTCTTGTATGGAGTGCGGTTGCTGTAGCTACGTATGCCCCGCAAACCGTCCCCTTGTACAGATAAACAAGCTGTCAAAGCAGTTTTTAAGAGACGAAGCTAAAAAGGAGAGTGGAAAATAATGAGTTCTTTAACTAAATTAGCAGTATCTCCCCATATTCACAGCGGAAGATCCACCTCCCGTATCATGGGTGACGTTCTGATCGCCTTATTACCTGCCACCGTCGCAGGTGTACTTATATTCGGTCTGAGAGCATTGCTGGTTATCGCCGCATGTGTGCTTTCGTCCGTTGTATTTGAAGTACTGTTCAATCTTATAATCAAAAAAGAGCAGACGGTAGGTGACCTGTCTGCGGCAGTTACGGGCCTTTTACTTGCGCTCAATCTTCCCGAAAACACACCGGTATGGCAGTGTGTTGTAGGATCTTTATTTGCCATCGTTATAGTTAAGTGTATATTTGGCGGTATAGGTCATAACCTTGTTAACCCCGCCATAACAGCACGTGTGTTTATGCTGGTGGCGTTTGGCTCTCTTGCAGTGCCTTCCTTCCCGATAGATGCAGAGGCAGGAGCAACTCCCCTCGCAGCAGAGGTTATGCCTTCTCTTAAGGATCTGTTTTTAGGTAACCACGGAGGCGCTATCGGTGAGACCTGTATTGCGGCCCTGCTTATAGGCGGTGTATACCTGCTTGTACGCCGTGTTATCACCTGGCATATTCCCGTAGCATTTATAGGTACTGTATTTGTATTCTCCTTCTTTATGGAGGGCTTTGTCCCGCTTGATGCCCTTGCTATGGTTATGTCGGGCAGCGTTGTTATAGGCTCTGTATTTATGGCTACCGATTACACTACCTCGCCTTCAACCGGCTGGGGTAAGGTGATATTCGGTATAGGCGCAGGTCTTATTACCTGCCTTATCAGATATTTCGGCACATATCCCGAGGGCGTTTCGTTTGCTATCCTGTTTATGAATATCCTCACACCCTACATCAGCCGTTGGACCAGACGTAAGGTGTTTAGTGCAGGAGGTAAGAGATAATGAAAAATAATCTTAAAAATCTTACGGTATTCGTTTGTATCTGTACCGTTATGGCGTTATTACTTGCCATAACACATTCGGTTACCGCTCCTATCATCGAAAAAAATCAGAACGCACAGGCAAACGCAGCTCTGCTTGAGGTAATGCCCGAGGGTAAGGGCTTTGAGTCGGTTGATCTGAGCGCATACCAGCTTCCCGCAACCGTGGCAGAAGTCTTTAGAGAGACCGAAGGTCAGGGCTACGTAGCTAAACTTGTTACCGCAGGCTACGGCACCGATATGGTGCTTATGTGCGGCGTTACCGCAGACGGTGTTGTTACAGGCGCTGTATGTACCTCTTCCAATGAGACTCTCGGTAAGGAAAAGACCTACGGTGAAAGCTTTGCAGGTAAAAACGCAGATGAGGTCGAGACCGTTGATACTATTGCCGGCGCGACCAAGACCACAGAGGCGTATAAGAACGCCGTTAAGGATGCTCTCAATACCGTTATAATCTTAGGTGGCGGTTCTGTTGATATCCGTACCGACGAAGAAATTCTTGCTGACAACCTAGGTGCAGCATTGCCCGAGGGTGAGGGTAAGTTTGATAAGTGGTTTATGGTAGAGCAGCTTGAGTCTGTTGACGCAGTATACGTTGCTCAGAACGGGGCAGGCTACGTGTTCGTTTCTGACGAGCAGTTTGTAGGCGTTAAGGCTGACGGTACAGTTGTTACCGAAGGTGTTGCAACTCCCGAGATCTACAGCAATGCAGTTACCGTTATTACTTCTTCTGTTACAGAGGATATCGACCTTACTGCGTATCCCGATCTTGCAGCTACCGTTGTAAGTGCCAAGAAGACAGCCAGCGGTAACTACGTGCTTGAGACCAAGGGCGCAGGTTACGGCATTAAGGGAGGAAACGAGTATCATCCCGCTTCCGGCGAATATATCATAGTTCGCGTATCGGTAACTCCCGACTTTAAGATCATAGACTGTATCACCGTTTCACAGGCAGAAACCGAAGGTCTGGGTGACGCTTGTGCAGACGAGAGCTTCTACGGCCAGTTTGCAGGTAAGAGCGAGGCAGACTATACCGAGATAGACGCTATCAGCGGAGCTACTCTTACTACCAACGGTTATACTCAGGCTATCGAGCGTGCTTTTGCCGCAATTAAGGTACTGATGGGAGGTGCCGCATAATGAAAAATAAATCTTCGCTTTCCGTTTTGCTTCGCGGAATAATTAAAGAAAATCCCGTACTGGTTCTCGTTCTCGGTACCTGTCCTACTCTTGCTACGACCAATACCGTTGACGGAGCATTCGGTATGGGTATTGCGGCACTCGTCGTACTTCTTTGTTCCAATATATTCATTTCGCTTTTCCGTAAGATAATCCCCGAGACTATGCGTATCCCTTGCTATATCGTAATCATTGCAGGCTTTGTTACCATAGTTAAGATGCTTGTACAGGCGTTTCTTCCCGATCTGTATGCAACTCTGGGTGTTTACCTTGACCTTATCACCGTTAACTGCATTATCTTAGGCAGAGCAGAAATGTTTGCAAGCAAGAACACGGTTGTTTCTTCTGCACTTGACGGTATTGGTATGGGTATCGGCTTTACTTTGGCTCTCACAGTTATGGCAACTGTACGTGAGGTTTTCGGCGCCGCTTCCTTTGCGGGAATCGCTATTCCTTTTATGGAAAACTTCAAGATAGAATTCTTAACCAAGGCTCCCGGAGGACTCTTGGTGTACGGCCTGATGATAGCGCTTATCCACGTTATCACCAAGGGTAAGGCGCCTCTCAAGGCATCCTTTGGATGTGAGGGTTGCATCCACAACGGTACCTGTAATGCAGGAAATTGCAATAAGGAAGGAGCTGCGATCTGATGGAAAACTTTAAGCTTTTGATCATAATTTTACTTTCATCTGTTTTTGTTGATAACTACGTTCTCAGCCGCTTCCTTGGTATCTGTCCCTTCTTAGGTGTATCCGAAAAGAGAGATCAGGCGGTTGGTATGGGTGTTGCAGTAACAATAGTTATGCTTCTTGCAACAGCCGCGACCTGGCCTATACAGTATTTTATACTCAATACTCTTGATCTTGGATATCTTCAGAACATCGTATTTATTCTTATTATCGCTGTTCTTGTACAGATACTTGAGATGTTCCTCAAAAAATTCTCTCCCTCTCTTCATAAGGGTCTGGGCGTGTATCTGCCTCTTATTACCACAAACTGTGCGGTACTGGGCGTTACCATCAACAATATCATTGACGGTTACAGCTTTGTAGAAGCTATGGTAAGTTCACTTGGCTGCGGTATAGGCTTCCTGCTTGCCATGGTTCTGTTCTCCGGACTTCGTTCCCGTATCAATGACGCTCACGTTCCCGGTCCTTTCAAAAAACTTGCGGTTACCCTTATTGCCGCATCCTTTATCTCCTTGGCATTTATGGGCTTTGGAGGTATAGTTGAAAACATCTTTGCATAACGGGGGATAAAACGATGAATATTTTAATAGCATTTTCAGTAATACTTGCCATAGCGTTAGTTGTAGGCGTGTTATTGCTTGTATGCTCGCATTTCTTCTACGTTCCCGAAAATCCGCTTAAAAAGCAGATCCGCACATGCCTTCCCGGCGCAAACTGCGGCGCATGCGGCTTTAAGGGTTGTGACGATTATGCAGACGTACTGGCTAACGGCGGTGCTACCCCTAATCTCTGTGCTCCCGGCGGTAAGGATACCGCTGATCAGATCGGTGATATTCTTGGTGTTAAGGTTGATGCGCCCAAGGATACGGTGGCTTTCGTTGCCTGCAACGGAAGCTGCGGAGCAACTTTTAAAACTGCAGAATATCGCGGAATTAACACATGTGCGGCGGCGTCCATGCTTTACGGCGGAGATAATTCCTGCCGTTACGGTTGTCTCGGCTTAGGTGACTGTGCGGCGGCTTGTCCTGCAGACGCTATCTGTATGGCTGACGGCATCGCGCGTGTTGAGGCATCCCGTTGTATGAGTTGCGGTATCTGTGTGGCAACATGTCCTAAGCATATTATTTCTCTTATACCTCAGCAGACCGAACCCGTTGTTATGTGCAGTAATAAGCAGAAGGGCGTAGATGCCAAGAAGGCTTGTAAAAACGCTTGTATCGGTTGCAAGAAGTGTGAAAAGACTTGTCCTAACGGTGCAATAACCGTTAATAATAACTTAGCCTCCATAGACTACTCCAAGTGTACAAGCTGCGGAGCATGCGCAGGAGAATGTCCTACAGGTTGTCTTAAAAACGTATTTTTTTCGTAATAGGTAAGATAATATCAATAGTATGAAACAAAAAGAGAATACGGTCAAGCGACGTATCCGTAACGATATACTTTTGATTCTCTGTATTTTATTGATAGCATCTGCAGGCGTGTTCTATCTCTACGGACTTCGTCCTTCGGGAGATACGGTCAGGGTAAGCGTTGACGGAAAGGAATATGGAGTTTACCCCTTGTCCGAGGATATCACAGAGGACATCCGTACCGGCAAGAACGGGGAATACCTTAACCGTCTGATCATAAAGGACGGCAAGGCTTATATGGAAACGGCAAACTGTCCCGACGGTATCTGTGTGGAGCATTCCAAAATATTCCGTGACGGCGAGAGTATAGTTTGCTTACCCCACCGTGTAGTTGTAACGGTCGTTACCGATAACCAAGGATCCCCTGATGTTGTGATATAGGAGGCTTGCGGTGAGTAATAAAACAAAGAACGTTGCTTTTATAGGCATATGTACCGCTTTAGCCTTGGTACTTTCCTATATCGAAGCTATACTTCCTCCGCTTTTCTCAGCAGTTCCGGGTATCAAGATGGGTCTTGCCAATATAGTTATCGTATTCGTGCTTTACAGACGCGGACCTATAGCGGCAATTACCGTTTCGTTCATAAGGATGCTTCTTGTCAGTTTGCTTTTCGGCAATATGATGGCGCTTATGTACAGTCTTGCGGGTGGTGCGCTTAGTCTGCTTGTTATGATAATACTCCGCCGATTAAATTTTTTATCTGCGGTGGGTACAAGCGTAGCAGGCGGTGTCTGTCATAACGTAGGACAGATACTTATGGCAATGCTGCTGCTTGAAACGGCTGAGCTTGGGTACTATCTTGTGGTACTTACCGTTACCGGAACCCTGTCGGGCATATTGATAGGGCTGTGCGGTGCGGCACTTATTAAACATATTCCGAACAAAATATGAAAGCCCTTGACATTTCAACATCTGTAATGTATTATATGTATGTTTGAAAATTTAACTGGAGGATTTTAACAAATGAAGAAAAGTTTAGCACTCATTCTTTGCCTTGTTATGGCACTTTCCGCAGTTCTCGTAGGCTGTGGTACAGACAAGCCCGGTACTGATGCAGGTAACGATACTGCAGCAACTCTTAAGTTCGGTTCCGGTATATACGTAAGCACTCCCGCTACTACTGACGCTACCGTTGATGCAGACGGTTCCGGTAAGGTTGACGTTACCGTTGCAGCTGTATCTGTAGATGCAGACGGTAAGATCGTAGCATGCGCGCTTGATACTGCAAGCAACACCGTTAACTTTACTGCTGACGGTAAGGCTGTTGCTAACACCGAGTTCAAGACTAAGTACGAGACCGGCGCTGATTACAACATGGTTGCATACGGCGGCGCTGCCAAGGAATGGTTCGAGCAGGCTGACGCATTTGAGGGCGTTGTAGCCGGCAAGACTCTTGAAGAGGTTAAGGCACTTGTTGCAGAAGGCAATAAGGGTACAGACGAAGTTGTTAATGCAGGTTGTACCATTATGGTAGCTGAGTTCGTTTCTGCTATCGAAAAGGCTTACAACGCAGCAGCTGACTCTAACGTAACTGCAGACCACACCCTTAAGGTTACTGCTTCTACCGAGCAGACCTGTGAGGATGCTACCGCTGACAAGGACGGTACAAACAAGGTTGCTACTACTGTATTTGCAGCAGCAGTTGATGCTGACGGTAAGATCGTAGCAGCAGCAAGTGACTGTGTTGAGGTTACATTCAGCTTCACAACCGCAGGTGTTTCCACACTTGACACCACCAAACCCGTTGTTTCCAAGAAGGAAGCTGGTGCTGACTACGGTATGGTAGCATACGCCGGCGCTGCTAAGGAATGGTTTGAGCAGGCAGCTGCTTTTGATGCAGCTTGCATCGGCAAGACCGCTTCCGAGATTGCAGGTCTTGTGGGCGAGGACGGCAAGGGCGTAGCTGACCTTCAGAGCGCAGGTTGCACTATCTACGTGACCGGCTTTGTAAAGGCTGCTTCCAAGATCTAATTAACGAAAGCATAAAAGGGGAACCTTGTTCCCCTTTTTATTATTTTTTATGAAGATACGTAATTTTTACCGCTTTGTTGCGCTTATGCTTGTTATCACATCAACCCTCTGTTGCTGTGGTAAGATCGAAAAATTAAATAAGTATTCTACCTATTCTATGGACTATTTCGATACCGTAATCACCATAACGGGCTACGAAAAGACCGAAGAAGAGTTTGACCGTATATCCTCGGAGATGATGACTCTGTTGGGAGAATATCATCAGCTATATACTATATATCACCGTTTTGACGGCATAGAAAATCTTTGTACCGTAAACGAGCTTGTTGACGGTGAACACCGTACTGTTACCGTTGACCGCCGTATCATAGATATGCTTCTTTACGCAAAAGAAATGTATGATAAGACCGACGGTATAATGAATATAGCTATGGGTAGCGTATTATCTCTGTGGCACGATTACCGCACTATAGGTAAGGATAATCCCGAGCAGGCGTCACTTCCTCCCATGGATCTGCTTACAGAGGCGGCTAAGCATACCGATATCAACGATATTATAATTGATGAGGCAGCTTCTACGGTTACTATCAGCGATCCTCAGATGAAGCTTGACGTAGGCGCTATAGCAAAGGGTTATGCAACCGAACGTGTAGCCAAGTCCTTTGAAGAAAAGGGAATAACAGGCTATATACTTAACGTAGGCGGTAACGTTCGTACCATAGGAGCCAAGGGTGACGGCGCAGACTGGACGGTAGGTATCGAGGATCCGGAGGGTGAAGATTATCTTGCATATCTTGAACTCAACGGACAGTCGGTGGTGACCAGCGGCTCATACCAGCGTTTCTATTACGTAGACGGCAAGCCCTATCATCATATCATCCATCCTGACACGCTTATGCCCGCCACAGGCTATCTTTCAGTGTCGGTGGTGTGTAAGGACTCGGGAATGGCAGATGCGCTTTCTACGGCTTTATTCTGCTTACCGCAAGCACAAGGACAGGAACTTATTGAACAAATATCCGACGCCGAAGCAATGTGGGTGACCGAGGACAAAAAAATGACCTTTTCCTCGGGATGGAGTCAATACGAAAAGAAATAAAAAAAGCTACCGTTTAGGTAGCTTTTTGTTATAATAATTCGATCTCACCTAGCTTGGTGTCAAGGATGTAGTCGTCCTTGAACTCACGCATTTTGTCCATATGGGGAAGTGTACAATGGATCTGCTGATCCTCCTTGGTCTTCCACTGTTCAATAAGCAAAAGCTCACAGGGATCTGTTTCAGAGTAGTAATAGTCGTACTTGATACAGCCTTCCTCGTTTCGGATGTCATCAAGTACACCCTCGGCTCTCATTTTTTCAACAAAAGCCTCGCGCTTACCTTCAACACAGTTAAATTTTACGTAGATAGTATACATACCGTCACCTCGTTTAAATTAAAGGAATATATATTTAAGGATAAAGAGCAGGGCAAGAATATACATTAAGGGAGTTACCTTCTTTGCCTTACCTGTAAAGAGATTAAGCACCACGTAAGAGATGATACCTAAGCTGATACCCTCGGAAATGCTGTAGAACAAAGGCATTGCAATGATAGCGATATATGCGGGGATCGCTTCTGTCAGATTATCGTCGTCAAAACGTATCTCGGTAACCGAGCTTACCATAAGGAATCCGACCATTATCAAAGCAGGCGCAGTAGCAAATGAAGGAATAGTTGTAAACAGAGGAGCAAAAAGGGTGGAGAGCAGGAAGAGAATTGCCGATACCATTGCGGTAAGACCGGTACGGCCGCCTGTAGCAACACCGGAAGCGGATTCAACGAAAGTGGTTATTGTAGATGTACCAAGCACCGCACCAACAGAGGTACCCACAGCATCAGACATTAAAGCGGGCTTGATCTTGGGGAGGTGACCCTTTTCATCCAGCATATCAGCCTTGGTAGCTACACCGATAAGGGTTCCCAATGTGTCGAACAGATCCACAAACAGAAAAGCAAAAACAACTACTACAAAGTCAAGAATTCTGATTGCGCTCCAATCTACCTTAAAGCACTGTCCAAAGGTCTCTCCCAGCTTTGAAAAATCAAAGGAAATGATTGCAGCAGGGAAGAGCGAATAGAATCCTGCTTCGGGATTAGGCACGTAAAGTCCTGTCAGCTGACATACCATACCTAAGAGCCAGGTGACAACTATACCGATAAGTATAGAGCCTTTGACCCTGCGGATATGCAATACAGCGGTCAACAGTAATCCAATAACAGCCAACAGAGCGCAGATACCGTTAGTGTTAAAGTTTTCTGTAAAGCTGGTGATGGTGACAAGAGTGGAAGAGTCTACCGCAAGACCTGCGTTCTGAAGACCTATAAAGGCGATAAACAAACCTATACCAACCGAAACACCGCGCTTGAGAGTAAGGGGAATAGAGTTAAAAATTGCTTCTCGCACGTTGGTAAGAGAAAGTACGATGAATATAAGACCCTCAACAAATACCGCAAGCAGAGCTATCTGCCAGGAGTATCCCATACCAAGGACCACGGTATACGCAAGATATGCGTTAAGACCCATTCCTGCAGAAAGAACAAAGGGCATATTGGCGCTCAGTGCCATAAATACAGTGGCAATGAATGATGCGATGGCTGTTGCAAGAAGAACGGCAGTGGGATCCATACCGGCATCGGCAAGGATACTGGGGTTGACCGCCAGAATATACGCCATGGTCATAAAGGTGGTGATACCTGCGACAACTTCGGTTTTTACGTTTGTGTTGTTTTGTTTGAGTTTAAATATTTTTTCTAACAAAAATATTCCCCCTTCGAAATGTTATTAACGTATAATTATTATAACATATATTATTGTCTCATTGCAATAGATATTTAAACTTATAAAATGCAAAAATCCCCGTGGATCATTCCACGGGGATCATTATTGGATTGAATATTAGCCCTCGATAGCAGCCTGTGCAGCTATCAGCAAAAGAGGGGAATTAGTCATCCTTCGTCATTCCTCTCCCCAAATTGCAAGAATGGTTCCGTCTGATTGAATAATCACATCAAACGCGCCGCCCAACACAAATGGAGCAACATGATATGTGCGCACATAATAAGCATCGTTTTCTTCGTCATATTGAACGCTGCACCCCATCCATTCAAAAAGGCCGCCTTCGGAGTATTCAAAGCGCTCGGCAATTGCTGCCTTTCCCGCTTTGGCAGCTGATTTGTAGTCGATAATTTCACCATAATTTTTATCTGTTTGAAAATGCTCGTTTTGGATATATACCACAAATTTATCAACAGAAAAGTCGCCCGTATCTTTGGGCGCGGTTGAAATGAAATATAATGAGAAAAACACAACAAGAACGGCAAGGATTATGCT
>JBGUUX010000085.1:0-8562 GCA_045133915.1 Eubacteriales bacterium | reverse complement strand
TGCATTGCGACAGTTTGCGTTCCGCAAACTCCTTGCATAATTCCACCAACCGTATCAAAGATACGGGGTGTCATGGATCTGCATTTTACATTGTGCATTAAAAACCGCACCCTCGTGTGTTGAGGATGCGGCTTTAAATATACTGTATGCGATTTTGGATGCAAACACTTGTTTGCTATTCCGCTGTGTCAACTACAAGATCGCCTGAGGTTATCTTACCCTTGATAGCGCCCGGTACTACTACCTCTACGCCCTCTGCCGCTGCAGATTCGGGATAAACGCCTGCATAGCTTTCGCCAACGTTCTCGTCGTCAAGATATATCTTACCCGACTCGCACTGGCAGGAAAGGTTATACTGCTTATTAAGAGTAAACTTGCTGTTACCGTTTTCAACAATGAAATCGAGAGCGCCTACGCTTGAAGCGTTAAAGGTGAAGTTACCCTTCTTTGCGCTTACGGTAAGAGTATCCACGGTGGAGGTGTTCTCGTATATCACGTTACCGTTTACCGCATCGAGATCGTATGCAGTATTGCCGATCATATTCTTTACGGTTATATCACCGTCCTTGACACGGATCTTGACGCTGCCAAGTTCCTGACCGGGAGCGATATAGATATTTACCTGAGATACCTTATCCTTGTATCTGCCCAGATACAGATAGTGGCGAAGTCCGCCAAAGCCGCCTTCGTTCTCTCTGAACTTTATCATGGAAGAGATGTTGAAGGGGTTTATTGTGGAAAGGTTGAGCTTATGCTTGTTGATAACGAAATCGTAAGTAACCGCATTGATATTCTTAAACTCAATGTAGCTCTCGGTGCTCTGACCGATAATATTTACCTCAACGTTTTTCATATCGATATCGATATCGCTGAGAGCAAACTCTGTAAGAGAATGGGTGGTTATCTCATTACCCTCTGCATCTATTACGTCACAGAGCAGGGGAGCGGAATTATCTGTCATGCTTCCGCCAACGATGCAGACCACAACGCCTACCACTATAAGGATAGCGGCAAGTATCATAAAAATTATTGACGTAGGTTTCATTTCTTTTTGCCACACTCCTTCTTAATATTGGTATAGAGCTTTCCTATACCGCCGAACACCCATCCGCCAAAACGGCCGACCAGTTTGTAGAGACGGGGGATATAACGTATAGCGATATTGTAAAGAAGCACGGAAACAAGCATGGTAACACCGCCGAGGGCTATACCAACGCCTATCTCAAAAAGTCCTATAGGCAACGCCTTAAAGCACTGGGTAGCGCCGTATATGATACCTACAAGAGCAAGAGCGGTTCCGCAAGCTACCGTTGCTATCATAGCGCCGGTAAAGACTATAATGAGTGCGGTAACTGCCGCATACAATACGCCAAACACTCCGCATACTGCCAAAAACAGCGGCACGGTGATGGGCAGAGTAAGTATAAACAGAGTCCAGAAAAGGGATGAACCCTTTACCTTTTCCTTTTCGGGCTTGATCTTCTTTGTCTTCTTGGGAGCTGTCTCGTCAACACGGCGAAGCTCGTCCTTGTCTATCATAAGATCGGGAGCTACGCTGGTCTCTGCAGTAGAGAACACTCTTGTAACCTCTGCTTCCTCGTAAGCAAGGTCGGGACGCTCTGTAGGATCAAAAGCGGTCTCGATAGGATCGAACTCCTCGGCAATATCACTTGCCGCTACCATCTCTACCAGCTTTTCGTCCTGGCTGAGCACCTGAGCAACCGCCTCGGGGTCATCCTTGTTAGCCATGGCAAGTGCCTTGAGCTCCAGCTCCTCTATACGCGCCTTGTCGTTGCGCTCGCCCTCCGCTTCCTTTGCCAGCATCTCAAAGAACGCTTCGTCGCTGGACATGGGGGGATTTTCCTCCGCATATTCCTCGGTAGCAACAAGCTGCTCTATTATCTCCTCGGGTGCGGGAGGCTCGTCTTCGGAAAAGATCTCTGCCACGCTTGTCTCCTCGATGGCAAGGATCTCCTCGGGCTCGGGCAGTTCTTCTTCGACAGGCTCTGCGTTTTGAACGGCAGCCTCTTCTTCTGCAGTTTCGGTCACTGCCTCGGCAGCTTCCGCCGCCTCCATTGCCGCAATATACTTGTCGTAAATGTCCTTTGCGATAGCAGCAATATCCTCTTCTGTAGCAGGATCTGCCGCAAATTCTGCATCACTTACACGGTCGATATATACTTTGACCTGAGCTACGCTGTTCTCAACGACATCAGAGGGCATCTGATACTCGCTCAGCTTTCCTGCAAGTGTGGCAAGAAATACTATCTTGTCCATACAGTCTCTCCTTAAATAAATTTCAATTTAGGTCTTTATTTTTTTATAAAAATATAGTATACTTAATGCATATATAGTAATTATAACATATGGAGCGAAAAATTTCAATATGAGAATGCGAAAAAAAAAGAACGGCGCTCTTCGTCTCAACGATTGCGCTGACCTTCTTATAACCAAAAGAGAGGATATCCCCTGTTTTCCCATTACGGTAGAGATAGGCTGCGGCAAGGGTAAGTTTATCCTTGAGACCGCAAAACGCAATCCCGATACTCAGTTCATAGCTATGGAGAAGATCCCCGACGTTGCCATGCTTGCAGCAGAAAAGATAAGGGATGAGGGTATCACCAACGTTAAGTTTATCGTAGGCGACGCTATGACTCTGCCCGAGCTTTTTAAAGAAAACGAGATCGAGCGTATCTATCTTAACTTCAGCGATCCCTGGCCTCATAACGGACACGCAAAGCGCCGTCTGACAGACAGAGGTTTCCTTGAGCTGTACAAAAAGCTCCTTATCCCCACGGGCGAGATCGTATTCAAGACAGACAACAGACCTCTGTTTGATTTCTCCCTTGAAGAATTCAAGTACATGGGCTTTGACCTGGAAGATCTTACATACGATCTTCATAACAGCGAATATATGGCTGATAATATAGTTACCGAGTATGAGGCTAACTTCTCTGCCAAGGGCTTTTCCATCAACCGTGTAAGAGCCAAGATGAGCCGTATCACCAACCTTGAGATCAGAAAAGCAGACATATCCGAGCTTGACCGTATCGAAGAGCTGTTTGATGAAGCGAGAGCGTTTATAGCTACTCAGGGTATAGATCAGTGGCAGAACGGTTATCCCGAAAGAAACATCCTTGAAAAGGATATCCTTGAAGGCAACAGATACGTAGTATGCGAGGAGGGTAAGATCCTTGCAAGTGTAGGCATTTTCTTAGGTGAAGAGCCTACCTATGCTGAGATAGACGGCAAGTGGATAAACGATTCAAATTATGCATTTATCCACCGAATCTGCGTAGACAACTCGGTAAAGGGTCTTGGTCTCGGCGGCGCAATGGTACGTGCCTGCGAGGAGATATGCCGTAAGAATAAATGCCGCAACATCCGCTGCGATACTCACGAGGGCAACAAGCCCATGAGACGTATGCTTGAAAAGAACGGCTTTGTATACTGCGGTATCATCCATCTTGAAAACGGTGACCCCAGAGTTGCATACCAGAAGAAAATGCGCTAAGGGGCGAGTCGCCCCTGCCAAACTGCGCTCTGAAGGTAAGATAGAATTTCTTGCCTGTTACACGCCACAACGCAGTTTTTTCCTTTTCTCTTAACTAAGATCAGCCTATCCGGTTTGGATAGGCTGTAATTTTTTGTCCGCCCTTTTCGGGCGGTAATTGACGCTCCCTTGAACGCCTTGTCATGCACTCATAATGCAATACTATTATAATGGATATAGATATTCGAAATAGTGCTACCGCACTATTTCGATACCAAATATTGATTTGGTTTCAAATTTTCTTTGAAAATTTGTCTATATCCATTACAATAAATGTCGAGCCAATTCAAATTTTATTAATTTGAATTGGC
This sequence comes from Eubacteriales bacterium, assembly GCA_045133915.1. Lineage (GTDB taxonomy): Bacteria > Bacillota > Clostridia > Oscillospirales > CAG-272 > RGIG7300. Next base: position 4,698 of record JBGUUX010000085.1, on the reverse strand, counting down.
AAAAGCCGATATTATCGGCTTGTCGAAACGCAGAAAGCGTTTCGACCTTCGATAATTATTATATTCATCTAATGTGACGAATAATTGATAATCTTGTGAGTCTTGATTAATTTTTTTATTTATAGTATAATATAAGAAGCTTATTTTGGAGGAAAGAAATTGGAACAAAGATATATAGAAGCCAAAACCAAATGCTTTGATAAGATATATTCATTTCTCAACGACAGACAGCGTGAAGCTCTTAAGACTGTAAGAGGACCTCTGTTGGTAGTAGCGGGAGCGGGAAGCGGAAAGACCACGGTGCTGGTCAACCGTATCGCCAACATAATACGCTACGGAACGGGATATGAAAGTAAAAACATTCCCTTTGATCTGTCCGAGGGCAATATAGCCGAGCTTGAGATGGCAAGCCGTCTGCCTGCAGAGCAGCTTGAAAAATATATGGTAAAATATGCCGAGAACCCCTGTCCTGCCTGGGCTATAATGTGTATCACCTTTACCAACAAGGCGGCAAACGAGATGAAGGAGCGTCTTGTCAAGGTCATAGGCGAGGAGGCAGAGGAGATATGGGCAGGTACATTCCATAACATCTGTATGCGTATACTCCGCCGTCATCCGGTAGAGGCAGGTCTTGAAAACGGCTTTACCATATACGATACCGACGACCAAAAGAAGTTAGTTACCTCTATTATCCGTGATTTTAACCTTGACGACAAGCGTTATGCGCCCAAGGCGGTTATAAACAAGATCAGTAAGGCAAAGGAAAGCCTTATGACACCCGAGGAGTTTGAAAAGCAGTTTTCAAAGGAGCTTTACGAAAAGAATATAGCTCGTATATACACCGAGTACGCTAAGCGTCTTGAGGCGGCAAACGCCGTTGACTTTGACGACATCATTGTACGTACCGTACGTCTGCTTGAAAAGGACGAGGAGATCCGCGGCTATTATCAGCGTCGCTTTAAGTACGTATGTATCGACGAGTATCAGGACACCAACAAGGCTCAGTTTATGCTGGCGGTGCTGCTGTCCGGACACTACCGAAATATCATGGTAGTAGGTGACGATGACCAGAGCATCTACCGTTTCCGCGGTGCCACAATAGAAAACATCCTTAACTTTGACAAGGTCTTTGAGGATGCAAAGGTGGTCAAGCTTGAACAGAACTACCGTTCCACCGCAAATATCATAGAGACCGCAAACCATCTTATCGCCAACAATCGCGGCAGACGTGAAAAGAACCTGTGGACCGCAAAGGAAGACGGCGACAAGGTCATGGTCAAGCAGCTTAACGATCAGGCGGAGGAGGCAAGATACATCGCCGACTCTATCCTTGAGTCTACCGTTAAAAACGGAACAAAGTTCAGCGATCACGCCATACTCTACCGTGTGAACGCCCAGTCCAACTCTCTTGAGGGTGTGTTTGCAAAGAGCGGTATTCCCTACCGTATCTTAGGCGGAACCCGATTCTATGAGAGAAAAGAGATCAAGGATATCGTAGCATATCTATGTCTTATCTCAAGTACACAGGACAACCTGAGATTAAAAAGAATAATCAACGAGCCCAAGCGTAAGATAGGTGACGCCACCGTTGAAGCGGTGGAAAGACTTGCCGAAATGGAAGGTCTGTCCATGTTTGAGGTCATCTGTAACGCAGACAGATACACGGCTCTGGGGCGAGTTGCCGCAAAGCTGAAGGACTTTGCAGATATAATCAACACCTTAAGAGGTATTGCGGAAACCGAGAGCCTTTCCGAGCTTGTAGAAAAGACTATAGACCTCTCGGGATACAGAAATATGCTTATCCTGCAGGGCGAAGCGGCTGAGGACAGACTGCAGAACGTAGAGGAACTTATATCCAACGCAGTTGCCTTTGAAGAGACTCATGAGGAGGCAACCCTTGCTCAGTTCCTTGAGGAAGCGGCTCTGGTTGCAGACATAGACAACTATGACGCAGATGCCGATGCGGTAGTAATGATGACCATACACTCGGCAAAGGGACTGGAATTTGATAACGTTTACCTGCCCGGTCTTGAAGAAGGGCTCTTTCCCTCATTCCAATCTATAGGCGAGCAGGCAGAGCTGGAAGAAGAAAGACGTCTCTGCTACGTTGCAATAACAAGAGCAAGAAAGAAGCTCTGCACTACATACGTTAAGAACCGTCTGATGTACGGTCAGACCCAGTACAATCAGCCCTCAAGGTTTTTAAAGGAACTGCCTGAGGACAGATGTACCCGTGAGGAGCTCTACCGCCGTGAGCCCTCGGGCTATGAGCAGACTATGAGACGCTCCGCAGTTTCCACCTTTGCCCGTGAGGTAAAGAGACCTGTTTCGGCAACACCTAAGTTCGCCGCATCCGCAGAAAAGCTCTCGGTTGGTGACGAGGTGAAACATATCAAGTTCGGTCACGGAATAATCCTTTCTGTAACAGATATGTCAGGCGACTATCTCTACGAGGTAATGTTTGATAACTTCGGCACTAAAAAATTAATGGCGACTTTCGCTAAATTAACTAAAATATAATGGGCTGGTTACCCCACCCAAACTGCGCTCGTTAACTCAGTTTTTCAAATCACACGGAATGGGAAAATTTCTTATAAAGTAAAAAAACGAAAGCAGGCATTAGCCTGCTTTCTTCCTTAATTCTGCATTCTGCACTCTGCATTCTGCATTCAAAAAACCCTTGCCTAAGCAAGGGTTTTTAAGTTGTTATTACTCTTCGTCAGCAGACTCTTCAACGATCTCTACTTCCATCTCTTCCTCATCCTCGAGGAGAGCTCTCATAGAGAGGGAGATCTTGTGGTTCTCTTCGTCGATGTCGATGATCTTTGCATCAACTACCTGACCGAGTTCAAGAACGTCAGCGGGCTTGCCGATCTTCTTGTTAGCGATCTGGGAGATGTGGATGAGACCGTCTGCACCGGGGATCACTTCTGCAAATGCACCGAAGGGCATCATGGAAACGATCTTACAGGGAGCAACGTCACCTACGGAGAACTGGTTGGTGAAGAGAGTCCAGGGATTGGTCTCCTCGGTCTTGTAGCCGAGAGAGATTCTCTTCTTCTCAACGTCAAAGTCGATTACGAATACGTCAAGAGTATCGCCTACAGAAACAACCTCTGCGGGATTCTTGATACGCTTCCAGGAAAGCTCGGTGAGGTGAACCATACCGTCAACGGGACCGAGGTTAACGAATGCGCCGTAGGATGTGAGGGACTTAACCTTACCTGTGAACTTCTTGTCCTTTTCAAGGGTAGCCCAGAAAGCTTCCTCAGCAGCCTTGCGCTCCTCACGCTCAACTACGCGGATAGAAGCAACTGCGCGCTTACGCTGCTCGTTGATATCAATAAGCTTAACCTTATGTACTGTACCCTGAAGTACGCTGAGGTCAGCGTCCTTCTTGAGACCTGTCTGAGATGCAGGGATAAACACCTTAACAGAGTTGAGAACGATGATAACACCGCCACGTACAACCTCTGTGATCTTACCCTCGAGAACAGTGCCTTCGTTGTATGCTTCAACGATTGCTTCCCACTTAGCGTTAGCCTCGATGCTACGGCGGGAAAGGGTAGCAAAACCTTCAACGTCGCTTACACGAACAGCCTTAGCAGTAACTTCGTCACCAACCTTGTAAAGGTCAGAAAGCTTCACTGTAGGATCGATAATGTCGCTAGACTGAATGATACCGGTAACCTTAGCGCCAAGGTCAACATGAACTTCAGCGTCTGTAACAGACAGTACTGTTCCTGTAACTATATCTCCTGTATTTAAAGTCTTGAAAGATGCATCAAGTAATTCTGCAAAGTTTTCCTTTGCGGTTGCGAGTTCTTTTTCACTCATTTTCTTCTTTACCTCCTTAATTATGCCGCCCGGAGTTGAAGCTCCTGCAGCTATACCCACTATTGTATGGGCTGTCACCTGTACGTCAGGCAGATCGTCTATAGACTCAATAAAGTACGTCTCAGGCTGATTTTTACGGGCGATCTCGTACAGCTTGTTGGTGTTCGAGCTGTCTCTGCCGCCTATGACCAACATCAGATCGACCTCTTTTGAGAGAGTATCGACCTCTGTCTGTCTGTTTTCGGTAACACTACATATTGTATCAAAAATTAAAGCATTTGTACAGACCTTTTTGAGATTTTTTTGACTTTTTTCCCATTCCGATAATTTTTGTGTCGTTTGGGACACCATTAACACCTTTTTATTGGTGAAATTGCCATAATCAAGGTCATCCGACTTTTCAAACACCTGATATTCACCCTCTACGTAGGAGCATATTCCCTGCACTTCGGGATGTCCCACGTTTCCGAATATCAGAGTAACGTCTGCATCGGGCGAATGCTTTTCTGCGATCTTATGGATCTTCTTAACGTGAGGACAGGTCTGATCGGATACGGCAAAATACTTATTGCTTTTTGCGCATTCGTCAAGCTTGTCGCTTATAGACTTAACCACACCGTGAGCGCGGATGACCACCACCGAGGGATTGCTTTCATCGGTGGCTTCGTAAATGCGGTCTATATCCTCTTCGCCGATTATCTCCACTCCCTTTTGCGCAAAGGAGTTGATGATGGTGGGATTGTGTATAAGCTTGCCAAGGGTATATACCTTGACCTTATTTGCGGTCAGTTCCTCCACGGTCTCAACGGCACGCTTTACACCGAAGCAAAAGCCTGCAAGAGATGCTACTTTTATATTCAT
>JBGUUX010000084.1:0-10825 GCA_045133915.1 Eubacteriales bacterium | reverse complement strand
TTTAATCAATATCTGTTGGTTGGTGAATTGAATAGAAATAATTAATTATTTCACATGTCCGACCGACTTTTTCGACAGTCTGAAGCCTTTTGCAGTAGCAAAAGGCTTATTTTTTTATATACTGATAACAAGGTGATTTGTAATGAATAAAACTGTGTTATCGGGAATAAGACCGGGACAAAACGCTATGGTAACCGAGGTAAAAAACTGCGGAAGTATACGAAAACGCTTTATGGATCTGGGACTCATACGGGGCTGCTGTGTATGCTGTATCCTTTCTTCAGGGGGCAGTATGAAGGCGTATAATATACGGGGAGCGGTTATAGCAATAAGAGATCGGGATGCCGAGAGCATTACGGTGGAGGTAGAATCGGATGAAGACGGTAGCCCTTGCAGGTAATCCTAACGTGGGCAAGACCACGCTGTTCAACGCCCTTACCGGCTTGAAACAGCATACCGGCAACTGGACGGGAAAAACGGTTGAACTTGCCCAAGGGGTATATGACAAGAACTTTCGTATAGTTGATCTTCCGGGTACATATTCGCTCTACAGTCGCAGTCCTGAAGAGGAGATAGCAAGAGAGTATATAAACTCGGGTGAGGCTGATATGATCCTTGCAGTCTGCGATGCCGCAACCATTGAAAGAAATCTTACCCTTGTGTTTCAGATACTTGAGATGACCCCTAACGTTATACTGGTGCTTAATATGTGGGACGAGGCGCAGAAATACGGGGTCAGCGTGGATAAACAAAAATTAAGTAAGCTCTTACATATTCCTGTAATAAGCTGTACCGCAAACCGCAAAAAGGGAATAAAAGAGGTGACTCTGGCCCTTGACGGTGAGTTAGGTAAGGGTTTTACTGTAAGCTATGACAAGGATATAGAATACGCACTTACCCTTATAGACGACAGCTACAGTCGTGCAGAGAAGCTGAGTATAATATCGGGAGACCGTATAGAGGAGGCCGAGTTCATCCACGCCTACGAATATCTTTGGGCTATAGGCTATTACCCCGAGGTATGTCAGGAACGTATAGCACAGCGCATAGGTGAGCTGGCTCACAGTATAGCTTCAAAAACACTTTCCCACAGCGAAAGACGTATAGAGCGTACCAAACGTATAGACCGTATAGTAACCGGCAGATTTACCGCCCTGCCTATAATGCTTTTGCTTCTGTTTGCGGTACTGTATATTACTGTGATAGGCGCAAACTACCCTTCAGAGCTGTTGTCGCGGGGATTTAATATTGCCGAAGGTTATATAAACCGCTTACTTACAGCAATGTCAGCGCCCGATTTTATACGGGAGATGCTGGTTTACGGACTATGGCGGGTGCTTGGCTGGGTGGTGGCGGTCATGCTGCCCCCTATGGCGATATTCTTCCCCTTGTTTACGTTACTGGAAGAGAGCGGATTTTTACCCCGTATAGCCTATAATATGGACGGTTGTTTTTACCGTGCCTGCAGCTGCGGTAAGCAGAGCCTTACTATGTGTATGGGCTTGGGGTGCAATGCGGTGGGTGTCTGCGGATGCCGTATTATAGATTCGCCAAGGGAGAGGCTTGTTGCAATACTGACCAATGTTTTTGTACCCTGTAACGGTCGCTTTCCTATGCTTATAACCCTTATAACTCTGTTCTTTGCAGGGTGGCTTTCTCCCATCATGCTTTGCGGCTTGATACTCTTTGGCGTATTTATAACGCTTGGTGTCTCTTTTCTGCTTTCAAACACTATTCTTCGGGGTAAGAAATCAGCCTTTACTCTGGAGCTTCCGCCTTACCGTATGCCAAAGCTGGGAGAGGTGTTGGTACGCTCTTTTCTTGACCGAACTCTCTTCGTGCTGGGCAGGGCAGTAGCGGTAGCGGCTCCTGCCGGCGTAATAATATGGCTTATGGCAAATGTTAGCATATCGGGCCAAAGCTTACTTAGTCATATATCAGATTTTTTGGATCCCTTTGCAGTTATTTTCGGCCTTGACGGTGTGATACTATTGGCTTTTATTTTAGGCTTTCCCGCAAACGAGATAGTTCTGCCTCTTATTATAATGGGTTATACAGGCTCGGGGGTACTTGCAGATATAGGTAATATAAGTCAGCTTAAAGACTTGCTTGTGACTAACGGCTGGGATATAACAAAATGTATTTCTGTGCTCATATTCTGTATCTGCCACTTTCCTTGCTCTACCACCCTTCTTACGATAAAGAAGGAAACAGGAAGCCTCAGATGGACTCTTGCCGCATTTTTTATACCTCTGATAACAGGATTGGCAATATGCTATCTGGTGAACATTTGACATTTCAACAAATAAATGTTATACTGTTAAAAACGGAGGTAACGATATGAAGTGTCTTATTTTAGCGGCAGGATATGCCACCCGACTTTATCCCCTGACAGAAAATTTTCCCAAGCCCCTTTTAGAGGTAGGGGGCAAAACGATACTTGACTGGCTTATAGAGGATATAGACCGCTCGGGTATGATAGATGAATATATCGTTATTTCAAACGGCAAGTTTGCCTGTCATTTCGAAAACTGGGCAGGGAACAGGGTAAGGGTAGTCAACGACAATACCTTTACCAACGAGACCCGTTTGGGTGCGGTTAAGGACATCAAGTTTGCCCTTGATACCCTTGGTATAGACGACGAGCTCCTTGTTATAGCAGGAGATAATCTCCTTGACTTTTCGCTTTGCTCATTCCTTGAATATTATAAGGAAAAAAAGGCGTCTTCGGTTATGCGTTTCTACGAAGCCGACTAAAATAAGCTGATAATGGGGGGGGTCTTAACGTTTGATTAAAACGACCGTATCACCAAAATGACAGAAAAATCTCCCACACCTGCGACCCACTGGGTTTGTCCTCCTTTCTATATCTATACCCGCAAGGACGCAGCCCGCATAGGCGAGGCTCTGGAGGACGGTTGCGGCTACGATGCTCCGGGCAGTCTTGTTGCATGGCTCTGTCAAAAGTCAACGGTCTACGCTATGGAGATGCCGGGCAGCCGATACGATATAGGCAATCTGGAGAGCTACAACAAGGTCAAAGCCGAATATAAAGGTATAAAGTAAATAAAACAACCAAATAAATAAACAGTTGCGTGGCAACTGTTTATTTTTTTGTTGCAATTTTCGTCATTATGTGATACAATAACTGTAATTACGTAAGAGAGGAGGAGCCACCGTGAACAAAAAAGCGCCTAAAAAGGCTGTTTTTGCAAAGAAAAAGAATAAAAACGCGCCCAAAACTGCGCCCGTAGCTCCTGCTCCCCAAAGAGAGCTTACCCGTGCCGAAAAGACCGCAATGGCAAGGGATATGGCGGCAAAGCGTAATGCACAGATTCTGTCGCCCACTCCCAAGGTACAGCCCTCTCAGAACAAAGTGCCTTCGGCTAAGCCTACCCCTCGACGTACGGCAGGTGCCAAGCCTCAGGCAAAAAAGACACAGCAGATCAACTCCCGTCAGGAGATCAACCGTAAGATAAGCACCCAGACTCACGCCCGACGTGATATGGCTAAAAGCAGCAAGAAGGTCAGCGGCAGTATCAAGAACCTTGAGATCAAGCGTCGTGCCAAGGTAACCAATCACAGCTTCCGTGTCAAGAAAAAGAAGAAGGCTGTGGGCAAGCTTTTACTTGCAAGATTGGTACTCTTCTTTATCATGTTCCTTCTTATGTTTGCCCTTGTTGCAGGTGTATTTTCAATGAGACTCAAGGCAGACGGAAAGGACGAAAGCAAGGCGTATACTCTCCAGTTAGGCGAGGATATCCCCGAGGGTACTACGGTTCCCGAGTCGCAAAAGCCGGTATACGTTGATATACCTAAGGATTGCGCCGTAAGATACGGAAATCTCTATTTCCCTGTGTCCGCTCTGTCGGATATGTGTAAGCTTACCGTAACAGGTACGGTAAAGGATCTTCGTTATATCCCCCGTGAGAGCAATGATCAGTCTATGAGATTTATTGTAGATTCGGATATAGCATACGTCAACGGAGCAAAGGTACGTATGGTATCTCCTTCCTTTATATACGAAGGTAAGCTTTACGTTCCTCTTGATTTCTTGCAGAAATATTCCAAGGGGCTTAGTATAAGCATAGATGATGGCAACCGTGAAATAACGGTGTCCAAGCTTCTCGAGGGCTACGATGCCGCAACAGACAGCAATCTGTATTCAGCGCTGTCCTTTAATCTGTCGGCAACCTCACCCCTTACACCGGTGGAAGAACCGATAGAATGATTTAATAATAATAAAAACTGTTGCATTTCTGCAACAGTTTTTTCTTTAATTTTGCATTTATAAAGTCTTTCTTCCTTCTATCGCACGGAGCAGAGTAACCTCGTCAGCGTGGTCAAGCTCACCGCCTACGGGCATACCGTATGCCAGACGGCTCACCTTTATTTCAAGGGGCTTTAAGAGCTTGGAGATATACATAGCCGTGGTCTCACCCTCAACGGTGGGGTTGGTGGCAATGATGACCTCCTTCACCTCGCCGTCAGACAGACGGTGGATAAGCTCACGGATGTTAAGGTCGTCGGGGGTAACACCGTTCATAGGGGATATGGTACCGCCTATAACGTGATAGAGCCCGTGGTATTCTTTGACCTTTTCGATAGAGATGATATCTCTTGCATCCTCAACGACGCAGATAACGCTTCTGTCTCGCTCCTCGTCGGTGCAGACGGGACATTCTTCCTGCTCGCTGAAGTTAAAGCAGTGCTTACAACGCTTTATAGTCTCCTTTGCGTCTATTATCGCATTGGCAAAAAGCTCTGCCTCTTCCTTAGAGTAATCAAGGATGGCATACGCCATACGCTCAGCCGACTTTCGACCTACCGAGGGGAGCTTACGGAACTGCTCTATAAGAATTTCTAAAGTAGGTAACATTAGAATAAGCCGGGCATGTTGAGAGCGCCTGTGATAGCGGACATCTCGTTTTCGGCGTCGGTGTCAACACGCTTGATAGCCTCGTTAAACGCTGCTATAAGGATGTCGGTCATGGTCTCGATATCATCGGGATCAACGATCTCGGGGTCGATATCAAGGCTCTTTATCTCCTTTTCGCCGTTGATGGTCAGGGTCACAGCGCCGCCGCCTGCCTTGATCTCATATTCACGGGATGCAAGCTCTTCCTTCTTAGATTCCATATCCTCCTGCATCTTCTGTGCCTGCTTCATAAGCTGCTGCATATTTGCGGGGCCGCCGCCCATACCCTTGGGTAATCTTGCCTTCATAATCTATTCTCCTTAAAAATTAATTTCGTCAAAGGGAGAAGCCGTCGGCTTCTTAACTTTTTTATCCTCGGCTATCTTAAGGTTCAATACCGCATAGTCGGGGTTTGTCTGAACCATCGCTTCGGTTATGGTCTTTCGGTTGTCGGGGGTGTCAAGCATCATAACGCCAAAGGCGTCCGCAACCTTTATTATAAACTCGTTGCCTATGATACAACTCTGTGTCTGAGCAAGGAACGCAGTACAAGAGGGATCCTTGTCCTCTATCTTACGCAGTATCTCTGCCCAGTCCTCTACCTCGCGGGTAGTATCGGCAGGTGCCGTCGGCTGGGGTTCTGCCTTTTTTTCTTCCTTTACGGGTTCAGGGTTTACTTCGGTGGGGGCAGGCTCAGGTTCTTTTGCTTCGATCATTGTTACGTTACCGCCCTTAAGCTGAGCGCTGAGCATATTTACCTTGCCCTCAAGCTCGGATATACGGGAGAGAAGCGCCTCTGTATCGGTTGCAAGCTTGCCCTCGCTCATACGTACCAGAGTAAGCTCTGCGCATATACGCTGATCGCAGGTCTTAGACTGCATCTCACCAAGAGCGCGGTCAAGAAGTCTTGAGTGGTACATTATAGTCTCAAGGGTGAGAAGGGAAGCGCATTCCTTTGTTTCGGTAATCTCATCCTCGGTAAGCTCGTAGTTGTTAAGAGCATTTTTTGTAGCCTTAGCCAACATCATATCACGGTAGAAGGCTATAAGGTCCTGCCAGAATACCGAGATATTCATAGACGAAGCCACAAGATCGGATATCACAGAGAAAAGTGTGTCCCAATCCTTTGTTGCTATAGCCTTAACTGTGTTTATTATATTCTCACGGCCTGATATTCCGGCACACGCACGTACACGGGAAATATTTACCTCGTGGTTCTGTCCTGCAGAAACCTCTAAGAGAGATATAGCGTCACGCATACCTCCGTTGGACAGCTTGCCGATAAGGGTAGCCGCATCATCCTTTAAGGTGATGGACTCGTTGTTTGCGATATATTTAAGTCTGTCTGCGATAACGTCGGTTCTTATACGGCGAAAGTCAAATCGCTGACAGCGGCTTGTTACGGTTATGGGTATCTTGTGTACCTCTGTTGTTGCAAGGATAAATATGACCTTTTCCGGAGGCTCTTCAAGTGTCTTTAACAGAGCATTGAAGGCAGAGGTGGAGAGCATATGAACCTCGTCGATGATGTATACTCTGGTCTTGAGCATAGCAGGGGAGTATACCACCGCATCACGGATATCACGGATATAGTCTACACCGGTGTTACTTGCCGCATCCATCTCAAGGATATCAACGGTAGCTTCATCTGCTATTGCACGGCAGGCTTCGCACTCACCGCAAGGATCTCCGTCCTTGGGGTTAAGACAGTTAGCAGCCTTGGCAAGTATCTTTGCGCAGGTGGTCTTACCGGTACCACGGCTTCCGCAGAAAAGGTAAGCGTGAGAGACCTTGTTGTTTGCAACCTCATATTTAAGCACAGAGGTGATATGATCCTGACCGTATACGTCGTCAAAGGTCTGGGGTCTGTATTTACGGTATAAAGCCTGATGCATAAGTATTCCTCCGTTAAATTTTGATATAAGTACAACGAGATACAAAATAAGACCATACACCCTTAGATCGAACAGAAGGTATATGCGCTTACCGCATCTCCGACTCAGAACAGGCATCCTCGCGGCACATCGAAACGAACTGCTTAATGCTGCTCGGTTCCCCGCCTGACATGGTTCACAGCGAACGATTGCACGAGACCCATTCCTCAACGTCTTTGATACGGGGCTAACCATACAACTTCGGCCCTCAAAAAGGGAAACCACCCCTGCTGTAGCGGATTGCAGGTACAGGGCACCGCTGGCTCCCCGGCCGGTATGGCCTTATTTCATATCTCGTTGTTACCGAGTTATTATATCACAAATGATTTGGTTTTGCAATAGCAAAAGAAAACTTTCTCAGCTCTGCCGAGAAAGTTTTTTGATGATGATGGGGAAGATAACTATAATAACCGCCACAAGGACAAAATATCTTATACCGTCGGCAACAAGACTGTCACCAAGGATAAGCTTAAGTCCGCTCTTAAGACCAAGGGCTATGCCAAGACCTAAAGCTACCTTGATCATCTGCAGCCACAGAGGAGCCTTGGTATCAAAGTTGATATATCTTCGCTCAATAATATATCCTATAGCAAAGGCAAGTCCCGCACCGCCCGACTTTACACAGTCTGAGGCAGAGTCAAGGGATATGATACCCTTACTGTGGAGCACTACCGCATATATAAGAGTTGATATAGATACGGCTAACATAACGATGCACACCCATATATCAGCCTTGCGGTTGTCATAAAACTTATCGGTGAAGCCAAATACAAGTACTGTAACACCAAAGGTCAGAACCATAGAGACCAAAACGTCGGCTAAGGTATGCACACCAAGGTACATTCTTGATATACCTACGATAACAAAAGCAAGTATACAGATCACCTTGAGCCAATGCTTTTTACAGAAAAGAGTAAGTGAGCCGTAAACCGAGGTAGCAGACTGAGTGTGCCCCGAGGGGAAGGAATAGCTTGTAGCTTCGTCTACGGCGTTGCCTACAGGCTTAAAGTCGGGATCCTTTATCCAGGGGCGGTCTACTCGAAATGTCACCTTAAGACACTGTGTCAAAAGTCCGCTTAAAAAGAAGGAAAAGCCTATCTTATAAGCCAGTCTCTTATCCGCGCACCAGTAGAGGATACATATAAGCGCTATAGGAATAAGCTCGTGACCTAAAAAGGTCACTGCTGAAAAGAAGGAGTCAAGTATAGGGGTACGTATAGATTCAAACCAATAGAGTATGTTCATATGATCGTCCTTTGTTAGTGAATTTTAAGTGCAGAGTGCAGAGTGCAGAGTGCAGAGTTGAGGAGATTTTTGTCACCGCAAGGGTTCCAAAAATTCCGTCCGGATATATATTCAGTATGCAGAAAATATAGGTATTAAGTATCAAATAACAGAAAATAAAAATATATTGTATTGAAGATTTTCGACCGCGGGAGAAAATCAACCTTAATTCTGCATTCTGCACTCTGCATTCTGCATTTTTGAGGGCATTTGTGCAAGTATCACCGCCGCAAAAATGATTACGGCGCCCAATATCTTTTTGCCGTCGGGCATAGTCTGAGAAAAGATCGCTCCGCATATCATGGCAAACACCGATTCAAGACTGAGAAGAATACTTGCAACGGTGGGGTTGGTCTTTTTTTGACCTATTATCTGCAGGGTATACGCCACACCGCTGGACATAATGCCCAGGTAGAGTATCGAGCCCCAGGCAGAGGGGATGGCAGGTATATATTCTACCTCAAATATGAGCATACATACCAATGACAGTATTCCCGCTACAAAGAACTGTATGCAGGACATCAGCACACCGTCGGCTTTAGGCGAAAAATGATCGATGACCGAGATGTGTATCGAAAAGATAAAAGCGCAGATAAGAAGCAGAATATCGGCATAAGCTAAAGTAAAGCCCTTTTCGATACAGAGAAAATACAGACCTACGGGAGCAAGAGCCACCGCTATCCAGGTGGGCAGTCCCACCTTCTTTTTGAATATAAGTCCTATAAGAGGTACAAGCACCACGTACATAACGGTTATAAAACCCGCCTTGCCCTCGTCCTTGCCGATGTTGATACCAAGCTGCTGAAAGGCGGATGCGGCAAAGAGAGCAATTCCGCAAAAGAGACCTCCGATAAAGGTGCTTTTCATTTTTGATTTATATTCGGCAGACCTTTTATCCTCTTTTCTTGAAAAGAAGAGGTAAACGGGTATAAGTACCGCCGATCCCACCATGTTTCGGGTAAAGTTTATAGAAAAGGCACCCAACACGTCTCCCGCACGGTTCTGCGCTACAAAGGCAGAGCCCCATATAAAGGCGGCAAGGATAAGTATTATGTTAGCGCCGAAGCTTTTGAGTTTCATATTGACAATTCCTTTTTAAAATAATATAATTACTATATCATATTTATTTACGAAAGGCAACAGCTATGGAAAGAAATTATCAGTTCAGAGAGCGTATGATGGTAGTTCATAAAAAGAACCGCCGCGACCTCGACCGTAAAAAAGCTGACAACCAGATAGAGATAGATTCCACCTGGACTATCACCATCCCCCGTGACTACGACAGAGTTATCGAAAAGTCCTGCCGTGACTTAGAGGATTACTTCTTCACCTCTATGGGTGTATCTGTACGCGTTATGTTTGAGGATGAGGCAGAGGGCAAGACTATTGCTTATGCGGTAGACCCTACCCTTGAGGAGAACTCTTACCGTTTCACCGTAACAGAGAATAAGGTTACTCTCTGCGGACGTGACACCCGTGCCGCTTCTCAGGCAGGCTTCTACCTTGAGGATCTTATGAACCTTGAGGAAGCTCCCTTCCTTCAGGTAGGCGAGGAGGTAAGAACCTCTCTCTACAGCCCCCGTATGATACATTCCGGCTATGCACTTGACAAGTTCCCCGAGGAGCATATTGCGGCTATAGCCCATGCAGGCATCAATGCGCTTCTTATCTTTGTTGAGGATATCGACTATACACCTCACGGCTATCTCGATTTCAACGACCTCTGCTACCGTGCTGCAGAGTGGGGCGTTGACGTATACGCTTACAGCTATATGAAGAGCCGTGTATATCCCGAGGGTCCCGAGGCAGAAGAGTTCTACGAGAACCTTTACGGCAGACTCTTTGAGCGTTGCCCCTACTTCAAGGGCGTAATATTTGTTGGCGAGTCCTGCGAGTTCCCCAGTAAAGACCCCCATACCACAGGTATACTCCGTCTTGACAATATCGACGGTAACGGCAACCCCATAGTAAACGGCAAGCCCAGCCCCGGCTGGTGGCCCTGCTACGACTTCCCCCTCTGGCTCAATATGATCAAGCGCATCATCCGTTCTAAAAAGCCTGATGCAGATATCGTATTCTGGACATATAACTGGGGTTACGTAGAAGAAAAGTACCGTCTTGATCTGCTCCGTAACATTCCTACCGACCTTACACTTCTCGTTACCTTTGAGATGTTCGAGGACGTAATGAGAGAGGGAATAGCTAACCGTACCGTTGACTACACTCTCTTCTTTGAGGGTCCCGGCAAGTATTTTACCAGCGAAGCTAAGCTTGCAAAGGAAAGAGGCATCAAGCTTTACGCTATGACCAACACAGGCGGTCTTACCTGGGATATCGGTACCATTCCTTACGAGCCCGCACCCTACCAGTGGATGAAGCGCTATAACAATATGCGTGAGATGCACGAGAACTACGGACTCTGCGGAACTATGGACAGCCACCACTACGGCTTCTATCCTTCCTTTATTTCCGAGCTTGCAAAGTGGGCGTTCCACAAGCCTACTCCCGACCTTAACGAAATGCTCCGTCGTATCACAGTCCGTGACTACTCTGAGGAGACAGCCGACGACGTTCTTAAGGCTTACGAATATTTCAGCGAGGGTATCAACTGCCTCGTTTCCACAAACGAAGACCAGTACGGTCCCTTCCGTGTAGGTCCTTCCTATCCTATCCTTCTCTTTAAGGATAC